>OMJJ01000369.1 GCA_900299305.1 bacterium | reverse complement strand
TCTACTTTTGAGTCTCCTGAGAATGTTAGTAGGACGGATGTTGTAGAAGTAGGCTTCTCGGAGGCAATGGAGGAGAAGTTTCACCAATTAGGTTTTGTACCATGACCATTACTGATGCCAGTACCCTCTTTGCACTTGTAGACAAAAAACAGAGTGCTCACTTACGTTGCCGCACAGCCCTAAAACTCCTCTCAAAACCCCTTTTAACCACTTGGCCTTGTTTCACAGAAGCGATGTATTTTGCATTTAAGTCGGGGGGAATTTCCAGACAAAAACTTTTGTGGGATTTGGTAAATAGCTCTCTTGTTAGGATTCATGCTCCAACAGAGAATGAGAGACTTCGGATGCAAGCACTTATGGAGATATATCACGATACGCCAATGGACATGGCTGATGCTTCTCTAGTTGCTTTAGCAGAAACATTAGGGGAAAAGCGTATCTTCACACTGGACAGTGATTTCTATGTCTACCGGCTCAATGACACGGAACGGTTTGAAGTGGTTCCCTAACCTGTTATATCTGCCTGATGCACGTAGACACAGCATTCTTACGAAGAGCAGTTCTAGGCTCTTACCCTCTTTGTCAAACAAGGTATAATAACTCTGTAAACAACCCCAACAAAGGTACACAGATGGCAGACCGCAAACTTTCCCGCGAAGAGATGATTCAACAGGATATTGCCGACCTACAGAGCCTCGGTTATACCCAGCAACTTTTCCGCGAAATGGGCGGCTTCTCCAACTTCGCTATCTCCTTCTCCATTATCTCCATTCTTACGGGTGCGGTTCTCCTGTATGGCACAGGACTGAAGTTTGCGGGCCCCGTTATCAACTCGGTGGGCTGGCCCCTCGTTAGCCTCTTCACGCTACTGGTCGCCGCAAGCATGGCGGAGATAGCCTCGGCATACCCTACGGCGGGAGGTCTGTACTTTTGGGCGTTTCGACTTGGTGGGATAAAATGGGCGTGGATAACCGCTTGGTTCAATATGGTAGGACAGATAACCGCAACGGCGGCTATCAATATGGGGGCGGCAATCTACTTTATCGGGGCGGCTACCCGCCTCTTTCACCTACCCGATGACTACCGCCTTCCCGTCTTTGGAGCGATTTCAAACTGGTATTTCCAGATTGGGGTGATGGTGCTACTACTAATCCCGCAAATCCTTATCAACGCTTTTGGAATTCGGCTCACCGCGAAACTAAACAACCTAAGTGTCTACTGGCATCTGATAGGTGGGGCAATCATCGTCGCTCTGCTCACTTTTTGGGGCAAGCACCACAGCGATTTCGGATTTCTGTTTCACTATGTAAACTCGGTCACTCCCCTCGATGCCTCCTCTGCCACCATCCACGAACAGAGTGTCCCTGCGCTGGTGGTCGGCTCTTATAGTGTGCCTTCTCCGCTCTTTGCCATGTTTCCTTTTCTAAAAGGGCTGTATAGTTCCGCACCGTTCGCCCTCGTCTTTACGCTGGGGCTACTGCAAGCGCAATGGACGTATACGGGCTACGATGCCTCCGCTCACGTCGCCGAAGAGACGATAATGGCGCGAAAGAACTCGGCGTGGGGTATCTTCCTCTCGGTGTTGGTGTCGGCTGTTGCGGGGTACATCCTTCTCTTGGTGCTTACGTGGTGTATTCCCAACAAAGATATTGCCAAGACCGCCAACGACGCTTACCCCGTCCTCTATATCGCTACCGAGAACCTCTCCGCGTTTATGGCGAACCTTGTGGCAGTGATTATTGGAGTAGCGATGTGGCTGTGTGGGTCGTCTTCTATCGCCTCTATGTCGCGGATGTGGTACGCTTTTGCACGGGACGATGGAATGCCCGGCGCACGCCTAATGAAGCAGATACACCCAAAACACCAGACCCCTATCTATGCCATACTACTCACTAGTCTGTTTTCGGTGCTGATATGCCTCTATGCGGCGGCGTATAGCCTGATAACCTCCATCAGTACCATTGCTCTCTACATCGCCTATATTCTGCCCGTCTACCTAAACTGGCGCAACAAGCGAAGCGGAAAGGGCGAGTTTACCACCCCCGAAACCGCCCCCTGGAACTTAGGAAAATGGGGGAAACCTATCAACCTGTTGGCGATTCTGTGGGTCTGTCTGATTACGGTACTTTTTAGCATTCCCCCCAACGAACTGGTACTCTGGACGTTGCTCATTATGCTGATAAAGTTGGGGCTATATTGGCAGTTTTGGGCGAAAAAGCGATTTACAGGTCCCACCCCCGCTGATGAAGCCGAACTACGCTTGGAGATGAAATGATACGAGTTGGGAGTGTTCCCTACCTCAATGCAAAGCCGATGGTGGACTGGTTCCATACTCCCGACTGTGATAGCCCCGTAGAGATAACCTACGCGGTTCCGTCTCGCCTTGCCGAGATGCTACGCGAAGGCAGTCTGGACGTTGCCAACGTCTCTATTTTCGAGACCCTGCAAAACCCCGACCTTGTTCTTATTCCAAATATATCTATCTCGGCGTGTGGGGCGGTAAAGAGTGTGCGCCTCTTCTCGAAAAAGCCCCTTGAAGAGATACAGAGCGTTGCACTAGACACCAGTTCGCTCACCTCGAACGCGCTACTGCGTATACTCTTAAAGGAGCAGTTCGGTATAACGCCCTGCTACCAACACCATGCCCCCGACCTCTATGCCATGCTAGAAAAGCACGATGCGGGACTGATTATCGGCGACCTGAAACTGTTTGATGGGCTACCCGAAACCATCGTCTACGACTTAGGACAGGGGTGGCACGACCTTACGCAGTTGCCTTTTGTCTATGCGGCGTGGTCGGCGCGGCGGGAGTGTGTTTCGGCGGAGATGTGTGCCGTGTTGCGCCGTGCGATGGACTGGGGGAACGCGCACCTTGAGGAGTTGGCGGCTACGTGGGCAGAGAGGTGGAACCTACCTCCTGACCTCGCCCACGACTACCTTGTTCATGTGATGGACTACCGCCTGTCTCCCCTCCAATTAGAGGGCTTACGCCTCTATCAACAGAAGTGCGTGGAGCATGGGCTTATTGCAGAGCGGAACCCGCTACAGATTTTTGAGGTTTAACGAAAAGGAGAGAGTTTTTGAGCCAGACGCATTTTGTACAGACCTATCTTGACGACTTGAAATCCCTGCTAGACGCGATTTCGCACGAGCAGATAGATGCCATTGTAGAGACGCTATTCGAGGCGTGGCAACAGGGTAAACGGGTGGTGATGATGGCAAACGGGGGCAGTAGCAGTTCTGTAAGCCATATTACCAACGACCTTCAAAAAAACCTACAGCTGGAAGCGGGCAAAGCGTTACGCGCTCTCTGCCTTACGGATAATGCCCCCGTACTGATTGCATGGGCAAACGATACCTCATGGGAGAACGTCTTTGCACCACAAATAGAGTGCTGGATAGAACCCGGCGACGTGGCTATCGGTATTAGCGGAAGCGGCAACTCGCAAAACGTGCTTAATGGAATGGCAAGGGCGAACGAATTGGGCGCAAAGACAGTTGGGTTTGCGGGGTATGGGGGCGGTAAACTGGCGGGTATCGCACAGAACTGCCTCGTGGTTCACTCGAACAATATGCAACGGGTGGAGGACGTTCACATGGTAGCACTCCACCTCATCTTTAGCGCGTTAATGAAACGGGCGTGTGAATCCGTAGGTAGGTCTTAGCCTTTACAGCCTATAACCCTCTCAGCATCGTAGCGCGGGATACTCTATCAATGGCGAGAGCAAACGCGGCGGTACGTAGGTCGCACTGATACTTTGTCTGCACCTCACGAATATCTTTGTAGGCGTTCTGCATAATGTGGCGCAGTTCCTTATTCACCCTCTCGGCGTTCCAATGAAACTGCTGTAGGTTCTGCGTCCACTCGAAGTAACTGACCGTAACCCCTCCTGCATTGGCATAGATGTCGGGCAGAAGTATCACGCCTTTTTGTTGCAGAATAGCATCGGCTTCGGGGTCTGTGGGATGGTTTGCCGCCTCTAGCACAAACCTCGCCTGTACGCGCCCTGCATTCTCTGCCGTAAGCACACCTCCAAGTGCCGCTGGTATCACCACATCACATGGTTCGAAGAGCAGGTCTTCTAGGGGGAACGCCTCTCCGCCTGTAAAGCCTTGAATACCGCCGTTCTGCTTTACGTACTCCGTTAGGCTGGGAATGTCGATGCCGTTCGGGTTGCGTATCGCCCCCGTTACATCGCTTATCGCTACGATTTTTGCCCCTTCCGCATAGAGCAGACGCGCCGCCCAAGAACCCACGTTTCCAAACCCCTGTATGGCGTAGGTCAGCGAGGAGAGTTTGACGTGGTTATCTGCAAAAAGGCTTTCGGCGGCATAGAGCAGACCCCGCCCGGTTGCGGCATCACGCCCCTCTGAGCCACCCAACTCCAAAGGTTTTCCTGTTACCACTGCGGGGCTATAGCCATGAAATTTGGAGTACTCGTCCATTATCCACGCCATAGTTTGGGCGTTCGTACCCATATCGGGGGCGGGAATGTCTATCGCGGGCCCGATTAGGTCGTGTACTTTCTGCGTAAAGACGCGGGTAAGCCGCTGGAGTTCCCCTTTGCTAAGAGTACGCGGGTCACAAGAGACACCCCCCTTTGCACCCCCATAAGGAAGATTAACCACGGCGGTCTTCCACGTCATCAGTTGGGCAAGAGCGTTCACCTCATCAATATCCACGCTAGGGTGGAAGCGAATACCGCCTTTCATAGGTCCCCGCGAGTTATCATGCTGTACGCGGTATCCGATAAAAATAGCGAGAGAGCCGTCGTCTTTGATAATGTCACACTCGACCTTAACCTCTCGAAACGGGATAATGAGTTGGCGAATGGTAATCGCATCCAACCCTAGTAGCTGTGCCGCCCGTTGAAAATAGGTATTCGTCGCTTCGATGGGGGTAATCATGGGTCACTGTGCCTCATTTCTCTAGCGTGTTTAGGGCTTGCCCTTAAAAAAGCCTCGTGCTTTCATCCACTCCGCGCACCGCTTCACCCAGTCGCCAACGGGTCTGCCGTCTCCTCCAATACCAAAACCGTGCTCACCATGCTCGTAGACGTGTAACTCGACAGGAACCTTGTGCTTTCGACACGCCTCTGCAAACATCAGACTATTCTCTACCGGAACGGCGGTATCGTCTGCCCCATGTACCAAGAAGGTGGGAGGCGTTTTATCCGTCACCTGCTTCTCATTTGATAGGCTATCTATGAGGGCTTGGGGAGGGTCTACTCCTAGCAGGTTGTTGCGTGAGCCGATATGTGCAAACTGCCCCGACAACGTAATCACGGGGTAGATAAGTACCGCAAGGTCGGGGCGGGAACTCACTCGCTCTATGGGGTCAGAGGCTTTGGAGTCTCCCTCGTCAAAGTGCGTCTCTGCGGTAGAGGCGAGGTGTCCCCCTGCCGAAAATCCCAGTACCCCAATACGTTGCGGGTCTATATTCCATGCTTTGGCATTGGTGCGTACCAAGCGGATAGCGCGAGAGACATCGTTAGACATAACGGGGTGGTGATAGCGTGGCCCAAGGCGGTAGGTAAGCACATAGGCAGAGACCCCAATAGAGTTCAACCATTTGGCTACCGGGGCGGCTTCGTGGGCAGCTAGACCGCCATAGCCTCCGCCGGGGCAGACGACTACTGCCGCGCCGTTATGGTTATCGGTAGGGGCGGGGTAGAGGGTAATAAGCGGAATATCTGTGGGGGTATTGCCCTGTGCCAGCGGGGCGTTGCCCTCCCAAAGCCGTACTGTTTGGGGTTGTTGCATAGCGGTTCCTATACTCGCCCCCAACCCTAAAAGCAGAGCAAGTGCGCCTAGTTTCCACATAGGGGCGTTCCTTTCTTATACCAGATAGGCTAGGCGTAGTGTAGCAGACCCTCTTGTACCTGTCAAGAGAGAGGCAAGCAGGGAGAAAGGCTAGGGGGTGTGACATTTTTCACACAACCGCCTTTGCAAATCCGCCGTAGTACCTTCAAGTGGAAAATACTGCTTTCCCATCCCAATACCCTGCTTAGGAGGAAACCCATGAACCTCGCCCTTGTACAGTTTGGAGTCGCTATCACAATGGCACTCCTCACCTCGTGGTCGGCACTCGTTATCGTAACGGCACTCGCCCTTCCACAACAGACTCACCGCGCCCAGACCTTTTTAGATAAAAACACTAAGAAGTGCTTCTTTGTCGGACTGGTTATGGCGGTACTTGTTTTTATCGCTCTTACGATGGTAGGAAACCCTGCGGGTCCTATTAAGTTGGTAGGAATGGCACTTGCCCTCTCTCTTGGCGGTGTGCTAATTGTGGGCGGTGCGGGTATCGCCTCTCTGCTAGGTAGCCGTATCGGAGAGATGTCCGGCGCAAGAACCTCGTTCGGGATGTTGGTACGGGGAAGTATCGTCCACAGTTTTGCCATGTTGTTTCCGCTACTCGGTTGGTTCCTTATGTTGCCGCTGTCGATTATCTTCGCGCTAGGTTCGGGAGTTCTCGCGATTCTACCGCAAAAGCAGACCTACTCTAGCCCCATTATCCCCCCGCTCTCTCAAGATGTTACCGGAGTGGCATAAGATGAGCGAACAGCCTCCCCAATCGAATACGGTACGCACCAACCTTGTGGGCGGCTTGGGTGCGGCGGCACTGGTGGGTATGGCGGGATGCGACCTTGTACACAAACAGGTGCAAGGGGTTACAGGAACCGCACACGCAGAGGTTTTGCCCCTTCCAAACACGCCTGCCGCTCAAGAGGCGCGTCACCTGTTAAATCGGGTTGCGTTTGGGGCGAAGCCGGGAGATGTGGCACGAGTCGCACAGATGGGTACGAAAAACTGGCTGGAAGAGCAACTCGCTGACACCCTCCCAGAAGACCCTATTGTAAACTGGCGCGTCAATTCGATAGATTTGCAAGAGCGGGTTCGCTCTGCCCCCGACACTGCCAACGATGTAGATAACGCGCAACTGGTCGCAGAGACCCTGCAAGCCGCTATCCTGAGAGCGGTCTATAGCCGCCATCAGTTGCGAGAGACGCTTGCCGACTTCTGGACGAATCACTTCAATATCTACGCCCTCAAGAACAACGAGCGAGAACTGGTCGCTATAGATACCGAGCAGGTGATTCGTCCTCACACCCTGGGCAAGTTTCGAGATTTGCTACTCGCCTCCGCGCACAGCCCCGCCATGCTCTCCTACCTTGATAATCAGCAGAACAAAAAGGGAGTTGCGAACGAGAACTATGCACGGGAACTGCTGGAACTGCACACTCTCGGCGTAAAGAGCGGCTACACTCAAAAAGATATTCAGGAGGTAGCGCGGTGTTTTACTGGTTGGCGGCTAAAGACAACGGGCGATATTCGCTACGATGTAGGAAGCGTTTTGGCAAGTACCAAAGACCCGCATCCCGGCTTTCTCTACGACCCTACTCTGCACGACGACGGGGCGAAGTTCATTCCGTTCCTGAACCTCCACCTCGTACCCAATGGGGGTAAGAAGGACGCGGATATGGTGCTGGAGCGACTGGTAACGCACGAAACCACCGCGATGTTCCTCTCACGAAAACTCTGCCGCCGCTACCTAGGACACGTACCCCCAGAAATCGTGACACGTGCCTCCAACGCCTACCTCAAAAACGATACCGACATCTGTGCCATGCTACGCCCCATTTTGTTAGACGGAGTTTTTGACCCTACCCGCAACCGCCCCATCTTTAAGCGTCCCCTCGACTTTACGGTATCCGCCCTAAGAGCCGTAAGCGCAGATACCGACGGCGGTGAAGCCCTCCAAAAACACCTGAGTAGTATGGGGCAAGCCCTCTATCAGTGGCCCATGCCAGATGGTTTCCCCGAAAAGGCGGCGGCGTGGACGGGTTCGCTACTCGGACGCTGGAACTTCGCGCTTGCGCTTACGGGGCAACAGATAGGCGGAACCACTATCGACCTAGAAGCCCCTTTCAAGGCGTTGAAGGCGCAGGACGACGCGGACAAAGTAAAAACGCTTGTTGAGATGATACTGAACGTACCCGCCGACAGCAACGAGGTTCGCCCCCTCGTCGCCACCTTGAATAACCACATTGCACAAGCAAAACGAAGCAACCTCCCAGAGAAGTCTATTTTTGCAGAGGTCGCGGCTCTGGTTATCGCCTCTCCTGCGTTTCAGTGGAGATAAGGAAAGCAAGACATGAACCTCAAACTCACCCGCCGACAGGTACTCACAGGAGCCGCTCTTACCGCCTCTGGCTTGACGGCGGGAAGCCGATTCTCTGCTCTTGCCAACGTAACGATTGGCACGAAAGAGACGACTCACACCGCCAAAGATACGCTGGTAGTTCTGTTTTTACGGGGCGGGGCAGATGGCTTGAACATCGTAGCCCCTTACGGGGACGACAACTACTATCGTCTACGCCCTACCCTTGCTCTACCGCGCCCCAACGACAAAACCGCCCCTTCTGCCGCCCGTGCGCTGGATTTGAACGGCTTTTTTGGCTTACACCCCGCTCTTGCCCCCCTACACAACCTCTATAAAGAGGGCATGATGACAGCAGTACACGCGGTAGGCTCTGGTGATAACACCCTCTCTCATTTCGAGGCGATGGCGACAATGGAGCGCGGACTGGGGGCGCAGTCGGGTTCTGCAAGTGGTTGGCTTGCCCGACACCTACAGACATCGGCAGGGGGTTTCGAGATGCCGCTACGCGCCGTAGCCTTCGCCGATACCCTACCCGATACCCTTCGTGGCGCAACCACCGCCGTTACGCTTACCTCCCTTGCTGACTACCGCCTTGTTGCCCCCGCAGGAGTGGCAGGACAGCCCCCTCTCCCCGATAGGTCGCAAGCACTTACTCAGTCGCTACAGCAGATGTATCAGGCAACCTCTTCACAAAAAGAGACCTCGACCCTCGACCCCTACCAACTCCCCATGCCGCTAGAGCAGGTAGGACGCGAGACGCTCTCCGCTATCACCGCCATTCAGCGGCTAGACCCCGCGCACTACCACCCCGAATCCGGAGCCGCCTATCCCAACGCCCCCATGGGAGAGGGCTTCAAGCAGACCGCCTGTCTTATTAAGGGGGAGGTTGGGATGGAGGTCGCGTTTTTGGAGATGTTGGGTTGGGATACGCACATCACACAGGGGCGCGAAACGGGGTATCAGGCGCGGCTATTAGGAGAACTCGCTCAATCGCTTGCCGCCTTCACCAAAGACTTGGGAAAGCGGATGCAGCACGTTACCGTTGTAGTAATGACAGAGTTCGGAAGACGTGCCTACGAGAACTACAGTTTGGGAACCGACCACGGACGGGGCAGTTGCCTCTTTTTGTTGGGCGGGGGCATTGTGGGAGGGAAGGTGTATGGAGAGTTTCCCGGTCTTGCAAAAGACAAACTAGAGAATGAACGCGACTTGCGCGTAACTACCGACTACCGCGACATTCTTGCGGAAGTACTGGTAAAGCGCATCAAGAACCCACACATCGCTGAAATCTTTCCAGAACATACCGCCAAGTTTCGCGGAGTAGTTCGAGAAGGGTAGAGGAGATTTTTCACTAAGGGGCTTTGGCAGAGACAATAAACTCGAAAAGTTCTTTCTTTGAGGTGCGCTTTCTTATCGCACGAATTTCTACCTCTACAAAGTTTGCGTCTCGAAACAGGGCGGCATAAATCTCTTCTACGGGTAACATCACATCGTAGAACTTGGAGTTACCTACAATGTAGTGTACAGAGGCACCCGGTTTTAGCACGGTACGTAGTGTTTTGATGTGGAACGTCATATCATAAAAGTATTTGTGTACGTAGCGGGAAAGCAGTGGGCTAGTCTCTGCGATAGATTCTAGTATCTGTGTAAAACCGCAGTAGGGAATCTCAATGCTCTCCTCTGGTTTCCACTTCCCTACCTTGCTGGTAGCACTCCCCCATGTTCCCCCAATGGCTTGCCAGTCGAGTTCGCTTGCGTCTTTAGCCGTTTCCAAATACCCAAGCCAGTACATATAGGGGCGTAGTTCCCGAATATAACTCATGCGGTTTGGGTAGGGTGGTGAGGTTATCACGCAAGAGTAATGGCTACCTTCTAACTTCTCCGAAAGAGTACGTGCATCACAAAGGAAGATACGCGGCTCTGTGAGAAGCCTTGAACGGGCGGCTCTACTAATAGCAGTAGTTGCTTCTCTCCAAACCTCTCTGTTTTCGTGTTCTGCCCAAGAGAGGCTTAGTTGCCTGTTTTCAGAGGCTTTGAAAGACATGGATTGATGCCCAAAACTGACGTTTGCGCGTTCAATCATCAGACGGCAGAAAGCGATTTTCAATAGGTCTGCTACCGCTTCGGAAACCTGTCCCTCTAACGCAATAATCATCTGAAAGGCTAAGGAGAGGGATTGCAGTGTATCCATATCCCACCACTTTTCAATCTGATGCAGTGAGGGTAGCCACGAGGGTTTGCTTGCATTAGTACAGAGTGCCTCTGCTACCCTACAGGCGCACTGCTCAAAACACTCTACTTCTGCCTGTGTATAGGTACGAGTCTTTGTGCGTGTAAGCCATAAAAGGAAAGGGTTTATATCGGTAGTGTCACAAGGAATCCCTTTTTCGGCACACACTAAGGCGGTTGTCCCTGTTCCGCAAAAAGGGTCTAGTACTATCGGATGCTTGTCTGGCAGAGTATCTAGTATCTCCGAAACGAGGTGTACAGAGTAGGCAGGGGTGAGCCGTAGCCACCCATAGCGGGTATGCTTCAAGTTGGCTTTATGTGTGAGGTGGTCGAATAGACCAAGGGGTTGCAGTGTACTCATGGGTTTAGGAGTGACTGTAGTATCTGTTCCATCTCCTTTTGGATGGTGGCAGAGTTTCTATCGAAGAAAGCGGCTAAATCGTATCCGATTACATCGCGGCAAAAAAGGTAGGTACTCGTCAAAGCCGTACCGTCGAGAGTGCCTCTCAAAATGTGCCATTGAGCGTTCGCATAACGCTCTGCCAAGTCCTCGTCGAGTTGGTTTGAGAAGAGAAGTAGTATGGGAATATAGGAGTGAGCGTAGGCGTTGGCGGCATTAGAGATGTCTGCGTTTTGGCGTTTAGAATCTTTGCTCTTATAGCCTTGCCGCGCCTCAAATACAACTCCCGACATATTTTGCCGCGTTTTTGTGGGCAGTTTCAGGCTCTCTTGTACCTCGTTCATCTACAGAGTCACTCGTATCTTTGCCTCTTCGTTTCGGATATGAGATAGGTCGATACGTCCATCTAGGGAGAGGGTTCTCTGTCTCTCTATTTTAGCAGATGGAACCTGATAACTCCAACTCGCCTCCTCTTCCGTCAAACCCAGATAGTCTTGAATGATTTGACTAAAAATCCACTGAACCCCAATACCTAACTGCCTATATATCGAAGTCATACCACCCGCTACCTTGTGCGCGGAGTACATTAAGGACGAATCCAAGCCTATCCAGTGATAAAAAGAGTCCGTACTGTATAGATGCCGAAACTCCTCTACACTGAGTCCTTTACCCCCTTGACCGAACTTGGGTCTGTAGTATGTACAGACCTCTAGCGGCTTGATAAGAAGTAGGAGGAATCTCTCGTCTTCTGGGGTTATTAGAGTTCGTTGGGGAGAAGCAGGGTTATTTTGAGATAGATGGCGTTCATCAGGCATAGTAACGGCTCCCGTTAAACGGATACAGTGCCTAACTTCACCACAGGGAGTGAAATAACCTGCTTATCTATTTTGTGCCTGCCGTCTCTTTGGGGGCTTTGGAGAGGGTGAGGGAGAACCGAGCGGCGCGGGCAGGTTTCTCTTCGGCGAGTACCTCTGCCACCTTCTTCTCGTCCATGCGCCGTAGCAGTTGGATAACCTCGTCGTCGGGGAGTACGGCAAAAATTTTGCTCAGTTTTGCAATGGGCATCTCTTCATAGACTGCCGCCATGCGCGCAAGGGATTTGGGGTCTATCGTGCTTGGCGGCGGAGTCTTTTTCGCCTCCTCTTCTGCCCTCTTTGCCTCCTGCTTTTTTATCTCCGCTTCTGCGAGTACTTTTGCTTTCGCCTCTGCTTCGGACTGCACCTGCGCTTGCTTTAGGCGTTCCCAGTCTTCGTGCTCTTTCTGAAACGATTCGCGCATGGAGTTCAGTTTCTGCTTCTCTTCGGCAAGAGGGTCGGGGGCTTTGGCAGTGGCTACCTTACGTGACGTAGGCTTGAGACCGATTTTCGCATAGAGCGGCATAAGGAAAGGCTTTTGCGGGAGGCGCACCAACCCCCGCTTTGCCAAGTTGTAGGTCACACCCAAGCCCACCGCCCCCAAAAGCAGTACAAAAACAAAAAACCGCAGAAACCGACGCTTCTTTCTTGGTTTTTTCGCTCTCTTCTCTTTGGGTTGCCTTCTCTTCCGTTTGGTAGGTTCTTCGGCTTCTTTTGCTGGTTCGGGGGTGGGGGTTTCCATCGGTTAGCGGCTCCTCGCGTTCTCAACCATGCTCATAATTTTACGTACATAGTTCTGCGTTTCGGGAAAGTTGGGAACCCCTCCGGCTTTCCTTACGGCGTTGGGACCAGCATTGTAGGCGGCGAGTGCATGAGGTAGGTTGCCTCCGAACTCTTTCAGTAGCCCCGCAAGGTAGCGTGTTCCCCCCGCGATGTTCTGTTCGGGGTCGAAAGAGTCTTGCACACCTAAACCTTTGGCGGTCTCTGGCATCAGTTGCATTAGCCCCCTTGCGCCTACCACCGATTCACTACGCGGATTGCCCCCCGATTCCTGCTGTATTACGGCACGAACCAGTTCCGGCTGTAGACCGTTTTGGGTTGCATACTTCTGAATCAGTGCCTCTAGGTTGGTGGGAACATTGGTAAGGGTCTCGTCCATCTTTCGGAGTTGTACACGCCCCTGCATCTGTGCCAAAGCGAGGTCAAAGGTACGTGGTTGTGAAAAGGGAATGCCTACATGAACACTAGGCGATTTGGTGTCGTTGGGAAGGGTGGTAGAGAGTAGCCCATTCGTTTGCTTGGGAGGCGGAGGTGTGGGTTGAAAAGAGGAGATTCGTGCCTCTATCTCCTGAATACGTGTGTTAATTCGGTTCATTCCCTCTAGCATAACGGCTTCCCCCTCTCCTATGCCACCTTTTGCGACTGTTTATAGCGCAAACTCGCCATATCGTCCAGCATATCCTGCTCTTGCTTCTGCTGTTCTGCTACATACTCCGCATGTGCTTTTTCGCGCAGTTTGGTCACGGCTTCGCGCTCTTGATTGGCTTTCACCATCTCAACACGGGTCTCTTCCATCACAATACGGGCGGCTTCCAGTTCCCGCTCCGCGCTCCCGATACGGTACGCTAATGTGACGAGATACCGCTCCCGATTGCTAATTGCATCCACATCAAAACGCGACTCGCTACAGGTATCATCGCGCCCTTGCACCACTGCTTCGTGGGTCTGTTGGAGGCGCACAAGAGCCTTCTCCAACTCCAAAACATAGTTTTGTGCTTTGATGTACTCCTGCTCCTTCTGCTCTGCAATCAGAACGCGGTGGTGGAGTACACTCTCTAAGCGGAACTGGAAACGGCGCATAAAAACACCCTTGTCGTCAGAGTTATCGCGTAAAAAACGCTTCGATGTTATAGATTGTCGGAAGAAGAGGGGGAGAGTATGCAGGGAAATTTTGGGTAGAGGGGTTAAATCAGGCTCATCTGAAAGGCTTGCGCCCCGTATCGCCACGAAACACTCGGCTGGTCTCGGAGGGCAACGGCGATAGTATGGGGTACACACCGCTGTTTTGCAAGGCGTTCCGAAACGGTACGTTTGGCGAGCGCAGGGGCGTTGTTTTGTCGGGAGAGGTGCGCGAGCCACACCGTAACCGCCGTATCTTGCTCCATGCGTTCGGCAAGCAGTTCGGCGCAGTCTTCATTCGAGAGGTGCCCTATCGGGGAGGCGACCTGTGCTTTCATCTGAGGGGAGTAAGAGCCGTTCCAAAGCCAACGAATATCGTGGTTCGCCTCTATCACCACGAGGTGCGCCCCTTGTATCGCTTCACGCACATCGGGAGTAACGCTACCCACATCCGTAGCGTAGGCAATGCGCCCGCTTCCCGCCTCAATCACCCACCCCACAGGCTCTGTAGCGTTATGAGGAACCGCAAACGAGCGAATACCTACCTTACCCATCCCCATCATCTCTCCTGTGGGAAGTTCTTGCGTAGGGAAATCGGTGTTTGCTCTTGAGGTAATGGCTTGTAGGGTGGCGGCATTGGTGAGAATGGGGGCTTTGGCACGACGCGCAAGGGTTGCCGCGCCCAAAATGTGGTCGGAGTGCTCATGGGTAAGGAGAATCGCGTCGATGCTCTCTAGGGCGACTCCCAAGCGGCGACAGTGACTTTCGATTGCCCTTGCAGAGAGTCCTGCGTCTATTAAAAGGGTGGTATCGTTGGCGCGAACGAGGGTACAGTTTCCACTGCTTCCGCTGGCGAGGGCATGAACGCGAATATCGGTCTCCAACTGCCTACTTCTCTTCTGCTTCAAACAGCCCATTTACGAACTTCACGGGGTCGAAAACCTCAAGGTCTTGTGCCTTTTCGCCCACCCCAATCAGTTTGATAGGCAGTTTGAGTTCGTTGGCGAGGGTTATCACGATACCGCCCTTTGCGGTTCCATCTAGTTTGGTGAGGATAATGCCTGTAACGTGTACCACGTTCATAAAGGTTTTTGCTTGGCTCAAGGCGTTTTGCCCGGTGGTTGCATCCAGTACCATTAGGATCTCGTCGGGGGCGCGTCCTAGTTCCTTTTCGCTCACCCGATAGATTTTCTTTAGTTCGTCCATCAGGTTAGAGCGGTTGTGCAGTCGTCCTGCGGTGTCTGCGATTACATAGTCTGCCCCACGAGACCTTCCCACCCGAATCGCGTCGAACACAACGGCGGCGGGGTCGGTTCCTTCGCCGTGTTTTACCAGTTCGGTCTGTGTGCGTTGCGCCCAAATCTCAATCTGGTCTATGGCGGCGGCGCGGAAGGTGTCTCCTGCGGCGAGTATCACCTTTTTACCGCGTTTGGCAAAAAGGTTTGCCATCTTTGCGATGCTTGTGGTTTTACCCACCCCGTTTACTCCCACTACAAGGTAGAGGGTGGGTGAGTTACTACTCTCTTTAAGAGCCTGTTTATCGGCGATAGCGGGGTCGGTAAGGATGGAGACAAGAGAGCGTTTCAGCCTATCTAGTACCTGCTCACTGTTTTCTAGCCGCTCTTCACGCACGGCTTTGCGGAGGTCTTCGAGAACGCGCTCGGTGGTATGGATATTCACATCGCTCTGAATGAGAAGAGTCTCCAACTCCTCATAGAACTCATCATCAATCACTCCGCGCCCTGTAAAGAGCTGCTTTACCTTATTAACGAGATTTTTGAACAAGCCAAATCGCATGATTTCTCCTAGTGTTTGAATGCCTTCCGAACTACCTCTTGTTCCCTATATAGGCGCGAATTTCCTGCACCATTTTATAGGTGCATGGGGAATGGAGCCGATTACTCTAACGCCTCCAACAGATGCTCTTGTGCGCTCAACCGTGATTCGCTATTGGGTGGGGTGCGGCGCACGTAGTTTCCTTCCGGCTGTAAGTCCCACGCTTGGCAGTTGTCCCGTAGCAGCACCTGCAAAACCTCTTCTACCAGATGCTGGCGTATGGCGGGATCTTCTACCGGAACTACGACCTCTATACGGCGGTCTAGGTTGCGGGTCATCCAGTCGGCACTTCCAAAATAGACCTCTCCTGCTTCTCCATTCTGAAAATAGAAGATGCGGCTATGCTCCAAAAATCTGCCCACTATACTCACCACGCGGATATTGTCGGAAAGACCGGGCACTCCCGGACGCAAACAACACATCCCCCGAATAATCAAATCTATCTGTACCCCCTTTTGTGAGGCGCGATAGAGGGCTTGGATAATACGAGGGTCTACCAGTGCGTTCATTTTGGCGATAATGCGCCCCGGCTTTTCGGGTGAAGAGAGGTTCATTTCACGCTCGATAAGTGCCTCTATTCCCGAACGCAAGGTAAGCGGGGCGACCAAAAACTTGCGGTAAGATGCTTGCCGCGAAAAGCCCGTTAGGTAGTTAAACAGGTCGGTAGCGTCTGCACCGTAGTCGGGAGAGCAGGTCAGTATGCCAATATCGGTATAGACCTTTGCGGTTTTTGGGTTGTAGTTGCCTGTCCCAATATGTAGGTAGCGGCGTAAGCCCTCCCCTTCTCGCCTTACGACAAGAGTTACCTTGCAGTGCGTCTTGAGACCCAACCACCCATAGACGACGTGTACCCCCGACTTCTCTAGTTGTTTCGCCCAACTGATGTTGTTCGCCTCATCAAACCGCGCTTTCAGTTCCACCAAGCAAGCGACCTGTTTTCCGTTCTCGGCGGCACTGGTCAGGGCTTGGAGAATAGGAGAGTCGCCGGAGGTACGGTAGAGGGTGTGTTTGATGGTAAGTACATCGGGGTCGTTGGCGGCGCGTTGGAGGAAGTCGCTCACGCACTGAAAGGTTTGGAAGGGGTGGTGCAGGAGAATATCGCCCTGCCGTATCGTTGCGAAGAGGTCTTTGCTTTCGCGTAGGGCTTGCGGCACTCCCGCCCGAAACGGTACATCTCGTAGTGTGGGAATATCTAGCCCCGCAATCGCAAAAAAGTCGGCAAGGTGTAGCGGAATATCGACCTCGTAGACCTCTTCTGGGCTTGCGTCCTCCATCTCTTCAAACAGGGTTTTGCGAATGTGGTGCGGCATAGAGCGGTGTATCTCTACGCGCTCTATCTCTCCAAAGCGGCGGCGTTGGAGTTGCTGTTCTATCATCCCCATAAGGTCGTCACCCTCCTCGTCGTTGAGGTCTATGTCGGCGTTGCGGGTGATGCGGAAGGGGTAGGCGGCGCGTACTGTCATGCCAGGAAAGAGCCAACTAAGGTGCGTTGTTACCAAGTCCTCCATCAAAACGTACTCGTGCTTCCCCTCCTCAATAGGCACAAAGCGCGGCAAAACGGGGTGTGTGGGAACCTTGACCCTAGCAAACTCCTCTTTTTTGGTTTTGGGGTCGTGAATGAGTACCGCAAGGCTAATGCTAAGATTGGAGATATAGGGAAACGGATGCCCAATACCCACCGCAAGTGGGGTAAGCACAGGAAACACTTCCCGCTCGAAGTACTGCTGCATCCGCGCTTTTTTGGCACGGTCTAGTTCGGAAAAGGTGCGTATCACTACCCCTTGCTCTGCCAGAAGTGCCATCAGTTCGCGGTAGATTTTGGCACGCTCTTCTAGTACGGGAATCAGTTTCCTCTGTACTGCCCGAATACGCTCTCGTGCCTCTTCTGGGTTGGGGTGCTTGCCCGTCTCCTCGTCGGCACGGTCTCTTGCACCAGGAATATGAATCATAAAAAACTCGTCCAAGTTGTTGCTAAATATCGCCAAAAACTTGAGACGTTCTAGTAGGGGGTGAACTGGGTTTCGCGCCTCGTCCAGTACCCGCGCATTAAAATCCAGCCAGCTCAGTTCCCGCTGAAAATAGAGGGGCTGTTTTCGTGAACGCGCCATGCTTCGAGTGGTTGTGGTACGTAGCGCAGGAGACGATTCTGATTTCATTCCTAGTTTCTCCGGATTGCCATAGAGATAAACGATATATTCGCTGTTGGGGTAATCCCATTACTATCCCTTTTCATTATACACCCACCGCCCCAATTTGAGCAGGAGAAGCCGCCCCCTATGGTGAAAACAAGCACACGCAAACACAAGAAAGAAGAGAAAAGCAGTTTACGGTGTCTGAGGCAGTCTCATCGCCCCTATTAAGTGGTCGTGGAATCCGTAAAGGATTCGGCGGCAACCCCGTGCTTACCGGTGTCGATTTCGACCTCTACCCCGGTGAAGTACACGTTTTGTTGGGTGAAAACGGTGCAGGGAAGTCTACGCTCACCCGAATACTAAGCGGGGTCTACCTACCGGATGCAGGGCAACTGCTACGCGATGGAACTCCCGTCAGTTTTGCATCCCCTGCCATAGCACAGCAAAATGGTGTGGCTCTGCTACCCCAAGAGCCGCTTATATTCCCCGATTTGAACGTCGCGGAGAACATCTTTCTTGGCAACCAACCCCGCAAAGGACTCCTCAAACAGATAGACTGGAGAGAGGTCTACGCGCAAGCCGAGGCACGGCTCGCCGATATTGGGGTCGCGCTAAACCCCAAAACCCAGATGAAGGGGCTATCCGTTGCCAATCAGCAGATGGTAGAACTCGCCCGCGCCCTCTCTCAAGACGCGAAAGTGCTTATTCTGGACGAACCCACCGCCTCCCTCACCCCCGGCGAAGTGAGCGACCTCTTCCGTATTATGCGCCGCCTACGCGAAAAAGGAACCGCTCTCCTCTTTATTAGTCACCGGCTAGACGAAGTATTCGCCATAGGAGACCGCATTACCGTCCTACGGGATGGTGAGATGGTAGGAACGGTAAAACCCGCCGAAACCACTCGCGACGAGGTGATACGCATGATGGTAGGGCGTTCGCTCTCTACCCTCTTCGAGTAAGAGACTGCACCGTTTGGAGAGGTGCGCCTACGGGTTCAAGACCTCACCCTAAGCGGGAAGTTTCGTAACATCTCCTTCGAGGTAAAGGCGGGTGAGATTGTCGGCATGGCGGGACTGGTGGGAGCAGGGCGTACCGAAGTCGCTACGGCGATATTCGGCATTGCACCACCCGAATCGGGGCGTATTGAGGTAGATGGGCAACCCGTCACCATTAAGAACCCACAGCAAGCCCTCAAAATGGGGTTGGCGTATGTACCCGAAGACCGCCAAAAACATGGGTTACTGCTTCCTACCCCCATTGCCCACAACGTTACTCTGCCCCAACTCCGCGCCTTCTCTAAAATGGGCTTTGTACAGCGCAAACACGAGGAGACCACCGCCGAAGAGATTACCACACGCCTCAAACTGCGCGGTTCGAGGGGGGTAAGGCAAGCCGTAGGAGAGTTGTCGGGAGGGAACCAACAGAAAGTCTCTCTCTCTAAGTGGCTCCTAACACAACCCAAAGTGCTGATTTTGGACGAACCCACACGCGGCATAGACGTAGGGGCGAAAGCGGAGGTACACCGCCTTATGAGCGAACTAGCACAGCAGGGAATGGCGATTCTGATGATATCCTCTGATTTACCCGAAGTGCTTGCCATGAGTGACCGTATTCTGGTTATGCGGGAGGGAAGGCTGACCGGAACCTATACCCACGACGAGGCGACCCAAGAGAAGATAATGACCTCTGCCACACAGTCCTTTGCGGAGGTGACACCATGACCTCGAAAGGCGGTATCGTAACGTTTTTGGCACGGTTTCGGGAGGTTGGGATTCTCTTCTTCCTAGCCCTCATTGTGGTACTCACCACCCTAAAAGCACCCCGCTTTCTTCAGTGGGATAACCTTAGCAGTATCTTGCTGGATGTTCCTCTGCTCATTGTGATAGCGATGGGCATGACCATGGTTATCATCAGCAGGAACATAGACCTCTCGGTAGGCTCTATGATGGGATTGAGTGCGATGTGCGTAGGCATGACACTCCGCGCAAACCCCAATTTGCCTATTCCCCTTGCGATGCTGGTTGGGATACTGGTGGGAGTACTACTCGGCTCTATCAACGGCACACTTATCGCGTTTCTGCGTGTACCTGCTATTATCGCCACACTAGGAACCCTCAGCATCTATCGGGGTATTATCTTCATTATCAGCGACGGCAAGAGTATCAACAGCCAAGACCTTCCCGACGCGCTCACCTTCCTTGCCAAGCCCGCTCTTACTAAACTACCCCTCATTATGGTAATGGCTCTGGTAGTGGTGGGCTTGGCGCACTTCTTCTTACGCACTCAGCGCACGGGGCGCGACATCTTTGCCATTGGAAGTAACCCTAACGCCGCCCGTCTGCGGGGTGTTCCCGTCAATAAAACGCTCTTTCTGGTCTTCTTACTTACGGGGGCGTTATCGGGGTTGGCGGGGTTTATGTATACAGCGCGGTTCGCGTTTGTAGACCCTGCCCAAGCGGGAACGGGTTTCGAGTTGAGCGTTATTGCCGCTACCGTTATCGGGGGAACCGACATCTTCGGCGGGGCGGGTTCTGCTTTAGGAACACTACTCGGTTGTCTGCTCTTGGGGGTTATCAATAACGCGCTTGCCATTACGGAGTTGAATCAGATGTGGCAACTCGCCGTCTACGGGGCAATCATCCTCATTGCCGTCTATACTGATTCCTTGATACGCGGACGGCTTGGCAAAGCGGAAAAGGAGGGCGCATGACCACCACACCCACCCCCTCACAAAAACGCTCCCCGCTACAGGGGCTACTGGCGCACCCACTTAGTAGCGAAATCGTGGCGTTTCTCCTACTCATTATCGCCTTTTTTGTGGGAACACGCCTCTCTCCACACTTCCTAGACCGCGACTATCTGCTTGGTGTCCCCTCCGAATACATCGAAGCCGGGATTATCGCGCTTCCTATGACCTTTATCATCGTTGCAGGGCAGATAGACATCTCGGTTGCGTCGAATATGGCTCTCACCGCCACGATATTCGGGCTACTGTACGATAGAGCGAACCTGCCTCTTGGGGGGGCAATCGTGTTAGCTCTGCTCGCCTCTCTGCTCTTGGGGGCGTTTAATGGGCTACTGGTTGCCAAGTCACGCCTTCCCGCTCTTGCCGTCACACTGGGAACCTTCGCCCTCTATCGGGGTATCGCGCAAGCCTTCATCGGCGATAAATCTATCTCCGGCTTCCCCGAAAAGTTTAACGGTTGGGATGCCCGATTCTTGGCGGGAGCGGTTCCCATGCCGCTGGTCGTCTTTCTGGTGCTTGCCGTTCTCTTTGGGTTAGTGCTACACCGTACCTATTTCGGGCGGTGGGTATACGCACTAGGAACCAGCGAACCCACCGCGCAGTACTCCGGCGTACCCGTCGCCAAAACCCAACTTATCCTCTTCTCGGTAACGGGATTTATGGCGGGGCTATGCGGCTTGCTAATGACCTCCCGTTACTCCGTCGCCCGTTTCGACATTGCACAGGGCGTAGAACTCGATGCGATAACCGCCGTAGTGCTGGGGGGTACGAATATCTTTGGCGGACGGGGTACTATCTTAGGTACAGTTATCGCCTTTTTCCTCATGGTCGTAGTTCGTACAGGAATGGGGCTACACAACATCAAGATAGAGAAACAACTTATCGTGGTAGGGTTGCTACTGCTGTTCTCCATTATACTGCCCAACCTACTACGAAAACAGAAAACCTAAACTCTTTAAGGAGAGACTCGTAATGTTTACCCGAAAATCACTACTCGCATTCGCGGGAGTACTGCTCGTAAGCGGTCTGTTTACGGGGTGCGATAAAAAGACTCCCGAAGCCTCAAGCGACAAATCGACGACCACCGCCCCCAAAGAGGGTGGTACAACCTCAACCAAAGAGACCGCGACTGCCGGAGTGGGCAAAGCGGCTGAGGTAGCGCGTGATGCTTCCAAGAAAATCAAAATCGTCTATATCCCCAAAAACACGGGGAACGTCTACTTCGACTCGGTAATCGCTGGCTTCAAGAAGGCACAAGGAGAGTTGAACTTCGACTTCGATGTGGTTGCTCCCGCGCAAGCCGATGCCGCCGCGCAAATCCCCTTCATCAAGCAACAGATTCAGCAGAAGGTAGATGCCATTGCTATCTCGCCAAACAGCCCCGATGCCGTTAAGCCCGCACTGGTAGAGGCACTCTCGAAGGGGATTCATGTTATTACCATAGATGCCGACCTCACCGGTAACGAAGAGGGACGCGAAGCCAGTATTACCCCCATGGACTTTAGCCTCGTAGGGAAAAGCCAAATCGACCTGATAAGCGAACTTGTCGGGGGCAAGGGGGAAATCGCTATCCTGAGTGCAACCACCGATGCACCCAACCAGAACTTCTGGATAAAGGGCATGAAAGAGACCCTAAAAGACCCCAAATACAAAGACCTGCAACTCGTCGATACCGTGTATGGCAACGACCAAGACCAGAAGAGCGCAACCGAAGCGCAGGCACTCCTCCTAAAACACCCCAACCTAAAAGGGATTATTGCCCCGACTTCGGTGGGTATCGTCTCGGCGGTGCGTGTGGTGGAGGCAAGCGGCAAAGCAGATAAAATCGCGGTTACGGGGCTAGGAATGCCCAACAACCTCCGCAAATACGTGCAAACAGGTAGCATGAAGAAGTTTGCGCTCTGGAACCCCGCAGATATGGGCTATATCGGTAGTTACCTGCTGGTAGGCTTAGTCAACGGTAAAATCAAGCCCTCGGTAGGCGGCTCCTTCGAGGCGGGTTCGCTTAAAGAGCGCAAGTTCGGCGAGAAGAATGGTATTATCGCCGGTCCTCCCCTCGTCTTCGATAAAAGCAACATCGACCAGTACCACTTCTAAACGGTTGTGACAGATGAATAGGGAGACTTCTTTCTCTCTATTCACCTGTCAGTTTCTACCTAAAACCCCCGTTCTGCCCCTCCATTTCTCCCTTCACTTCCCCCTTTTTACTGCTATTTTTGCCGTCTCAACCCCGCAAGCACTGCTAGAATTACGGGATTACGCCCCTACCTGCCACTTTTTCGGGGGGAGTATGGCAGATTTAACAGGGTGGTGTGGAAAAACCTAACAGACAAGATTTCTTTTCTTTGGCAAAATAATAGAGATACTAAACACGAGGTTGCTTTTTTTGAAGGAGGAAGTGAACAATGGTAGGTGACATTAACTTTGATAGTCCTGCGATCAGCGCAGGCGGCGTAACTTTAACCAAGCGTGAAGTGGAAGTACTCACCCTTGTTATCGAAGGTTTTTCTAGCAAAGAGGTAGCAGATAAACTCTTCGTAAGCAAGAGAACGGTAGATTTTCACCTTGCGAATATCTACGACAAACTACAGGTCTCGAACCGTGTACAGGCGTTCCGCTGTGCCACACGGCTCGGACTAATTGCCCCCGCAATGATGGAAGCAGAGGCATAGAGACAACCCTCTACGCACAGGCTCCCTTTACCCATACCGTTTCAGAGTGTAACAAGCAAAAAGGAGACAGGTACAACGCCGTACCCGTCTCCTTTTTTATTTCTGCCCCACTACAGTCCATCAAACACCTCTTTTACGTACCTCCGTAACGATATTTGCCCCTTTTTATAACGCCTACGTCACACTTTGTTGAGATACTACTACTGTTTGCAACGAGGGAGATAGTCCCTCATAACTAAGTACAACCACTTTGTGTAGCGTATAAAAGGAGAAAATAAGACAATGATTTCCACAGGTAAAATTTCGCGTAAAGCGAGTATCGTAGGTATGTTTGCACTAGGCATACTGGCAACGGGTTGCGGAAGCGGAAACAGCCCGGCAGGGCTAGGCGTAGCAAGTGGGGCAGAACAGCCCTTTTCGTTTGGCGATATTAGCGGAAGAGCCGTAACTACCAATCCCCCCGTAGTCACCAATGCGGCGCAGAGTTTTGGTACAAGCGGTACCACTGTGGTGGGACTAACGGGGCAGATAAGTAATATGGAGATAACCGATTCTACCAAAAACCTTGCCGCCACGAAACTTATCTACAGTAGCAACCGTGATGCAAACTTTTTCAACTATCAGCTCTACGTGATGAACCCTGATGGAACCAATCGCATTCGGCTTACTACCAATAACACGAACGACTCTGAGGCACAGTACTCACCTGATGGCTCGAAAATCGTATTCTCTACCAACCGAGACGGTAACTACGAAGTCTATACCATGAATGCCGACGGTACCAATCTAAAAAGGCTTACTTCCAATGGAGGGACTACCTTCGATTATCAACCCTGTTGGTCACCAGACAGCGCAAAGATAGCCTTTGTAAGCAACCGAAACGGCTTTTATGAGATTTATACGATGAACGCCGATGGTTCTAATCAAGTCCAACTAACCAACATACAAAACAACACCTACTTTCCCTCATGGTCTCCAGATGGTTCCAAAATCGTGTTTGAGACCTCTAAAGATGGGAATCGAGAGATATACACCATAAATACAAATGGCACCAACCAGACTCGCCTAACAAACAACGCCTTTACCGATGGGCATCCTGTTTGGTCTCCCGATGGTGCGCTCATCGCTTTTCACACCAACCGAGATGGAAACTCGCAAATCTATGTGATGAGTCCCGATGGCTCTAAGCCCACACGCCTCTCCAACTCTGCCAGCAATGATGCGAATCCTGTTTGGTCGCCGGATGGAATGCAGATAGCCTTCATAAGTGACCGTAGCGGTGTATCACAGGTATATACAATGAATGCGGATGGCTCTTCGCAGGTTCGCCTCACAAACGACCTCAAACCGAGTTCTACCGTAGGGTGGTCGCCTTTTATGAAGCGTCGCGCTCTGATTGGCGGTGGTGCGCCTTTAAACAGTGCCTCCGGCTTCTTGTTCTCGAAACAGGGGCAACTTTCCAAAAGCGTACTTGTATACCAGACCACAAACGCAACCGACTTCAATCAGGTTATTCTCAACCCTCTAACGGGCATGAACAACCAAGGCTCTAGCCTCCTCATACAGATAGAGCCTACTACCGCATCTGTTACCCTAAGTGCGCTTCAGTTCTGGAATTTGGATGACCTCTCTTGGAGTAGTGTGGCACCTCAAGGGTTCACAATGAGCGGGGCATTAGTCAGTTTTTCCGCAGTAAACGGCAAAGTAGACTATGTAATTCCCTTCAAAGCGGCAAACCGCTCGGTGGGCAAGCCCTCTATTCAAGAGGACGGCAAGGTACGTACCCTCCGGGGTAACTTTGCAGGGGTATACGACAGTAAAGGCACAAACCTCACAGTACACCCCGTATCTTCGGTTCGTATAGACACGCAGACAGGGAAACTCATCGGAGCAAACTAGACCGTATCGCCCGTTTCAGTGTACCCAGAAGCCTCTTCCGTATAAGGAAGGGGCTTCTGTCTTTAACGGCTATTTATCTCACAAAGCAGGATTCCCACCTCTGTATTCCGAACAGTGTAGTAGTACACTACTTACAGAGAGGCATACCCGTGATAGTCTGGATTTGTACCGATATGGAGGGCTTGGCGGGGGTAGATAGTTGGGATCAGTGCTACCACCCCGACGACGATGCCCCCGAATACCTCTATGGGCGTGAGCAACTTACCCAAGAAGCAAATGCCGCTATTGCTGGTTGTTTCGATGCAGGGGCAACACAGGTTCGCATACTCGACGGACACGGCAGAAATCGGAACAAAGGTTTTCTGCGCGAGCAACTTGATAGCCGCGCCGAAATCGTTTGGGTAGGGCAACGCAACCCGCTACGTTGGGAAAAACTAAACGAGGAGGTGAGTGCTGTTGCCATGATTGGGCAACACGCCATGGCAGGAACCCTAAACGGCTTTCTCGACCACACCCAAAGCCCCAAAGAGATTTGCCGCTACCGTATCAACGGGGAAGAGTATGGAGAGATGGGGCAGTTCGCGCTCTATGTGGGGGGGTACGGTATTCCGCTAGTGTATGTCTCCGGAGATGAAGCACTCTGCGAAGAGGCGCGGCGACAGTTTCCACACGTTGTAAGCACCCCCACCAAACGGGGAACGGGGTGGGCAACCTGCGAACTCTACCCCACCCAAGAGGTACGGGCAAATATCCGTAAAGACATCGCTCACTCCCTCACCACCATAGATAAAAGCCATGTTTGGCGGCTAGAAACCCCTATCGAAGTGAGTATCGAATGGGCATGGAGCGAGAGAGCAGACAGGCTGGCACACATCTCCAACGTCCAACGCCCCCATGCAAGAACCACTACGTGGAACATCGGCGACCCACGAGACATCTACCAGTACCCTTCTGCGGACTGGATACCTGTCTCCACTACTTAGGCTTTCGGTTGCGTAGTAATGAGAACATCGTATCCGCGAAGGCTTTACCAATGGGAGCCACTATCTTGGCGGCACCAAGGTAGTGGTAGCCCCCGTTGGAGATACCTTTCATACGTTGTAACTCTACGGGGGTAAAGCACTCCTCCTTCGCCTTTTTGCGTGCCGCCTCTTTCTCCTCTTCGCTTATATTCGGGCTTTTCCTAAACTCCCGCTCTACCAAATCGTTCAGCCTCTCTGCCCTCTGCTGTAACGCCTCTAAATCGTCGTCCCAATAGAGAGAGGTATGTACTGCTACCACGTTGCCCTGAAACTCCGCAAGCGATGCAGGGGCGGCTTGTGCTTGACGGAAATACATCTGAGGGGCACGTCTGCCCTCCCACTCGCCGCCAATCCCCATCACACCTATAACGAAGGGCATTTCTGGGGCGGATAGGTCTTTGCGTATATCGCGAATAAACTGCACCAACACGTTCGCGTAGTCATTATAGCCTCCAGATTTCATCTGATTGGGGTAAACCCAAGAGTCTATCATGTCGTTAAACCCCTGAAACCATGCGAACCCTGCCAGTTCGTAACCTTGCTTTGGGTCGTACTCCGGTACTACGCGCTTGATGTTTGCCAACACCTTTTTTACGTGTGCAATCATGTGGCGATAGAAAACTCCACCGTTCTCATGAATCTTTGCCGTCTCTTTTTCTGCGTCTATTTTACGCCTTTTCCACTGGTCAAGCATAAAGTCGTTAATCGGCTCAATACCCGCAGAGGGGGGACGAAAATCCGTATGAAGGCTTCTGCCACCCCAAGAGGTCTTGATTATCAAGATAGGCTCTTTCAGCAACTTCTCCATGTAGATACCAAACGTAAACTCCGGTCCAATTTCGGAGGGGGAAGCCCCAAACCCTGCGGTCAGTTTACCCGTCTGCTCTATCACATCGGCGTAGCCATCCCCTGCACAACCCACCGACGATATCCAGACCTTTTGGCACGTTTTCAGAGTACCGTCGGCGTTGTGCATCTCCCTAAAAAGCGATGCCATTCTGGGGTCATCCCGCATAGAATCGAGGGTCGATATATTCGCGTGTCCCTGCATATTCGACTGTCCTGCCAAAATGAACACCTTCAGTGGGCGGGCGGAGGCAGGTATTGCGTTCCCCAATAGGAGGCACAAAGCCACAGCCAGTACACCCTTAATAATGTTTGTTGCTCTTTTGTTCATAAATTAACTCCGGTTTCTAGTGTCAAATAGCGAAAGCAATGCCTGAAAGGAGGCACTGGTATGCCTATTGTTGGTTCCCATGAAAGAAGCAAGAGGCAACAAGGGCGGAGGTCATCACCTTTGCTTGGGTCATTTGGGCTTTGGGGTCGTTTTTTTTGTCCGAGTGCAAGAAGAAAATCGGCACAAAGGCAGTAGATTGTGATAATCTGTAGGAGTATAGCGGTTCTCTTTCTTAGGTGAGTTGAGATTAGACAACCTACTTTACTGGATTTGGAGACCGTTATGCGCCATGCACAACTAAATCAAACAAACTAGCAGGTTGGGTCAAAGCAACCTCTCTTACGCTGATGTCAGAAAGGACTTTATGAATACTCCTGTCAAATCAGAACGCCTCCACCTAGCCTACTTGGATGGAGTACGCGCTCTTGCGGCTTTTGTTGTTGTCGCCTCACACGCCTATCTCACGGTCTTCCCGTTCTGGGGGCAGAAACACCCCACACCCCTCGTCGCAGGTCTCTCTGCTTGGATGCTCTTTGGGCATTTCTCAGTCAGCCTCTTCATTGTGATATCTGGCTTCTGTCTCATGCTTCCCGTCATTCGCAATGGCGGGGAGATGAAAGGGGGAATGAAGACCTTCTTCAAGCGCAGAGCAAGGCGTATTCTTCCGCCCTACTACCTCTCTGTAGCACTCTCTTGGCTTCTGATTGTACTGCTGGTTGGCACAAAGACCAACACACACTGGGACTTGTCTATTCCGATCACCAAGATGGGCTGGATAAGTCACCTGTTGATGTTCCAAAACTGGATGCCACTTGAGGTCTATGCTCAGATTAATCATGCCCACTGGTCTATTGCCCTAGAGTGTCAAATCTATCTGCTCTTTCCACTTCTGGTTCTGCTTTGGAGGCGTGTAGGGGGCATAACTACTGCCATAATCGCTACGGTACTCGGCTACGGCATATTGATCACCCTGATACTCCTCTATCATAATTTTACAGACGCTTGCCCCCACTACATTGGGCTTTTCGGCATAGGAATGCTGGCTGCAAGCATCGGGTATGACCCGAAAATGCGTGAGAAGGGTTGGCATGAGAGACGCTTCTGGATTCCGACGGCGTTTCTGCTTGGAGGGGCTCTATTGGTAGGAAACATGGTGCTGAAAGAGCGTGCCTATGAGAACCAACACTGGTTTGATCTCCTTGCAGGAATAGCGGGTATGTGCCTTCTCATCGGCGTGGGAGCCTCTCCCAATGGGGTACTCAACCGCTTGCTCTCTTTACGCCCTCTTGTGGCGGTTGGAGGCTACTCCTACAGCATCTATCTCATTCATGCTCCCCTGCTTCAGATTATTTGGCAGTACCTTCTGCCCCCCTTTCGGCAAAACGATGGCTTGACCCTCTTTTTGCTTGTAGTACCGGGCATGGTGCTGATTGCAGGAGCCTCTTACCTCTTCTTTTGGGTGTGTG
>OMJJ01000368.1 GCA_900299305.1 bacterium | reverse complement strand
GACGTGCTGTTCTTTAGTTATCTGACGATACACGGTTCTGGTATCAACACGAGCAACGAGGCGCGTACTACCTTGCTTGTTCAGATGCGCGACCCTGCGGATAATCCTACCATTAAGACGCACGAATCGCGGGGGCAGGGAATGATTCTGCGGGGGGTAGACCCCATCTCAAAACCGAAATCTATGGAACCGGAAGAGAAGGGTTAATCCCCACTCTTAGAGGACGATTTTCATGCGAAATGTGATGGCAAGTGTCACCCTAAAGTCGGGTGAGACCATGCAGATAGAACACGTACTTGCCCCTGATTCCGAGCGGGAGAGCCAGATTCGCCCGTTTCTTGGGCATAAGGGTCCCCATTTTGGAGGGCATATCACCGCATCGTTTGAAGGAAACTGTGACACGCTAGAGACCCACTACTACATCGGACTGATTGGCGACGAGATGGTGGGCAACATTATGACGGTGGAGAGCAACGGTACAGGAATACTGGGTCATGTGCATACGCTGGAATCGCACCGCCGTAAGGGTATCTGCTCCCATATTATGACTTACCAGATGGAAGACTTCCGAGCACGGAACGGGCGGGTTCTGCTTTTGGGTACGGGCTACCAACGCCCTCCTTACTATATCTATGCCTCGTTTGGGTTTCGCGATTGGGGTGCGGGCTACGAGGGGCGTATGCGCTACGATAATCCCGCAGACCCCGATTTCGAGACGACGTTTTTTGCTCATACTCCCACCAAAGTCGTGAAAGCGGCTTGGGGTCACTGGCCCCGTGTGGCGTTTATGGCACACCTCCCCTTCCCCGATGTGTACCTGCGTAGCGTTTCGATGGAGGTATGGGGTGCGGCTCTGTTGGAAGGGGGCTACTGCCGCTATATGGTGGAAGGGGCAAACCGTCCGGATTGCTCTGCTTTTGTGCTGGAGACGGAGACGGGGGCGGTTGCCGCTTTTGCCACCTGTGTACCAGACACCCGTTGGCAGAGGCGGGTGAACTTGCTGGATGTGGTGTATCACCCGAACTTCACCAAAGTAGACCTTATCCCCCTATTGGAAGCACTTCCCCGAACGGACAAACCTACTCACTGCTACGCCGACCCGCGTGACAGAGAGAAGATTGCCGCCATTGAGACGCTGGGATTTCGGCGGGAAGCGGTTATTCCTCGTCTGTTTTCCCAGAGTGATACCTACCGGGATGGTTGGTTGTTTATTCGGTAGGAGGTTGGGTAACGTGAGTTCATAACGAAACAACTTCCCCCTCACTGTACTTTAGTTTATAACAGAGAGAGGAGTCTGTTTTACTGCTCAATGCGGTAAAGGTGGGTTTTGGTACGCAGAAAGAAGGCTTTTCCTGCAATCGCAGGAGATGCCATAAATCCATCGGGTAGTTGGCTATCGGCGAGAGGGTGAAACGTGCGCCCCGGTTGGAAGACGCTGGTTTTGCCCTCTTCGCTAAAGCAGTAGATGCGCCCCTCTACCACTATGGGAGAAGCCGAGTAGTGTCCCCCTATCCGCTCTTTCCACACCTCTTTCCCCGTTTGTGCCTCAAGGCAGGTGAGTACCCCCGAATCGTCTATCAGATAGAGTAGGTCGCCTATCAGTAGCGGAGAGGGTTTGGAAGGCACATTGCGACTGTACTTCCAAGCGATGTTCGAGGCGGTCACGTTTCCTTTACCGCCAAGCCGTACCGCCCACAAATCCGAATGACCGTAGCCTGTAGGGATGTACGCCATACCAAAGCCCACCACAGGGCGAAACGACGCAGAGAATCCCCGATAGTCTACTTTCCATAACTCTTTACCAGTACGTGGGTCGTAGGCATAAGCCGCTTTCGCCCCTGTACTGACCATCTCTGGGTGTCCCTGTACGTTGATAATGAGCGGGGTGCTGTGTGCTTTTCGCAAATCTCCGTCGGCGATAATGCGCCCAGTGGGGTCTACGTCGTTCCATTCGGCAGAGCGGTCTGTTTTCCAGACAGTATCTCCCTTCTTTTTATCTAGTGCCGCTACATACTGATTGTCTGCACCATCGAAGGTAAGAATCAAGAGGTTCTCGAAGAGAATGGGAGAGGAGGAGGGACCGCGGTAGTGACGGCAGGGCAGGTTACGCCTCTCCCACACGGTTTTGAAGGTACGGGTATCGAGGCAAGCTGTGCCGTAACTCCCAAAATGGACATAGACCCGTCCTTTTTCGATGGTGGGAGAGGGGGAGGCGTAGCTGTTTACGTCGTTGCCAAGCGGCTCTGGTTTTGGGTTTTGGAACAGTTCACGGTTGAGGAGTACCTTGCCGCTCTCTCTATCCACGCAAACCACATACATCAGATGACCGTCCTCTGTGGCGGTGGTAAGCCAAACCTGCTTACCATACACCATCGGAGTTGACCACCCTCTGCCGGGAATGGGGGTCTTCCATCGCACGTTCTTGGTCTCGCTCCAAGTAAGCGGTACTCCGATAGCGGAACTGCTACCATCTCCGTTTGCCCCCCGAAACTCCGTCCAGTTATCGCTACCCGCGCCCTGCCCAAGTAGGAGGGCGCACCACAACCAAACGCCAAGAAACTGCATTGCCTTCTCTCTCCTCCCATTAGGGGGCGTTTGTGCCTTCTCTTCCGTAGTTGTCTTGTAGGCGAATCACGTCGTCGAGGTGTGGGGTAGAGACCTCTAGCACATCGGCATCCTCTACTCCCTCGATAGTATGAATCTCACCGGGGCGATTGCGCCATGCGTACCCCTCCCCTATTTCGGTAACGGTAAGCGCATCGGGGCTGGTTCCTTTGGTAAGCAGGAGTTTACCTTTGAGCAGGTAGCTGGTCTCGTCCTTAAAATCGTGATACTGTAACGAGAGTTTCCCCCCCTTATTGACGTGAATTATTTTGCCCACGTACTGGTCTGTCCATGCGTACCAAATCTCATATCCCCAAGGCTTATCTACTTTTACGGGTAGGTTGTCCGGTGTAATATCCATCGAAATCGCGTCCTTTATTGGTAAAATGTTCCCTCGTTTGAAAGAGGGATGCTTTCAGATTCGACAGCAGGGGTATAGATTCCTAACAACACGATAGATTACTTTCCACTAATCCGCGAAAATCAAAGCGGGGCTTACCTAATTCGGGTATGCTTTCTCCATACTAAAAGGCAAATCAACAAGGAGACATACAGTGCGCCCTTGAGGAGAGAGACATGAGCGATAAGGCACACAACCAAACTCTAGGACGCAAAGGGGTACTCTTGTTTCTGGGGTGCCTTCTGTTTTCAGGGGCGGATAGCCAGTCTCCTCTTTTCACAGCAAACCAAAACACCTACTTCCTTCCGGGCCTTGCTCATGTAGGGTATGGCTACTTGAAATCGGATTGGCTCGCCCAACAGACCGACATTGTACCCGCCTTTTCGATGCTGGTATCGTTGGTTCACTCTGTCGGCAGTCATTGGATATTCTACCTCCTCTATTTTGCTCTCTCTACGGTCTATGCACTCTCCATCACTTCTATTGCTCTTTTTGCAATAAAGCGAACGGAGAGTAATGCCCCCCTAGTAAAACAGAGGTTCCCCTCTCTTCAGAGGAACCACAAAGTATACGCCTCGTGGCGTGGTTTCTGTTAGTTTTCACGATGATACACGCTACTTGGCTCATTACCCTGCTCTCCAAGTACCTCCCTGCCCTGTCACACCTAAAGGGAGTAATGAAACTCGGCACCACTGGGGTTGCAGCGCAGTCACTTCTTAGCGGGTATCTACAGCCCTCTGTGTTTGGGGTACTACTGCTTGCGAGCCTCGCTCTATTTTTACAGAAGAGGGTCTACCTCGCGATACTGTTGGCGGTTATCTCTGCTACCTTCCATACCTCACTTATGCTTCATGTAGGCATCTTGATAGGTGCTTATATCCTTGCACTTGTGATGGAGAAAGAGTTTGGAACAGCAGTCAAGATAGGACTCCTAACTCTGGTTTTGTTATCTCCTATCGCATTTTACATCCTCAAGAACTTTATTTTCTCCGATTCACCAGAAGTCCATTCTACAGCACATATCATCAATGTCACCATACGACAACCCCACCATACTCTTATTGCAATGTGGTTCTCTATCAAATCTTGTCTTAAACTTGCTATCGTTGTTCTGGGCATCGTGCTCTCGCGCAGATGTAGACCGCTATTTTTTGTGCTTCTTGTGTGTACCCTTACGGTAGTGCTTCTTACTCTACTACAATGGATTACGGGTAGTTTGAGTTTAGCGATTCTGTTCCCTTGGCGTTCTTCTGCTTGGCTAGTCCCGCTCTCTACGGGTTTGGTGTTGTTTCATTTTGTGGTGTGGTTCGAGAACACATTAAACCGCCTTCAGTCCCACTCTCTCCACCGCATCGTATCGTACAACCTCACTCTCTTGTCTTGTGGTGGGCTTATCCTATTAGGAACTCTGGGTATCGCTCAGACCTTCTCAACAACAAGGAAAGAGTACAATCGCGGTACGGTTGAGGAGTATGTTCGGGAACACGCGAAACCGAATCATGTCTACCTTATTCCTATTGAGAGGGAGCAGTTTCGGCTGGCAACGGGAGTGCCTGTCTTTGTAGATTGGAAAGTGTTCCCTTTTCGCAGTTCGGAAACTCTCGCTTGGTATGACCGCATACAAAAGGTAAACGCCTTGTATGGAGCCAAAACTCAAGCAGAGGCGATAGAGGCACTCCGTGCTATCCACAAGATAGCCCCTATCACCCATATCGTAGTACCAACAGACAGAACCGACCTCATCACTGCATTACACGCGAAGCCGCTCTTTCAAGATAGACAGTATATCGTGGCACAGTTGGAGAGTGGTGTACCTACTTCCATCACACCAGCCTCCCTGGTGCAGGATAGCCGCCAGAGGAGTCGTCTAGCACCAGCACCCAGTCCGGTCCACCAATAGGTGCGGTGAAAGTGACTACTTCGCTATTGGAGTAGGTTCCGATGCGTTTTGAGGTTCCAGTGCGTGGATCGTACCACCACGCGGTAAGTTCTGCCCCAGAAAGTTGCCGCAAATCCAACTCTACGGGTCTGTTGGAGGGGATGTAGATGAGCGCATACGTCCCTGCTTCGTCGCGGGTTGCCTGTACGTGGTGGCTTCCCTCTTCTACCTTCGAGACAATAAGGGTGGTGTCGGGGATACGGGTAAGAAAGGGGCGCGATTCGAGAAGAGCGCGGGCATGACGTACCTGCCCAGAACCGGGCAACGTAAGAGCCTCCCGCCAATGACGGCGAACGTGCGTTACTCCCTCCCGATACGGATGCCAAAACTGCCATATCGGGTGACAGCCGTAGGTATGCCCATGCGCCCCCGCAAACAGCCCCCAGTAGAGCGATTTCCGCACATCGTAGTCGTCCAGATAGCCGTTGCTCAGGTCGAAGCCTGCGGGGTGGTCTTCGTATCCCGGCTCTGCATCCATGCAGGGCTTTGTTGGGGTGAGGGCGTAGTCATGAGCGATACAGTTATAACTATCGCGGTTACGGGCATGACCCGTTTGCCACATATTGAAATCGAGCCACTCCTCGTTATGGAAGTATTGAGAGGAGGTTTGCCCTCCTTGCGGGTGGAAGGTTATCAGATGTGCGCCGCCGTCTCCGGCTCTTAATCCTTGCGCCATACTTGCGATAACGGCGCGATGGGTATCGGTCTCTACTGTGCGGTCTCCCCCTAAAATCCAGATAAGGGGCGCGTCTATGTAGCGTCTGCCGAGCCACTCCCCATAGATACGGGCGTTTTCCGGGGTGAAGATTTCGGGACCGCGCCCCCATTTTATGTTCCACTTATCGCCCCATGTGGGTAGCAAGCCCATTGTAAGCCCCAAATTCGCCGCCATCT
>OMJJ01000367.1 GCA_900299305.1 bacterium | reverse complement strand
CGACGGGATTCTAGACAAAGGGCGAATGTTAGTAATGGGTAGCCCTTCTGCTGAGGATGTGAACTACGACTGGAAAAGCCTACTTTCGGTAGGACGTACCCCCGCCGAAATTGTGTTTTGGAACGTGACAGGGCTTCCCTTTCACACTCTGAGCGCGTGGACAGAGGCGTTCGATATACCTGTTACCAAAGTAGAAGCCGAGGATTGGGACGCTCTTAAGGCATACCCAGATGTGCGATTCGACGACATATTGGTACTCGGGGACGTTTCTGCGGAGGCGATAGAAGGGGCTTCTGCCGCTCTCGCCAACCATGGGATTATGAACTTTGTAGGTGGTCAGACCCTCAATCGTAAATTGAACCTCGATATTGGGCGTATTCACTACAACTGGCACTACTACCTAGGAACCGATACAAGCTCTCCTGCTGAATCCTACCGCGAAACACGCACCGCCGACTTGGTTCCAAACGGATTGTCGTGGTTTATAGGGGCGGGAGGTCCTATGGGGCAGATGCACGTTCAACGCGCTATTCAGCACTGGAGTCCTCCCCGTCGTGTGGTGGCTACCGATGTAGATGCGGTACGCCTTCAGAGCGTGGTAGAACGTTTTGGAAGTATCGCGGCAGAGCGAGGTATCGAGTTGGTAACGCTAAACCCCAAAGAGATGAGTGCCGAAGAGTTCAACGAGCGGTTGGAGCGACTTGGAGAGGGGCGCGGCTTCGATGATATTGTCTCAATGGTTCCGGTTGCCGCCCTCATTGAACACGCCGCCGACTTCTTGGCGGTAGGAGGATGGTTCAATATCTTCGCAGGGGTGGCGCGTGGCACGATGGCGAACCTCAATGTCAATAACGTGATTCACAAGCGAGTGCGCTATCTGGGAAGTAGTGGCTCTTCGCTCTCGGATATGCGCGAAACGCTTGCCCGTGTAGAGCGCAACGAACTCTCGACCAACGCCTCTCTTGCCGCAATCGGGGGCATGGAGGCGGCGGCAGAGGGTCTGAAAGCAGTTAAGGAGGGTTGGTTCCCCGGTAAGACGCTTATCTTCCCGCTCATTCATGGGCTAGGGCTAACTCCCCTTGCGGAACTAAAAGACATCTATCCCACCGTGTACGAAAAACTGAAAGAGGGTAAGTTCTGGACAAACGAGGCGGAGGAGGAGTTACTGCGCCTCACCGTTGCGGAACTCCCCTAACCAAACCTACTCCCATTGCCTCCTAATAGTGAAAAAATGCACGAACTTAGGGTACAATGGGAGTATCGTTTTTCCGCGAAGGCTTGTGATTATGAGTACCGCTCGGTTTTCCCGCTTTGCTTGGTTCGCGCTCTTCTATAACTTTGTTGTTATTGGATGGGGCGCACTGGTTCGTGCCACCAACTCCGGTGATGGATGTAGTAACCACTGGCCCCTTTGCGACGGACAGGTAATCCCCACTCCCCACAAAATCAAAACCGTTATCGAGTTTACGCACCGCGTTATGAGTGGTTTGGACGGTATCGTGATTTTGCTTCTGCTGGTCATGGCGTTTAAGGCGTTTCCCAAAGGGCATAGGGTACGTAAGGGGGCGATACTCGCCTTTTTATTCACTTTTATAGAGGCGATGGTGGGTCGTGCGCTGGTTAAAAAAGGGCTAGTCGCGGAAAACATCTCAGTAGATAGAGCGATCTGGCTATCGGGGCATCTTGTCAATACGTTTCTGCTACTCGCCTCACTTACCATAACAGCGGTATGGAGTTCGGGAGTAAAGGCGACCAAGTGGAAGGCTCAAGGAGCGGTAGGCTGGGCGATGGGCTTTTCGCTCGTCTCTCTGCTGGTTTTGGGGATAAGCGGCGCGATAACTGCGCTCGGAGATACCCTCTTCCCCGTACATAGTACCTATGAAGCAGTGCAAGGCGCATTGAATCCAACAGCGCACTTCTTAGTACGCTTACGGCTCGTGCACCCGTTCCTCGCTATCTCGGTAGGGCTATATCTGCTTTTGATAGCGGGACTAACTACCCACTTGCGCCCCTCCCCTTTTGTACGGCGGTACGCGCAGTATCTGGGGGCGGCATTTGCGTGGGAAATCGCGGTGGGGCTAGTTAATAAGGCACTTCATGCGCCCGTCAGTATGCAGTTGGTTCACCTCTTTTTCGCGGATGTAATCTGGGTTATCACCGTGCTACTCACGGCTTCCGCGCTTGCGGAGGATGTGGTACACGTAGAGACCGACCCCATCCACTACCCCGATATTCACGCCGCAACCGGCGTTGCCACTTGGCGCGACTACCTTGCACTTACCAAGCCCCGCGTTATCAGCCTTCTGCTCTTCACCACGCTAACCGCGCTCTTTATCGCGCCACAGACCCCTACCAATCATGTCACTCCCCTCCTCTTCGTCATAGTTTTTGTGGCGGGGTACATGATGGCGGGAGCGGCAAACGCTATCAATATGGTGATAGACCGTGACATAGACGGACGCATGACACGTACCTCCGAGCGTCCCACCGTCACCCAACTCATCTCCTCTCGTAACGCGCTCTACTTTGCGTTTGCTCTTGCGGTACTCTCGTTTGCGATGTTCTGGTCGTTTGCAAATCTGCTGTCGGGGATGCTTGCGTTTGCGGGGCTAGTGTTTTATGTGCTTATCTATACCCTTATCCTAAAGCGGCGCACATGGCACAACATCGTGATAGGTGGGGCGGCGGGGGCGTTTCCTCCGCTCGTAGGTTGGGCGGCTGTCACCAACGAACTTTCGCCGCTGGCAT
>OMJJ01000366.1 GCA_900299305.1 bacterium | reverse complement strand
TGGATGGAGCGATGCTAGCAACTGCCATTCGTAATAGCATACAAGATAAGCACATACCTATCATACTACTTACCTCTTCAGGAAACTCTTTCGATGGGTTGCCCTATGGCGTGACCGCAACACTGACCAAGCCTGTGCGTAAAGCGCACCTACGAGAACGGATTGAGATGGTACTAGGAGGTATAGAACAGCCCACTGCTTCCGTAGTTACCGAACCTCAAGACCGCTATTCGCTAGAAGGTCTAAGGGTACTGCTTTGTGAAGACAACCCCGTTAACCAGAAGTTTGCGCTACGCATCCTAGAGAAGTGGGGATGTTCGGTTCGATTGGCACAGTCTGGTACAGAAGCCATTTTTGCATGGTCTAGCGACGAGTATGACGTGGTTCTAATGGATATACAGATGCCGGAGATGGACGGTTACGAGGCTACCGGAGTGATTCGCTACCGGGAAGGCGAACTGGGCAGGTACACCCCGATTATCGCCATGACGGCGAACGCAATGGAGGGGGATAGAGAGCGTTGCCTTAATGTGGGAATGGATGACTATATCGCCAAGCCCGTAAAATCTGACGCACTTTACCAGATGTTGCGCCGTTACTACCAATCTCCTAAAGAACGCTCTCAAGTGCCTCAAGAAACTAACCATAATAGTAACATTACTATCAGTAGTTTCGACAGGGAGAGGCTCTTAGAGAACTGCGGGGGCGATTTCCAATTTGCTCATGAAATCGTGGACATCTTTTTAAGTGAGTTTCCCTTGCAGGTACAAGAGTTAGAAGCGGCGATTGAGAGCGGGAGACCTGAATATGTCGCTCGTGCCGCGCATAAGTTAAAAGGGAGTTGCCGCTCCATAGAGGCAGTAAGTTTGAGTGGGATGTGTGTAGAGGTAGAACGCAGTGCTAAGTTCGGTGACACGGAGAGTTGCCGTATCTGGCTTCCTTCACTACAAGAGGGGTTTAGCCATATCCGACAGGATGCGGAGCATTTTAGGGAGAATGCCGCATGAATATCTTGGTGGTAGAAGACAACCGAGTAGCCGCGCACTTTTTGGTGAAAACCTTAGAGAAGATGGGACACACCTCCCAATTTGCCGAAAACGGTGCTTTGGCTTGGGAACTCTTTCAGAAAACCCCCTTTGAAGTCGTTATTTCGGACTGGGAGATGCCCGAAATGGACGGCTTACAACTCTGCCGCCATATTCGTGACTATCACGAGCAGGCATACACCTACTTTATCCTGCTCACCGCCAAAAGCCAGATGGAAGACAAAGTGCTGGGCTTGCAAGCGGGCGCAGACGACTTCTTGGTGAAGCCCCTCGATAGTGGCGAACTGATGGCGCGGCTACAGGTCGGCACTCGTATCCTCACCATGCACAACCAGTTGGCAAATATGGTCTCATCGCTTCATGCCGCCCAAAAGCGATTCTCGGAACTGTTTATGGGGCTACCTATTGCGGGGATAACCATCGACGAACAGGGACGTATTCAGGAGTGGAATCGAGCGTGTGAGTCGCTTATCGGTTTGCAGGGCAGAATGATTTATGAGCAAGACTTCCTCGATACCGTTGCCCCCCCAGATATGCGCTCTACCTTAGAGAAAGAGATTCAGGAACTACTTAAAGGAAAGCATATCTCGGATTACGAGTGGGTTTTTCAGGAAAAAAGTACGGAGCGGTATCTCCTTTGGAACGCTATCCCGCTTGCGAGTTATATGGGAGCCATTACGGGGGCAATCCATACCCTTATAGATATTACTCAGATAAAGCGAACCGAACAGCAGGTGCGCCTCTATAGCCAAGAGCTAGAAGAGAAGCAGAAAGAGCTGTGGCGCATGAACGAACTCTTGCACCAGCAAGCACTCACGGATGGGCTTACTGGGCTATATAACCACCGCGCTTTTCAAGAGAAGTTTAACCACGAGTTCCAGAGGGCGCAACGCTACAATATGCCCCTCTCTATTATCATGGCGGACGTAGACTACTTTAAGAAGTACAACGACTCTTTCGGACATCCTGCGGGAGACGAAGTACTGAGAATGGTCTCTAAACTCCTTCAGCAGAACGCACGGGGAACCGACTGCGTGGCACGCTACGGGGGGGAAGAGTTCGTGATGGTGCTGGTGAACACCGACACAGAGGGGGCAGCACACGTAGCCGAACGGATTCGGAAGGCGGTAGAGACCCATGAATGGAAGTTACGCCCTGTTACCCTAAGTTTGGGAGTTGCTACCCTCTCGCTAGAGCCGACCACCGCCGCAGAGCTGCTGAGTGAAGCAGACTTTGCCCTCTACCGCTCGAAGCAAGACGGCAGAAACCGCGTAACCGCAAGTTACCCACCCGATATAGGGGAAATTACTTCGGCGGCATAGCGGCTAAGGGCGAATAGCCCCCGCTACGGCATTGGCAAAGAGGCGGCGCATTCTTAGGCTCTCCCCAGCATCGCGGGGATAGTAGACGCGGTTGGTAAGCAGTATCAGGGTGAGGTCGTTTTCGGGGTCGAACATCAGCAGAGTTCCCGTAAAGCCCGTATGCCCAAAAGTGCGTTCAGAGAGGATGTCCCCGCGGGGTAAGTAGCCGTTAGGAGGCGTAAACCAGCCGATAGAGTGACTACCTACCGTTGGGTCTACCTGATTCGATTCGATGAGTTTACGGGTTAGGTTTCCAAGTAGCGGCTTTATCTGCAAGTGCCGTGCTACCTCTGGGTACTCCAACGCAATGGCGTACCGCGCCAAATCCTCCGCATTGGAAAACATCCCTGCGTGTCCAGCCACCCCCCCCATACTGTGCGCGTTTGCGTCGTGTACCTCTCCTACCAGTATTTTACCCTCTCGCATAGGACAGTTTGCCGTTGCCGCACATCGCCCCGCAAGAGAGGAGTTCGGGCGAAAGCCGGCACTCTTCATTCCCACCGGCAAGCAGATACGCTCTTGCACTAGCACATCTAGCGTTTTGCCGCTTACCCGTTCGAGTATCTTCCCTAGCGTGATGTAGCCCAAGTCGCTATAGGCGTAGTGAGTTCCGGGCTTCTTGTCAAGGGGAGTGGCAAGTATCTCTGCGAAGGCAGGGTTTTTGCTCTTGTAGAGTGCCTTCCATGCGGGTAGCCCGCTAACGTGTGTGGCGCACTGTTTTAGAGTGACAGCACCTACAGGGGTCTCTTTTGCTTCGGGGAGGTAGTCGGCTACTTCGTGATTTAGCGTTAATTTGCCCTCCTCTACGTGTTGGAGGAGGAGGGTTGCGGTAAAGGTTTTCGTAATAGAGGCGAGGTCAAAGATGGTATCGGGCTTGCAGGGAATGGGAGGATGTGCGTCGGGTTGTGTCGCCCCAAAAGCCCCATGCGCGATAACCATGCCGTTCCTCAGCACCATATAGACCGCACACGGGAAAATCTGCTCTTTCACACCACGCTCTAGTAGGCTATTTACATGACGAAAATGCTTGGGGTCGCATCCGGTTGCCTCTGGGGTGGTCGTTATCTCTGCAAGCGACATACCTTCTCCTCTAGTTCGTAAAGATTTTGACCTTGTTTGTGCCGTCCACATTGCCAATCATCAGTTTCATACCCCACATCCACGTCAGTTGCTTCCCGTCCGGCGACCAGTTATAGAGGAAGTCGGGAGGGGTTGCATATCTATCAAAAGCAGTTACTTCGCTACCATCTATTTTTAGGGTGTAGGAACGGTATATCTTTTTTCCTGCTTCCGACATAAGCGCGATAACGATAAGGTGGCTTCCATCCGGTGAGAACTTCACACTAAAAATAGAGTCGGGGGCATGGCGCGGGTCGGGATTGAGAGGGGGAAGCCGCTCTGGAAAGTTGAGGCGAGAAACAGAGGTGAGCATGGTATTAAAGCGGTAGAGGGTCATCAGAATGTAGTGCAGGTTCGCCCCTTTTCTTGCCCATATCACATCGGTTGTACCCGTAACTTGCCCCATACCCACAAGGTCGTTCGAGGAGGAGACTTTACGGAGTTGCATCGAATCGGTGACATAGACGTTCATCTGTGCCTGTTCGTTCGTCATAAAAACCAACTCGTCGGTGTTAGGTATCCAGTAGAGCGGGGCTTGGGAGGCGAGTTGGAGGTCGTGGAGGGGAACACGCCCCATAGGGTAGCCCTCTCTGTCGAAGCGGCAGAGTTCACGGGTCTCGATTTGAGTAAACTTGTTTTTCTTTATAAGCACCCCCGCAAAGGCAGAACTGTCCTCTCGCCATACAAAGGGTGGCTCTATGGGGTGCGTAAGCGTCTGTGTCTTTCCCGTCTTGAGGGTATATATCTTTACCTCGCGCTTGGCATTGGAGAGGAGGATGTACTTCCCATTAGGCGACCACTTTGCGATGGGACAACCCACCGATTGGAGAATTTCCATTAAACCGGTTCCATCGGTGTTTACAATGGCTTGCATGGCTATCCCTTGCGGGTCGTAGCGCGGAAAGAGAATCTGCTTTCCATCGGGCGAGAAGGACTGTGCGGAGAGTTGCTGCCCTGACATACACAGCAACACCATGAGTATCAGAGACTTACCCCATCGGTTTAACATCGCTATTTTCTCCCAAAACATAGAGTAGCCCGCTCTACCCTCCTAGGGTAATCGTATTACTCTTAGGTGTTGCGTATTGATAGGTTTTAGCCCTCATCACCAACCTCTTCTCCCAAGTTTGGGCGAAGAGGCGAATACACGGTATAGCAAGGTAGTAGCCTTTTTGTACAGGCATACCTTTCTGATAACAAGAAAACTTGACAGCAGTATCCTCCTTCCCCCAAACTTGGGGGCAAGGATGTCCGAAGGACAGGATGAGGGCTAATCCGCTGACTATACCGTAAAGTGAGTAACTCTCTTATCTCAAAGTGATGCGATTGCCCTCCTACCCAATCACACTAAAACCGAATACCAAGTTGCGCCTCTGCCCTATACTCGGTTTTGTCGTACAGAGGTGTGCCGTCTTGTTCGTAGAAGGTTGCGGAACTGCGGAACGTCAGTCGCCACAGGGTATTCAGGTTGCGTGAATAGGAGAGCAGGTAGGTTCGGCTTGCGCTCAAACTTCCATCTAGCCGCCGTTTATCCAGTACTCCCGTTGTCAGCAAGTCCCACTTACTAAGGCGCATCGAGACCGAGAGGTCGGTGGTATTAGAGAGCCGCTTTGCAAGGTACTCGTCTTCGGTTCCGAGTAGCCCTTTGAAGGTAAGAAATCCGAAATTGGTTTCGACACCCGCTTTACGCGCCTCCAGTGTCCGCATCGTAAAGAGGTCGCTTCCGTCTGGGTTGCGCCCCAAAGAGCCGATAAGGTTCACGTTCTTATGGGGCTTTACGGCGACGTTCACCTGATACCCGTCGGTAAAGGAGGGGTCTACGGCGGTTCCATTGGTCGCCTCACGCCACAGTGTTGTACCCGATACCTCTAATAGTGTACCCGTTCGGAGGGTTCCTCCCAATACCCCTATCTTTTTCTCGCCAGT
>OMJJ01000365.1 GCA_900299305.1 bacterium | reverse complement strand
GAGCAGGGAGAAAAGGTACTCGCTGAACGCGCTATGCGCCCTGACCTCGAAGCGGATGCCGATATTCCCGACGACACACGCCTCTGGGCGGCACTGCAAGCCGTTGGCGGCGGGACGTGGGGCGGTTGCGTCTATGATGTGGATGCGATTGTAGAGGCACTCCAAAAGCGGTAGGGTTAGGATTAACCTAGAAACAGAGGTGTTCGTATGGTCGCATGGTGGTGTATGATACTGGGGGCGGGATTCGCGGTAGGTGGAATAACTGCCGCGACACACGAGTCGGTGCGCGTCTTTACCAAGACGTTGGGAGTGCCTCTCGTGCTACTTCTTTTGCGTACTTTTGTACCGGCTCGCTTCCATGGGGCAAACGACCCGCTTCCTATTTTGTTGGAGTATGTGGTGTTGGCTTTCGCCGCATTTGTTGGGGACTACCTTGTTGGGTTGTTGGTGGGCAAAAGCGATGCAAAGGGCTTCAGGGAAGAGATAATAGGACACTAACAGGCTCCGCTCTGTTTCCAGAAGAGAAGCCTGTTAGCGAGTAGCCCTACTTCTTCATGGCGTTCAGTTTCTGCTCTAGAAGGTCTATTAACTCTCCTAAGTTGATGTGAACACTGGGTAGCCACATTGCAGTGGGGAAGGCGTTAGGCGCAACTTGACCCGCGAATGCTTTACCACCAAAACCGGAACCCGCAGGGGCAGGGGCTTGAGCCGGAGTTTGGGCAGGGGCAATCGTAGTAGGCGCATCACCCGTAGGAGCCGCTAACGGTATATTGGGGTCTTGTAGTATGACGAATATCTCGCTTGTACCCTCTTCGGGAAGAGGTTGAGTGGGTGCAATGGGTGCCCCCGGAATGGCGGGAGTAGCAGGTTTTGCAGGCTGTGAAGGAATGGGAGTGGTACTTGGGGAACCGGGTACTCCCGGACGCAAAGGGCGCGGTACTTTGGTAGGATTTATGGGAGTAGCAGGAACCGGTGTATTCCAGTAGGGAGATACGCCGTTATATTCCATCGGGAAGTGTCCCAACAACATTTTCAACTGGTTGGTTTTATGTCCGCCGATCGCTTTCTCTATCTCGCGCCATGTCTTCTGCTCGGTTTGGCGATAGCGGTCTAACTCTATCTGTACAGAGGGCAAACTGTTGATAGGGTCTGGATCATCTGGTAGTGCTTCTAGTAGCCCCTGTTTCTCCTCTTCCATGGCTTTTTCGGACTGTGTTTGTGCTGTTTTCTCAGCGTTACGTAGATTCTTTAGAGGGGGTAGTATCGTCTCTATCTCTTTACGAGTGAGTTTTATCCCATTGATAGCCCGTAGCGAGTGTATCTCCTTCATCTTCTTCGAGAGGCTTGGGAACGGCATTGCGGGCGCAGGGGCAAACCCACCAAAAGGGTCTACTGCCGGGACGAAGTTTACGGATGGGGCTTGAGGGGTATAGGTTTGTGCGATAGCCCCCCCTGGTATGGGAACCGGAGTCGCAGGGATAGCAGTCGGTATTGCTGGTTTTGCGGGTGCACTAGGAGACTGTTGTGCTTGGCTTGTCTGAAGGCTCAAAAGGAGAGCAGTTCCTAAGAGAGCGGTGTGGAGAGTAGCTTTCATCGTGTTTATCCTTTTCCGATTTCGGAGTTGTGTCTTGGTTTGGTTTTGAGGTTAGGGTTTGGGTAAAGAGTTCTAGTGCCTGTATCGGGTCGCCAGCGACCTCTGCGGCTTGACCTGCCACGAAAGCAAGTCGCGGGTCGCGTTGTTGCTGGTAGGCGAAGTGGTACGCCGTTGCCGCCTCTTGATACGCGCCTTGTGCGGCATAGTAGTAGCCTACCTGTGTCCATGTAATCGTGTGTTTGGGCTTTGGGGTCTGCGCGACTACGTATTTTTTTGCAGGAAGTGCTTTGGGGACGGTACGCTTCTTGTGTATTGGGCGGTACGTGTACCTCTGCTTAAATCCTGTGGTAGCGACCTGTATTTCCGATTGTGTTGCTGGCTTGAGAGGAGACTCCTGCGGTAAGGAGGCAGATTTGGTAGCGGGCATGGGGTACACGACTATATCGTTATATCGGGGAGTAGTGTACTGGTGGTATCCTACCGCGATTAGCCCCAAACTGGTTGCTACCGCTATGTAAACTGGGTAGCCGCTACGCCAAGCCCCAACAGGAACTAACGGCTGTTGGTGAAAACGCGCCCATAGAGCGTTATCGAACTCCTCTGCGGGGGATACTGTTTTGAGGGCTTGTGGAAGTTCCTGCTGAATACGACCTATGTCCTGATAAAAGGCGTGGCACTCCCCACAAGTCTCTGTGTGCCTTTCCAAACGGGGGGGGAAAGGCGATTGTAACGTAGCATACTTCGCTAACTGCCTCTGCCTTACCCTACATACGATTTTCATAACAGACCCTCCCTCTTAAACTTCTCGCGGACTATCCGCAGTCCCCCCGCAATGCGTCCGGTAACGGTGCTCTCTGGTAGTTCCAACACAAGGGCTATCTCTTTGTAGGTTAGCCCTGAAGCGTAGTGCATGAGCAGGGGAGTTTGGTACTTCTCTGCTAACCCACTAATGGCACTGCGTAGTCTCTCTTTGCGTTCTTTGCTAAGTGCCTCCCACTCTGGCGATTCGGCGGTATCTGGAAGACTCTCTAGGAGCGGTAGCATCGGTTTGCTTTTGCGGCGGCGCAGAATATCAGTGCAGTGATTCCGTAGTATCTGTAAGAGCCACTTGCCCCAAGTCGCATTCGCGCGTATTTTGGGGAGTGCCTGAAACGCCTTGAGGAACGCCTCTTGTACCGCGTCTTCTGCCTCCTCTTTGTGGTGGAGAGTTGCGGAGGCGTAGGCGAACGCAAGGGGGCGGTAGCGTTGCATGAGAAGCGTAAAGGCGCGTCTGTCGCCGCTACGTGCCGCCGCTACCAGTACCTCATCGCTCTCTTGCGTCTGTTCCTGCGTCATAGATACGCTCGTCATTGCACTCTTTCCAAAAGTATTTGCGTCTTACACCCTTAAAGACGTAGAGGTTACGAGTTCAAAACAACTTTTTTGTGCTTACCGTACTCAGTTTACTACTTTTAGAGTGGTATAGCCCACACGGGTTTATCCTTGTAATGTACTGCAAAACGCTCTGTATCGGGTACACTCTCAAAAAACCTTATGGGAGGAAAACGTCTCTATGGCAAACCTGCCTTTACTCGAAGAGGCGGTTGAGTTCGCGGAGAACCCGGAACCGCGTTGCCCCTGTGTGCTACTTTTGGATACCTCTGGCTCTATGCATGGAGACCCTATTACTGCCCTGAATACGGGGTTGCGTCAGTTTTGCGACGATATTACTCAAGATACCCTCGCGTCACGGCGGGTAGAGGTCGCGGTTATCACCTTTAATAGTGAGGTGACGGTGGTACAAGATTTTATTACTGCCGATATGTTCGAGCCGCCAACACTTACAGCTCAGGGAATGACGCATATCGGATCCGCCATTCATAAGGCACTCGACCTTTTGCAAGCACGTAAAGCACAGTATCGCGCTAATGGGGTTTCGTACTATCGTCCTTGGGTCTTCCTAATAACCGACGGTGCGCCGCAAGGAGAACCGGACGAGGTGGTGGATTCTGCCGCACAGCGTTTGGCGGAGGACGAGAGGCAGAAGCGGGTTGCGTTCTTTGCAGTGGGTGTAGAGAAGGCAGACATGGACAGGCTTGCTAAAATCTCGGTGCGTACTCCCGTCAAACTGGTGGGGCTGAACTTTGTAGAGATGTTTGTTTGGCTCTCGGCGAGTATGCAGAGGGTTTCGCAATCTCAGATAGATGAGCAGGTCGCGTTGCCTCCTCCGGGTTGGAGTACTGTATGATTCGGGTGATAGGGGCATCGGTTTGCGGTACAAGCCACGAGCGAATAGGGCAGGTATGCCAAGATTTCCATGCGTATCACCTTTTAACCGATTCTCTGTTGCTGATTGCGGTAGCAGACGGGGCAGGGTCGGCGCGTTGTGCCGAGGTAGGGGCACTAACGGCTGTACAGAGTGTAGTGGATTACCTGATAGGCTATGCAGTTTCGCTTCCGACTTGGGAACAGGGGGAGGCGTGGGCTTCCTTATGGCGGGGGGGG
>OMJJ01000364.1 GCA_900299305.1 bacterium | reverse complement strand
GGTCTCCGGTTCGTGGTTGATTGCACACTCACTATACCGCAAACCTATCATGCACAAACTACACTAGCAACTTGAGTTAATCTACTAAAAAGCCGCCTCTTTCTAGTGTGCATACTGCGCTTTAGCCTCTACTCGGCAGACACACCATCCCAACTGATAATCTCTATCCAAGTACCGCCGGGTGCCTCTAGGTAGAAACTACGGGTCTTATCACGATGTGTTTTTATCTCCTTGCCCCAAAGCGTTGCCATACGCTCTAGTTCCTCATCGGAGACTCGCCAAGCAAGGTGATTCGGGTGCTGGTCACTTAGAACAAAGGCGAGCCGCGCTCCGTTCGCGTCTATAAACCCCCAAGACGTATCCTGATAGAGAACCTTTACGCCCGGAATGTGTGCCTGATACCACGCTATCGCCTCCGCAATATCGGGAACCTGTTGTGCGATATGGTCAAATTGATAGTTCATAACGTTCCTTTCTTAGCAACATCTGCGGGGTTTGCTGTACCGCTCCTCTAGGGTCTTGGCGTAGTCGCAATCCTTTGGGGCGGACTGTGTCGAGAGAGAGAACAGCCCCCTTAGCAAATCGCGAAACCCGCTCCAAAAGTGGCGTAGTGTCTCCATGCTATACCCCCTCTTTGGTAGGAGTTTGAATCTGTTTCGCTATCTCACGCAAGGAGATAACCAGTACCCCTAATACCAATACGATAAGGACACCAGTAAGAGCGGCAGTAAGGTAGGCGTTATTCATTAAAACGGTTCCCGCTTTGGCGGGAAGTGTACCCGAAGTCACTTTTTTCGCGGCATCTTGGGCGGTAGCGATTGCCCCCAAGCGCGGGTCGGAAGAGAAGAGTGCCTGAAACCCTGCCGAGAGGGTAATCGTTCCCACAACCAACATCGGTATTCCTGTCACCCAAGCAAAACGGCGGTGCTTTTTAAGCATAATCACCGTTGCAAGGGTAAGCGCAATCACACTTAGCATCTGGTTGGCGGTTCCAAACATTCGTATTAGTGCCTTTGTGCCGCCTTCGGGGTCTACTATCCCCCAAGAGAGAATCGTACCCCATCCCAGTACCGCCAACCCACTGGTGAGCCATATCGGTACGTTGGCAAGAGGGGAGTCCTCCTCTGCTTCGGATTCGTCCTCCTTCCGCCTCCTCCGCAGTACCCGCCAGTCGCTTATCATCTCCTGAATCACAAAACGGATAACCCGCGTCCCCGAATCCAGCACCGTCAGGATAAAGACCGCCTCGAACATAATCGCAAAATGATACCAGAACGCAGAGAGCCCACCTCCCAGCGTTCCCGAAAAGATACTCGCCATTCCTACCGCAAGCGAAGGACCACCCCCCGAACGGTTGTACAGCGACTTCTCTTGCATCTTGTGGGCAAGGTCGTCCATCTCGGTTGTGGTTATCTGAAACGCAGAGCCGTATTTCGAGATACGCTGAGTTAGTTGTACGGGGGTCTCGTTGGGACGCTTTGGGATGTTCATAGCGAGGTGAACGCCCGGCGCAAGCGTTACCGCGGCGATAAGTGCCATAACACCCACAAAACTCTCGGTAAGCATCGCACCGTACCCCACAATACGAATATCCGTCTCCTTATCCACAAAGCGCGGCGTAACCCCGCTACTAATCAGCGAGTGAAACCCCGAAATCGCTCCACACGCGATAATAATAAAGCAGAACGGAAACAGTTTTCCCGCGAAAATGGGACCCGACCCGTCGATAAAAGGTGTGAAGGCGGGCATCTTTACAGAAGGCTGTGCAAAACAGATACCAACAGCGAGGAGTGCTACCGTCCCAATTTTGAGATAGGTAGATATGTTGTCACGGGGGGCAAGCAGAAGCCATGCAGGAAGTGCCGCCGCCAAAAAGCCATAGAAAACCAATGCCCACGCCAGTTGAGCATCCGTTCGAGTGAAGAGGGGGGCAAGGGTAGGGTTCTCGGCGACCCAGTGTCCTGCTACAGTAGAGAGTAGAAGTAGTGCTACACCCAAAACTGTGGCTTGCCCCTCATGTCCGGGACGGAATTTCGTCATGTACCAGCCTACCACCATCGCAATCGGGATAGAACTAAAGATGGTAAACGTCGCCCAAGGGCTACCTTTCAGCGCGTTCACTACAAACAGGGCAAGCACTGCCAGCAGTATCTCCAAGATAAACAGAATGGTAATAGAGGCGGCTATCCCGCCTATGGGGTTGATTTCGCGCTTTACCATACGGGCAAGGCTCATTCCCCCCCGCCGTGTAGAGAACGCTAGTATCACCATATCCTGCACACATCCTAGCAGAACCGCCCCCAGCACAATCCACAAAAAGCCCGGCAAAAACCCGAACTGCGCGGCGAGAGTGGGACCAATCAAGGGACCGGGACCCGCTATCCAAGCAAAGTGCATCCCAAACAGCGTCCAGCGTTTGTAGGGTAGATAGTCGTGGTTATCGCGCTGAGTGTGCGCGGGGGTGAGGTTCGCGTCGTCGAGGCAAAGTACACTATCGGCGATGAAGGCACTGTACACCTTGCCCCCCAGATAGTAGAAACTGAGCGCGGCAACCAGTAGCGACACCGCATTGAAGTTCTCGTGGGTAAACTGGCTTACAGCCCAAACCAGTACCCCTCCCGCTATCGCAACCCCCAACAAGGTCGCTTGACGTTTCTTTCCAGACATGGCACAATCTCCTCCACTACGCCTCTGTTTGCGGCGGCTTGATGGAGAGTATATCCAATTTGAAGGAGCATTGGCAATGCGTACTGCCGAAGATATAGAACAACAAGCCCTAGAAACGCTCTCGAAGCACAAAATGACGGCACCTGGACAGAAAATACTGGTAGGTGTGTCGGGGGGGGCGGACTCGGTTGTGCTACTGCACCTGCTTCACAAATGGCAAGAGGCACTAGGCATTCAACTTGCGGTAGGACACGTACATCACGGAATACGAGGGCAAGAGGCAGACGATGAGGCGGAATTTGTACACCAACTCTGCCAAAATCTAGGCATACCCCTCTTTTCTAGCCGTGAAAATGCACCCGCCGAAAAGAAACGCCTCCACCTCTCTACCCAAGAAGCCGCCCGACTCGTAAGGCATCGCTTTCTAAGAAGCACCGCCGCGCAGATTGGGGCGGAGCGCATCGCGCTTGCCCACACCGAGACCGATAGAATAGAGACTATTCTGCTACGCATCCTACGAGGAACGGGTACAACCGGACTAGAGGGCTTTCCTGCGGTAGATTTACCGATAATTCGTCCCCTCTACCAGATTAGACGAGAAGAGACCCATGCCTACTGCCGACAATATAACCTACCTATCTGCCCCGACTCCTCCAACCAAAGTTTTGCCTATCGGCGCAACCGCATACGCCTTGAACTACTGCCTTATCTACGGGAGAACTTTAATGACGAAATAGACTCCGCTCTACTTAGGTTAGCAGAGATTGCAAAGGAGGAGGCAGACTACCTTAATGAAGCAACACAGCAGGCAATGAACGCCGTGCTAATCCATACTTCACCCTCTCGGTGGGTACTCAGCGCGGAAGTACTACGAAGCCAACACCGTGCGCTACAACGTCGTATCGTGCGGCAAGTACTACAAGGGCTACGGGGGCAGATAAACAATATCTCGTTTGAAATGGGAGAGCAGTTACTAGAGTGGGCGCACCAACGCAAAAGCGGAAGCCTTACTATTCCCTACACCGAATCGTTACAAGGAACCCTAAACTACAACGCGCACACCGACCAAATCGCCGTCGAAATCCATATCGCAGAAACAACGGCTAACCCCTATTTAGTAACGCTACAGGTTCCCGGCATTACCTCATTACCAGATGGACGGCAGATAGAGGCGACTATGCCCAACCAAAAGGGAACTACACACCTCCCTCAAAGCGTAGAGATTAAAAGCACACTGCCCAATCACATGGCTCTCTCTTTTGCAACGGCTCTTGCCCTGCCCCTAGACGCGATAACTCTGCCCCTTGTAGTACGAGAATGGCGCGTAGGTGACAAGATGTCTCCACGCGGACTAGGAGGCTCTAAAAAGTTACAAGACCTCTTTACCGATGCCAAAATACGCGGCAAAGAGCGAAGCCGCTACCCCGTTTTGGTAGATGGGGGAGGGGAAGGGAAGATATGGGCGGTCTTTGGGTTACGGTTAGCAGAGGGCGCGTTCCCGCTAGAAGACAAAAAAACGGTTTTGGAACTGCGAAATCGGGTAGAAATTCGCCTAGAACCCCAAACCCCGTTTTGAGAGGGCGTTACGTGTGCTATAATAGACGTATGCTTTTTTTAAGCACACCGGCAACACAGGGACGAAACTGCCGGAGGAGGATGATTTGAAACCTAATAACAATATCGCACGATGGATGACGGTTATCTTTGTGTTTATCATAGCGATTGTACTCCTACAGTCGGGGTCGCTACGAGGCATTGGGAGTAGTTCCGATGCTCTCTCCTATAAAGAGTTCCTCACAATCGTCCACAACAAACCCACCGATATTAAAAAAATCGTTGTCTATAAAGAAGAGCTAATGGGAAACTTCGCCGAAACCGCCATTACCCGTACCAACGGCAAAACATTCTCGGTAGTGCTTCCCGATGCCGGAGAGGCACGCTCTTCTCTCTTCAAACTGCTGGATGACCAAGGGGTAGACTTTAGTTTTAAGAAGGCGATACTCGCCGAATGGGTGCAGAACCTCGTCTCCATGCTCCTCTTCCCCCTACTCGCTATCGGCTTGGTCTGGATATTCTTTATTCGCCAAGCACAGAGCGGCGGCAACCAAGCCATGAACTTCGGGCGTAGCCGAGCCCGCCGCCTCAGCGACTCCGTTCCCAAAATCACCTTCGACGAGGTGGCAGGGGTAGACGAAGCGAAACAAGAGCTACAAGAGATTGTGGAGTTCCTAAAGAACGCCAACAAGTTCCGCGCACTCGGAGCAAAAATTCCCAAAGGAGTTCTGCTACTAGGACCTCCCGGATGCGGTAAAACCATGCTTGCCCGTGCCGTAGCAGGAGAGGCAGGAGTCCCCTTCTTCCACATCTCCGGTTCTGACTTTGTAGAGATGTTCGTGGGGGTAGGTGCAAGCCGCGTCCGTGACCTCTTCGAGACCGCCAAAAGCCATCGCCCCTCGCTTATCTTTATCGACGAGATAGACGCGGTAGGACGACAGCGCGGTGCAGGACTAGGCGGGGGACACGATGAGCGTGAACAGACCCTAAACCAACTGCTGGTAGAGATGGACGGCTTCGACCCTAACTCCGGAGTCATTATGATTGCCGCCACCAACCGCCCCGATGTTCTCGACCCTGCTCTGCTCCGTCCGGGACGCTTTGACCGCCGTGTGGTGGTAGATGCTCCCGACATTGCCGGACGCAAAGAGATTATACGGGTTCACCTGCGCGGTAAGCCTATCGAAGAGGGTATCGACGTAGAGACCCTTGCCAAACTGACCCCCGGATTTACCGGTGCAGATATTATGAACATGGTCAACGAAGCCGCTATCCTCGCTGCCCGACGTGACAAAACAAAAGTCACCATGTCGGAGTTCGACGAGGCTCGCGACAGAGTAACGATGGGACCCGAACGCAAAACCCGCATGAACTCGGAGAAAAAACTCCGTGTGGTTGCCTATCACGAACTCGGTCATGCGATTGTTGCGGCGCGTACCCCCGACTCCGACCCTGTGTACAAAATTACCATTGTGCCACGCGGTAATGCTGGCGGTGTAACGTGGTATCTTCCTAGAGAAGAGGGACTCTACACCAAACAGTATATGCTCAACCAGATTTGCGACCTACTGGGGGGGCGCGTAGCGGAAGAGATTGTTTTCGGCGATGTTACCACTGGGGCATCGAACGACCTAGACCGTGCCACCGACATCGCTCGCTCAATGGTCTGCGACTACGGAATGAGTGACCGTCTTGGTATGGTGCGCTTAGGACGACGACACGGCAACCCCTTCTTAGGGCGCGACCTCATGGAAGACCGCGACTACAGCGAAGAGATTGCACGGGCTATCGACGAAGAGGTACGCGCTATTATAGATAGTGCCTACGAACGCGCCCGAACCATCCTAACCGAAGACCGCGAAAAGATGGACATGATTGCCGACGTGCTACTGGAAAAAGAGACCCTCACCAGCGAAGAGTTTATGGCTCTCTTGGAGGGTACGGCAACCGCAGAGCAGATACTCAAGGGAACCACTCCCCCCACTCTGCCGCCCACCATTCCGCCCATTCCTCCCGCCAACGAGGAACAAGAGACCCAACGTATCCAAACCCGTCTCCGCCCAGAGCCGGCATAATCGGGTGTTTTTTCAACGCGAAGGCGGTCTGCCCCCAGACCGCCTTCGCTAGAGTCTTATCTGGCAGTTATCTACATCTACTCCTGTCAATTCGGAACTGAATAGAACGATGAGCGATTTATACCAACATTTCGGGCCCAACGCGGGCTACCTTATAGAGCAGTACGAACTCTTTCTGCAAGACCCCAACGCCGTTTCTGCGGAAGAGCGCGACTTCTTTTTGCAACGAGGCAGGGAGATAGAGGCACTCCTCACCCCTTCCGTCCCTTCGTCTACTCCTTCTGCTCCCTTACCAGTGCGCGGAATGCCCACCGAAGAGGAGGTAGCGCGTATTGTGGGGGCGGCACGTCTGCGCCGTATGATACGCGAAACCGGACACAAAGCCGCCAAGATAGACCCCCTCGGCACTCCCCCGCCCGGAGACCGTGACCTCGAACTGCATACGCACGGCATTACCGAAACCGACCTCAAAAACCTACCCTCTAGTGTCATCGGTGGAGTACTTGCAGAGGGAGCCCCTAACGCTCTCATTGCCGTTACCAAACTCCGCGAGGTCTACTGCGATACAATAGGTTACGAAACCGACCACATCCAAGAGGCAGAAGAGCAAGACTGGCTCTACGAAGCCATCGAAACCCGCCGATTCTTCCGCTTTACCACAGAGCAGAAAAAAGCACTCCTAGAACGCCTCACCGAAGTAGACTCCTTCGAGCGGTTTATTCACAAAGTCTATGTAGGTGCGAAACGCTTCTCTATCGAAGGAACCGATATGCTGGTTCCTATGCTCGATTTGCTGGTAGAGAAGTCGGCAGAGCAGGGGACGCAAGAGGTTGTGATAGGCATGGCGCATCGTGGAAGGCTAAATGTGCTGGCTCATGTGATGGGAAAACCCTATCCCGCTCTCCTTGCCGGTTTTAAGAAACTTTCGGAAGAAGAGGTACGCGAACTTTACATGGAGCGTAGCGACTACTCTGGTGATGTAAAGTACCACCTCGGCTGGGAGCAAGAGTACAACGCCCCGAACGGGAACCAAGTGCGCGTTACCCTCGTTCCAAACCCAAGCCACCTCGAAGCGGTCAACCCGGTAGTAGAGGGACGCGCACGAGCCGCCCAAGACACCCGCACCGAACGCGGAAAGCCTACACAAAACTCCGATTTCGCCCTGCCGATTGCGATACACGGAGATGCCGCTTTTCCGGGACAGGGTATTGTCGCGGAGACCCTAAACCTCTCGCGCTTGGAAGGCTACAACACGGGCGGTAGTATCCACATCATCGTCAATAATCAGATAGGTTTTACCGCGGAGCCGCTAGAGAGCCGCTCCACGCTCTACGCCGGTGACCTCGCAAAAGGCTTCGAGATTCCCATTGTCCACGTCAATGCAGACGACCCCCTCGCTTGTCTTGCAATGACTTGGATGGCACACGAATACCGTGAGACCTTCCATAAAGACTTTCTTATCGACCTTGTAGGCTATCGCCGCTACGGACACAACGAGGGCGATGAACCCGCATTTACACAGCCTCAGATGTACGCCCTTATTGAGAAGCACACACGCCTCCGCGAACTCTGGGCGAACCAACTGATACAAGAGGGGATTGTTACCCAAGAAGAGTGCGATGCGCTTCTCCGAAAAGTAGACGCAAAACTCCAAGAGGCACGTGACCTCAACGAAACCCCCGCCATGCCCGGCACTCTGCGCCTTCCCTACATTATTGAAGAGAAGGACACCACTGCCGTTCCCGCCGAGACGCTTATTGCCCTAAACACCGCTCTGCACCAACTCCCCGAAGGCTTTCAACTCCACGAGCGTATTGAGCGCGGTGTCTTCGCAAAGCGGAGAGACGGGCTACAAAAACCCAAAGGCATCGACTGGGGACACGCCGAAGCACTCGCCTTCGCCTCTATCTTGGCGGATGGTACTCCTGTGCGTCTTAGCGGGCAAGACAGTGAGCGCGGTACGTTTGGACATCGCAACGCCGTTCTGCACCACCGCTTTACTGGGGCAGAGTATGTTCCCCTCGAAAACCTGCCGCAAGCCAACGCCTCTTTCGCCGTCTACAACAGCCCCCTCTCCGAAAACGCGGTGCTAGGGTTTGAGTATGGCTATAGTATGCACGCCCCCAACGCCCTTGTGCTCTGGGAGGCGCAGTTTGGCGACTTTATGAATGGGGCGCAGACCATTATCGACCAGTTCTTGGTATCGGGTAACGCGAAATGGGGGCAGAACCCCTCCATTGTTCTCCTTCTACCGCATGGCTACGAGGGGCAAGGTCCCGAACACTCCAGCGCACGTATCGAGCGATTCCTACAACTTGCCGCTACTGATAACATCCGCGTCGCAAACTGTACTACCGCCGCTCAGTACTTCCACCTTCTGCGCCGACAGGTACGCCGAATCTCCTCGTTCCCGCGTCCGCTTATTGTGTTTACCCCTAAGTCGCTACTACGCGAACCGCTTGCCGCCTCGTCGCTAGAGGAGTTATCTGAAGGCTCCTTCCAGTTCTTAATAGACGACGAACGCGCCGAACAGAAGCGCGATAAAGTGACCCGTGTGGTACTCTGTAGCGGTAAAATCTACTACGATTTCCGCAAACACGCCCTCTACGAAACTACCGAGAACGTGGCGGTTGTCCGCCTAGAGCGTCTCTATCCCTTCCCCGCCAAAGAGTTGCGCGAACTGGTTACCAGTTACCCCAACCTTAAAGAGATAGTATGGGCGCAGGAAGAGCCAAGAAATATGGGCGCATGGCGATTTTTAGCACGTCCGCTCAGTAGTCCCAAAGTGGTAGGCTGGGATAAAGAGCCTCTCTATATTGGTCGCCCCTACGCCGCAAGCCCCGCCGAAGGGTCTACCTATCAACACGCACTAGAGCAGGAGCGCATTATCACCGCCTCCTTTGCTGGTGCGCCCGTACTCGCACGGAACGGGCGGGCTGTGGCTAGAGCAAAATAAGTTTTTGTACGCATTGGAAGGGAGTATAAAGCAAAATGGCTATTGAAGTAAGGGTTCCCACACTGGGCGAATCGGTGGTAGAAGCGTCTATTGGACGTTGGCTAAAGCGCGTAGGCGACACCATCAAGGTAGACGATCCACTCGTCGAACTAGAGACCGACAAGGTTAATGTAGAGGTTCCCGCAACCAGTGCCGGTGTACTGGCAGAGATTAAGCGGCAAGAGGGCGAAACCGTCGCCATAAACGATGTACTCGCTGTTATCGCTACCAACGGAAACATCGCGGTGCCCCCTGCGGCTACTGCGCCTCCCGTTGTAGAGGCAGTTGCCCCTGTGGTGGAAGAGAGCAAAAAGGCGACCCCCGTTGCAAAGCATATCGCCGACGCAAACCACGTAGATATAGCCCAAGTAAAGGGAAGCGGGGCAGGGGGCAAAGTGACGAAAGAGGATGTGCAAGCGCACCTACAGGGTCAGCCTACCGCCGTTGCCTCCACACCTGTCACGCCTCCGCAACCCACTCCTCCCGCAGTAGCCCCCAAAGCGGTTACGGATGACCCGCGTATCGAGCGCAAGCCCATGTCGCGCCGCCGTCGTGTTATCGCCGCCAACCTCGTGAAAGCACAACAGACTGCCGCCATGCTCACCACCTTCAACGAAGTGGATATGGGTGCGGTAATGGATCTTCGCAAGCGACGCGGAGAGGCGTTCCTACAGAAGCACGGCGTAAAGTTGGGCTTTATGTCCTTCTTTGCCAAAGCGGTAGTCGGTGCGCTCAAGCAGTACCCTCTGCTAAACGCGGAGATTGACGGCGAAGACCTCCTCATTAAGCACTACTACGATATCGGAGTCGCGGTCGGAACCAACGATGGGCTAGTAGTCCCCGTACTACGCGGTGTAGATACCAAGTCGTTCGCAACCATAGAGAAAGAGATTGGCGACCTCGCCACCCGCGCCAGAAGCAACAAACTCGCGATTGCGGAGCTACAAGGTGGAACCTTTACCGTAACAAACGGTGGTATCTACGGATCTCTTATGTCTACTCCTATTCTGAGCTATCCTCAAGTGGGTATTCTCGGAATGCACAAGATTCAAGACCGCCCCATGGTGGTAAAAGGGGAGATTGTGGTGCGCCCCATGATGTACCTCGCCCTCTCGTATGACCACCGTATTGTGGATGGAAGCGAAGCGGTACGTTTCCTTGTCGCCATTAAAGAGATGATAGAAGACCCAGAGCAGATGCTACTGGAAGGGTAATCCGTTTTAGAACTTTGGAGGAGCCTAAACCCTAATGAGTGCCATTTTAGACATCAACACGCTATTCGGACCCTACCCCGTTGCGAACGCCGACCTTGCCATAGAGAAACTTCTCGCCTCTATGCAACAAAACAGCATCACAAGCGCGGTTACTTACTCCACACTAGGCGTTCTTTTCGACTCCAATATCGGTAACAACGCGACTCACTCGGCTTGCAGAGAGAACCCTTCCCTGCTTGCAGGGGCTACCCTCAACCCAAATAACTACTTCGGAGACAAGGCAAGCCTACAAAACCTAAAGAATAACGGATTCAAACTGGTGCGCCTCTTCCCCAAAACACAGGGCTGGAAAGCGACCTCTTATGCCTTTCGTACCCTTGCTCAAGATTTAAGTGCGGTGGGGCTTCCTCTTATGATTCAAACGGAGGACGCGGGAGAGATGTCTGAGTTCGCGCAAGCGTTGGGGGCGTACTCCGCCCCTGTTATCTTTGCCAATGTGGATGTAGAAGAGGTCGCCGAACTTATCGCCGTACTCAAAGCCAGACCCAACACTTTTGTAGAGACTTCACGCCTGAATGGGGTAGGGGCTATCAAAGCGGTGGCAGATTTGGCAGGGGCAGACAAACTTCTCTTTGGCTCTGGCACTCCCTATCAGCCCACCACGAGCGCACTGAAAGCACTCGAATTCTCCGGTCTATCGGGTGAGGCACGAGCGCAGATACTCGGCGCAAACGCCCACCGTATCCTATCGTAATCCCACTAGAAAAGGTTCGGAAGCCATGCCGATTTTCGATACACACGCCTATTTAGAGAGTTACCCGATTCCCGGTGTGAACCAGAACGCAGAGCAGGTAGCCCAACTCTGCCAACAACGGGGAATATCCAACGCCGTTCTCTTTTCCCAACGCGCCCTGCGGGTAGACCCTCTTGCCGGAAATCATCTCCTAAAGACGATGATAGACCCCCATCCCTCCCTCTTTGGGGCAGTGGTCGCACACACCAGCCGTGTTGAGGCTTCGGTACAGTCCGTGCGTGACATTTTGGGGAACAAGCGGTTTGTAGGTACTCTGCTTACGGGTGCGAACGAAGGAGAACCCCTCCATCCCCTCCTATCAGACGAGATACTGCTGGCGTGCCGCCGTTACCAAAAACCTATCTTCATCTCCACCCCCAACGCCGCCTGTGTAGAGGTAGGACTACATCTCGCAAAGGCATACAGTATGCACCGCTTTGTGCTACTGGGCATGGGAGGGCAAGACTGGCAGTTCGCTATCGCGGCGGCACAACAAGCCACCAACATCTTCCTAGAGACTTCGGGAGTGCTAGACTTGGCAAAACTCCCTGCCGCCCTCGAAGTATTAGGGGCGCACCGCGTTCTGTTTGGAAGCGGTTCACCTTATCAAGATCCTATGGCAGTGCTAGGGCTACTTGCAGAGGCGGGTATCACCGCTATCAACCTACAGCGAATCCTCTTCGATAACGCGGTCAAGTTGTTTGGCTTGGCAGAGTAGAGACTGCTCTCACCCTTTCCTCTCTTTTCAGGAGCCAAAACCCATTGAAGTCTACGCAACGCGCTTTCCAAATCGGAATCGTTCTCACTTTTGTTACTGCGCTTCTCCTTCCGGCACACGCACAAAGCCCCATTCCCGATACTCCCTTTTCTCAGGAGTACCACGAGGCGTATCCGTTGCCTACTGCGGGAGCAAACGACGTTCGGGCGATTGCGTTCGATAGCGCAGAGCGGCTTTGGGTCGCGACTATGGAGGGGGTGCGTTATCTGGAGGGAACCACTTGGAAAACTCCGGAGGGCGGCGCACAGATAGGAACCACCTACTCCCTCTTTCTCGACACCAAAGGAACACTATGGGCAGGTACATGGAACGGTATCGTTAAAGTGACCCCGCAACAGGTGACTCCGAGTGGTTTGCAAGGGAGCCTTATCTGTGCGATACAGGGGGGGGATACGCTCTTTGCAGGAGGACCTCACGGTATATGGCAGAAGGGAAGTGGAAGCGACTGGCAACCGGTTTTGGGGAGTTGGCACAAGATGGTACGCGCCCTCCGTGCCACCCCAAATAACCAACTCTGGATAGGCACTGGAAGCGGACTCTACCTACAGTCCCTAAGTTCTCCCCAACATACAGAAGTCTTCTCTAAACCGAACGTACTCCTAAGCAGTAGCATCTCGTCGCTGAGTGAACTCTCGGACGGGACTCTGTGTATCGGCTCATCGGGGGGGCTGGACTTCTACCAAGCAGGGAAGCGGATACGTTCGCTTACGGCAAAAGACGGTATGCCGAGTTATCGGGTGCGTAGCGTAACGCAAGATGCAGAAGGACGGCTGTGGGCGGCTACTGAAATGGGAGTAGTGCGCTACAATGCAGGTAAGTGGTCTTTGCGGCATAGCCGCCGTTGGCTCTCTAGCGACGACACGCGGGGCGTAGCGATTGGGAAAGACGGCACGGCATGGGTGGCTACTTCGGCGGGGGTAGACGCGATTCGCCACAAGAGCATGACCCTTGCGGACAAAGCCGACTACTACCTAAAGATGATACGGGCGCGGCACATTCGCCCTCCCGGACTGATTGGTCCGGCAGTGCTGGTGACACCCGGCGACCTCTCTAAAAGTTTTATCGAAGACGACGACAACGACGGCGAACATACGGGGATGTACCTCGCAATGGAATCCATGCGCTACGCCGTTACCAAAGACCCCACTGCTCGCGAAAACGCCAAAGTCGCCTTCCATGCGCTTATGGTACTGCAACGCGCTACGGGTACAAACCACTTTATCGCTCGCTCGGTGCTCCCTCTCGACACACCTCCGCGCCACGAAACAGACCGCACCATCACCCCCGAACAGGCGGCAGAGATGTACCGCGAGAATCCCCGCGAAAAGCCCCTTGAGAAGCGGTGGCTACCTACCAAAGACGGCAAATGGCTGTGGAAACGGGACGCGAGTTCGGATGAGGTGGACGGGCATATGTTCGGCTACGCAACCTACTTCGACCTTGCCGCTACCGAAGACGAAAAACGCCTTGTAGCCGACCAAGTAGACCGCATTATTGGGGGGATTGTGGATAACGGCTACGTGCTTCAAGACATCGATGGGAAGGGGACGCAGTGGGCGAACTGGTCGCCGGCAAGCCTGAACGGAGATAGAACGTGGCGCGAAGAGCGATTTGGGAACAGTACCGAGATGCTCTCTTTCTTGGGGGTGGCATACCATGTTACGGGGAAGCAGAAGTATCTCGATTCGGCGAAGTACCTTGTGGAGAAGCATGGCTACGGCAAAAACATGGCTTCCATGAACTACGTCACGCCCTCCGAATACACGCACATCAACGACGAACTACTTACGATGGTGTTTCACAACCTGTTTGTACACCTCATATCCCCCAACCTCAAACAGAGCGCACTGACGGCGATTAAGAGCTGGCACAAGACCTGCTCCCGCGATGGTATCCCGTTTTACGACTTTGTATTCAATCGGTTTTCGGGGCAAAAAGTGGGGCTGGATAGAGCAATGGAGACCCTACGAGACTGGCCCCTAGACCATATCGAATGGACAGTAGACAGCAGTAAACGCGCCGATATTCAGTGGGACAGAACGCCGGGCGCACCCGCCAACTTCCTTACCCGAATTCTGCCACGTAGCGAAATCGGGCTATGTATGTGGGACCAAGAGCCGTACTTTGCGACGATGGGGCGTAATGGAGAGCGTGAAGACCGCCCTAACGACTGGTTACTTGCCTACTGGATGGGGCGATACTACGGGATTATCTCCGCACCTCAGTAGAGTACCTAACATACCCCTATAACGACACCTCCGCTGTCTCCGAATAGGCAAATAGCACCCTCTTCCCTTTACTACGCGCCTTCGCTAAGGTATCAAATAAGGTTTTTGAAACGTAGCGGCGCGGATTTCGTCTGAGAAAGTGAGAGCATCGTTTGTTCGCTTTTAGAGAGTGAGGTTTTAGGGTGCTACGCCGTCTATTTACCACACTATTGCGTTGTTGCTTTGGGTTCTCCTGCTTGGGGGTGTTTGCGGTTATCCTGATGTTTGTTGTCTACAAGGGCAACCTGCCGTTCATGGAACGCTGGATAGAAAACGCCTACCGTGACCCGCTCTCTCGCGCTTTGTACCGTGAGGACGCAAAAGAGGCGATAAACCTTTTACAAAAGAGTACCGGTGATACAAGTTACTGGAATAGGATACTGATAGCGGCACTACCGCTCCACGATAACACCCTGATACAGCAGATTCGTAGCAAGGGCGTAACCCCAACCTCTGCCCTAGAATATGTATCTACTCTCTCTGAGGCAAAAGGCTTAGAAGTGATTGGGGCAAAGGTAGACCCCAACGCAACCTATAGCGGCTCTTCTCTGTTGGCACACCACATCGTTCAAGGCAATGCGGAGATAGTCGAGTGGCTATTCCAAAAGATGCCTAACCCTTACGCACGGGCAAAAGACTATACCACCCTCCTTCCTATTGTAAAAGGCTATCTAAAGCAGGTGGAGGAGACCAAAGCGAACACACGCCCAGAGGTGTATCAATCTGAAAAACAGCGGTATACACAGACGATTGCTCTCCTGAAAAAGTACGGTGCGAAAGAGGTCGTAAAGGAAGAAGACCATGATACGAGGTAAAATAGCCCTGTTCTTGCTACTTACGCTACTAACGGCTGTTTTAGGAGCAGTTTTGTTGTTTCTGTGGCTTGTGCAGGATCCTCATGTGCGTTGCTAGGTTGAGGCATATTAGGAGGTATGAGATGTTACGAGGAAAAATTGCCCTGTTTTTGCTGGTTACGCTGGTAATGCTTACCGCGGGGGCTGTCTTTGGGGTTGCGATGCTAAAGAATACTATTTCTGAATTAAAAGCACAGGCGGATTATCCCGCAACTGCAACTGCTCCCGTAGCGGAGGCTACCCCCGATGACCCGCTAACCGTTGCCCTAACCGATGGGAACGTGGCAGAAGCAAAACGCCTTATACCGTCTTATGATAGGGAGGCGCGGGACTGGGACGACGACCTTGCCCTAGCGGTTGCCCTGAAAGATAAAGCACTCATCCGCAGTATCGTTGAGAAGGGCGGCAACCCCGACTCGGCTCTCGACTATGCGCTTACCGCAGAGGCGGCGGCGGAACTGGTTCGCTTAGGGGCGAAAGTCAATACGGATATGGGACCCAAAGGCGACTCCCACCTAGAAACGCAAGCCCTAAACGGGAACGCCGAAGTAACTGAGTGGTATCTAAAGCATGGGGCAAACGCCAATGAGGTGGATTCGGACGGAGTAAGCCTTATTTCTAAGGTAAAAGATAGCCTGAAAACAGCGGTAGATGCGGACGATAAAGCGGGGCTATCGGAGGTCTTGGCAGTGCTGAAACGGCACGGCGCGAAAGAGTAGCAAGGAGACGCTCTCATGTTGGCAGGTTCGCTACTACTCCTAGAGGCGATAGCCCTCTGCCTTGTCTGTCTGGTGTTGCCCCGTGTGCATCGGCAGATAAAGCAGGTGCTAGGCGAGGTTCCTACCGGCATGGGCGGCTTTGCCGAGAGCCTGATACCGGGCTTTGAGGTAGGTATGCGCTTCCTGAAACTGGTTCCGCGTATCGTGCCGCTACTTGCGGGGTTCGCGCTCTGCTTGGGTATACTAGGAATGATAGGGCTACTCTTCTCCCCTGCGTGGCTCAATGGGATTGCAGTAGTCTCGTTACTGCCGTTTGCACTGCTTGGGGCGATACTGTTCCGCTTGGGCAAAAAGTACGCGCCTACCCTAAAACAACTGCTAAAAGCGAAAGATGCGCTACGCTTCTAATCGGGGGAGGTCTGTTTGGGATTAGGCTTCAAATATCACATCGCAACGCTGGTTGCCATATTCTTCGCGCTAACCGTTGGTCTGGTGGTGGGAAGCCTGTTTGTTTCGCCTCAAGTTGCCGATAGCCAAAAAAAGATACTAGCGACCCTCCGTGATAAGATGGACAAAGATGTCACCGACCTCCGCACCCAAAACAAGCGGTATCAAGATTTCTTTGGGCAGTCTGCCCCCCGCATTGTGCGCTCAGAACTCAACGGTATCAGTGTGGCAGTGGTGCAGATGGGCGACTACCCCAACGCCGCCGGTGACGTGCAAGAGACGCTACGGCTTGCGGGGGCGCAGGTACGTTGTGTAGTGACCTGCGGCAAGGCTCTCGCACAGAACGACGACGAATTAAAATCTGCTCTCAATACCCTTCAACAGACCACCTCCAGCGTTACGCTTGCACAAGACAGAACACGACTCTTTAACCAGATAACTGCTCTGATGATAACGGCGGCGGGGCGCAAAGAGGAACTCGCTAATCTCTTTGAGCGCGGGGAGATAGCGACCTTCGAGCGTAACGCCGAAGTGAAACAAGCCCCGCAGTGTGTAGTAGTGGTGGTAGGAACCCAACAAGCAGATAGCGAACGAGTTACCTTTGTAGATATTCCTTTCCTTACCGCGTTGCAGGGAAGCGGGCTAAAAGTACTTATCTGCGAACCAGACAAGGTGGCGGTCTCCGACCTTTTTACTTATCGCAGTAACCGGGTGATACTGCCCTCTATAGATAAAGTAGACACCGATATAGGGCGTTGCCAGATGGTGTTCCACCTTAAAGACCTGCTCACCCCCTCGGATACGCAGGGAGAGACAACCACTTCCTCCTCTAACCACCCATGATTTCCGTACTCATTCCCGCCTACAACGAAGCCGAACGGATTGGCGACACCCTCCACGCTCTGCGCTCCCTTCCCTACGAGTTCCAGATTATTGTCGTAGACGACGGCTCTATCGACGACACCGCCCTCTGTGCCGAGAGAGCGGGGGCGGATGTGGTGTTCAAACAGGCGAATGGGGGGAAAGGAAGTGCACTCAAAACCGCGTTCCGCTTCGCTACTGCTGATACCCTCCTGCTTTTGGATGCCGATATAGGCTCTACCGCAACAGAGGCGGCTCTGCTACTAGAGCCTTTGCTAAACTCCAAAGCCGACATGACCATAGCCACCTTCCCCGTGATACCCGGCAAGGGGGGCGGCTTTGGATTTGTAGTAAAACGCGCTCATCAGGGGCTACTACGGCTTACTGGTAAGAGCTTTCAAGCCCCGCTATCGGGGCAACGCGCTTTGCGTCGTAAAGTCTTGGAGGGTTGTGGGTTTGCGGAAGGGTGGGGGATGGAGGTCTACCTAACAGTAAGAGCGATAAGAGCAGGTTTTCGGGTTCTGGAGGTTTCTACCCAGATGACGCACCGTGTTACAGGACGCGACTGGGCAAGTAGGCTCCATCGCTTTCGGCAGTACCGTAGTGTGGGGCGTGTACTACGTCGCTTGGAGCGGGAGGCAAAACGCGCCGAGCAGGGGCAACCCAAACATGGATGAGATAGGCGGCGACCCCGGTACCTCTCTATGGTCGGGCGGGCTTTTCTCCCGCCTCGATGCTTGCGATAGAGCATTGCACCACCTCACTCAGAGCAAACACCTCTTAGGGCGTACTCTTGCAGGTACGCATATCAGCGCACGGGGGCTACTGCTTGCATTGATTGCCCTCCTCCTTCTCCTCACTCTCCCCAAAACAGTAGAGACCTTTTTGCGAAAACGCGGCTACCTTCGCCCCAACTTCCGCAACGACCCCATACCCGTCTGCTATGGGCTGTTTCCCTTGCTGTTTGCCGCCCTTCTTTTTGGGATAAACGTATACCTCACTCCTTCCACCCTTCCCACATTAAGACTATGGCTCGTTACCATTATCGTGTTTGGGGGGCTAGGCTACTGGGACGATACCCGTGGCAATCGCGACTATAGAGGATTAAAAGGACACGTTCAGGCTTTATTAAAAGAGCGCAAAGTAACCACAGGCTTCTTAAAAGCGGCGGGAGGGCTCGTGTGCGCGGGATGGCTTGCTTGGCAACTCTACCCCTCCGAAGCCCACTTCTTAGTTGCCACCCTCCTTATCGCGCTCTCTGCCAACGCCGTAAACCTTTTAGATGTTCGCCCGGGAAGGGCTTGCGGGGTCTTCTTATTTTCTGGAACCTCACTAGTAATTTTTTTACTGCTCACACATGGAAAATTACCCCCACTCCTCTATGTTCTCCTTCCTACGGGGCTAGTGTGGAAGCGCGATAGCCGAGCGCAGGTGATGCTAGGAGACACTGGTAGCAACCTATTGGGGGCGAGTTTGGGGCTTGCACTTGCGGGTTCCGAATTTATCTTGTGGTTTCAATTAGTGGGGGTGCTTTTGCTAGTCGGTCTACACCTACTCACTGAACGCACCTCCCTAACGCGCCTTATTGAGCAGAATCGGGTGCTGAATTGGCTGGATAATTTAACAGGTGTGAGGTAAATCATCTCTCTAATCAAAAGAAAACGAAAAAAGTACAAACTTATCCAATAAAAAATGCTAGTATTCGCAAATAGGGGTACTGCTCTCGCAAATCATTTCACGAAAAATTAAAAAATTTAATAAATCATCTTGCGCGAACCGTATTCATCTTGATATACTATAAAAGAGATTTTCTTGAAAAGTCTCTCTTGTCTCATTGTGGACACAATCGAAGGCGGAATGCGCCGTAGGAGGTATGTCGTTTTGAAACAGCAGATAAGTCCTGCCGTAGTAGGCATTGTCGTTGTCATTATTCTTGTGGTTGTGGGTTTCGTTATGTTCAAAGGTACAGGCGGCGGTGGAAGCAAGGCACCTGGTGAGCCTGCCAACTCTAGCCCCTTTGCACCTGGTGGTGATGCCATTAAAGATGGCGGTGGCGCAAAGACAGTCAATCCGAACGCCAAAAGATAACCTCACAGCGCATACGTTCGTTTGTGTACCAAGTCCCAAAAGTGTCATTTAGGACACAATTTTCGAAGGAGAGTTAGGAATGTATAACTTGAAAAGCCGACGCAGTGGTTTTACCCTAATTGAACTGCTCGTGGTTATCGCCATTATCGCGATACTCGCCGCTATCCTGTTCCCTGTATTTGCAAAAGCCCGTGCCGCTGCTCGTAAGATCACCGGTACCAGCAACCTAAAGCAAATCGGAACTGCTACCATGATGTACCTACAAGACTACGATGAGCACTTCCCCTACTACAACTGGGGTCTCATGTCTTGTTCCGAAGTAGGAACCGGTGGAGCCTCCATTAGTGGAGACATCGAAGCCTTCCGCGGCAACAGTGCAGGTGCATGGTACAACTCCCTACAGCCCTACGTAAAGAACCTACAACTGTTCCAAGACCCCAGTGACAAAAAGCAGTGGCAACCCGGCTACTGTATCAACTTCCCCCAAAGCAACTTCGTACCCGGTACGCAGAGCTGGAAGAAATCCACCTACACCTCTTACGGTTGGTCGGAGAGCATCTCTGGTGCTTCTCAAGCGGCGTTCCAGAACCCTGCTAGCGACATCGTATGGGCAGACTACATCGGTGTACTTCTCGACACTTGGAACCGCTTTGGTTGGACGGACGACCTCTATGTCCGCCGCGGTCTCTGGAACGAAGCTGACTGGGGCGACCAGTGTGGCTTTGGTGGTGACCCCCGTGGCACCCAAGCACCCTTCACCCAACAGATGTTCGACTGTATGTCTACCCGCGTTCGCCATGAGACCCACGTCAACATCTCCTTCGGTGATGGTCATGCCAAACTCGTAACCACCCGTGGTATGCGCGAAGTTGGTCCCGACACTGGTCAGATTATCCCCGGTACC
>OMJJ01000363.1 GCA_900299305.1 bacterium | reverse complement strand
GGTCTCCGGTTCGTGGTTGATTGCACACTCACTATACCGCAAACCTATCATGCACAAACTACACTAGCAACTTGAGTTATATTACTACGTTGCTCATATCAATACCCGTGTGTTTAAGGTACTCTAATGCCCGTGACTGAGCCACACTTACCGAGATGCAGTCTGCCCAGTCTTTTGGAGGCTGTAGATTTAAGGCATCTATTAGAGTTCTATCGAAAAAACCGATGGGTTTTTCTGTCTTGCTACTTATGGCAACCCATAACGATTCTAGTTCGTCATAAGAAACTGTCCAATAATTGCCTAACCCACTAGATCCAGACCGTTTACCTCCAAGTATTTTTATGTTTGCAGGACGCGGGTTTTTGATAATACCGTCTGGCATTCGGAACCGAGAGTAAGTGGCTCTAGGAAATGCTTGAGAGGCATCCGGGTCATTGGTGTCTTTGTGAGGAGAGAGGCGTTCCACTGCCTTTAGAAACTCAAGAGAACGGGCTTGTACTTTTGCAGAGATTTCGGCAGAGGGTATCTCATCCGGTGCTTGTGCGAACGCCATTGTTATAGGTAGTACCATAAGAGATAGGGCTAACAAGGATACTTTTATCACAATCGTTTTCACTAACCTCTCCTTTAGTTGAACCAAGCCAGCAAGTTACTGTGATAGACACCACACACTTTGGTAGTAGGATGGTCACAGATAATGGGAATAATCTTGTCTGTGAATGTTGTATCGTTTGTCGGGAATTCTGTGTGAATGGTTCACTCAGGTTACGATGTGCGTAAGATTATATCTCTCATTACCAACCTCTCGCGTCCCTATTTGGGGCAAAGAGAAGAATATAAGGAACTCTCATGCAAAACCCGCTACGTGCCAAAATACGTAATCGCCAAACCGCCTACGGAATGTGGGTCTCTTTGGAAAGCCCAACCATCACAGAAATCGCCGCAACGCTTGGCTTGGATTGGGTCTGTATCGACACCGAACACGGACATCTCGACTATAAGGAGGTTATCGACCACCTACGGGCGGCGCGGGGTTCGGATACCGCCGTTATTGTGCGTGTACCAGAGTTGCAGGTAACAATGCTAAAACGCGCCCTTGATATTGGGGCGCACGGGGTCATTGTTCCCACCATAAACACCGCAGAAGAGGCAGAGACCGCCATCCAGTACGGCAAATATCCTCCGCGGGGAGTACGCGGAATAGGAGGAGAGAGGGCGGTACGCTGGGGTCTATTTAGTGAGACCTACTTACGGGAGGCAAACGCCGAAACAATGGTGATACCCCTTATCGAGTCGCGCTCTGCGGTAGAGAACATTGATGCTATCCTCGAAACCCCCAACCTAGAAGCCCTCTATCTGGGCTTGGGAGATATGAGTGCCTCCTACGGCTATCCCGGCAACTGGGACGCGCCCGGTCTGGCAGAACACACGCAAACGGTATGCCAAAAAGCCCTTGCCAAAGGAATCGCCCCCGGTATCCTCGCCAGAAACCCCGCAGAGGCACAAGCACGTGCCGCGCAAGGATTTCAATGGATATGCTTGGGAAGCGATACGGGACTACTTATCAACGGTATTAAAGAGCAGATGAGTACGTTAGGGCTATCAATAACCCCGCGCTACTAGCCTTCGGGTTGAGTTTGCAGAAAGGAAAAGGCTAGGGCTAGAAGTTATGCAGTATCTAGCCCTAGCCTAAGTCTCTTTTGTTACTGTTCCGAAACCAGTTGGGTTAGGGTTACGAAACGGGCGCTCTTGCCTTTTAGATATGCTACCAGTTGGGAGAGGGTCGTCCCATTCGAGGTGGTATCCCTCATTGCCAACCCTACATAGTCCGAACTCTCCAGTTGTGCCTCCACCAGACCTTTCAGACGGTCAAAGCCCTCATTCAGATACCCACTTACGCCGCTGATATTCGTAACGGGCGCAATCCAGATTTTGGAGTTACCTTTTTGGTGAATGTGGTTGGGGTCGGGATGATAGGGAGAGGTGGGAGAGTGTGGAGGAGGAGCGGAACTGGAACCGGGGGTAGCATCTACCCGAATCCCAATATCCTCTAAGGCGGCGAGGTCTCCGGGTTCAATATCTCCGTTTGCGGCTCGGAAGGCGGTTGGCTTAATGGAGAACTGCTTGAGAATGTCCTTGCCAACCCGAATCAGGTCGCCGCGCTCAATGCTACTGGAACGCCCTGTGTCGAACGTAAGGTGCAGTCCGACTTCGTGCCAAGCGGGTATGCGGTGCAGGTACTCGTTATGGTACAATTTAACATTGATCATAGGGTCGTGCTCCAGCACACCTAGCAACCATGTGAGGGGAATCTCTGCGTCTTCCGCAACCTTCACGATTTCGGGGATATAGCAACGCCCCTCCATCGCGCAACCACAGTCCACACTGATGACTACCGTTGGTCTTGTCATGTTCAGTCTCCTTTTTGGGGTGGATTAAGAACGGGTTCATTCCAATGTAGGCTTTCGGCAGTACCTATGGAGAGTCCTGCTCATTGCGGGCACTATTTTAGATATTTCTGGCAAAATAGAATGCAATTTCAAGCCGTTATCTTTCAAGACAAAAAAGGCATTAGCGAATCTGCCGCGTACCGCTTTGTAGCCCTCTCTCACCAGACAAAGGGGCGGTTTTGCGTGGCTCTGGCAGGCGGTTCTACTCCCATACTCCTCTACTCTCTGCTTGCTCAACCTCTATTCCGCGATTCGATAGAGTGGGAACGGGTTCATCTGTTTTTTGGAGACGAACGCGCCGTCCCCCCCGATTCTCCCGATAGCAACTACCGCATGGCACACGAGTCCCTACTCGCTCACATCCCCCTTCCACCCGAAAACATTCACCGTTTACGAGGCGAGAGTGAGGATTTAGACGCGGAGGCGTTTCGATACGAAGCCGAGATACGCGCCCTGTTTCCCGATACCGCTGTCCCTGCATTTGACCTCGTTCTACTAGGCATGGGGGCAGATGGACACTGCGCCTCGCTGTTCCCCCATAAAGCCTCTTTGGGAGAGCAAAACCGCCTCGTAGTTCCTGCGGAGCCAGGCTTGAAGCCGTTTGTGCCGCGCCTCACCTTCACCTATCCCCTTTTGAACCACGCGAAACAGACCCTCTTTTTGGTAAGCGGGGCAGACAAAGCAGAGACTCTCCAGCAGGTACTACAGGGGGAACCACGCTACTTAGATTTGCCGTCGCAGGGAGTGCAACCCGTAGCAGGTAATGTAACGTGGTTAGTAGATAGGGAGGCGGCAGCACGTTTAGGAAAGGAGTAGTGTGCTAGGTAACTCACATTACGCAAAGGTTTATGCGTTTGCTGGTAGCGGTTGTGAGACTGCTTCCGCCCCCTATCCCAACCCTTTCCCCCGCTTCACGCAGGAGAAAGGGCAAATGCACGAAACTCTAAGGGCTTGCGCTTTCTTACAGCCTACAATCAAACAGAACACCTTGTACCCTAGCACTCCTTTCTCCCGTGTCAAACGGGGGAAAGGGGTATGATAAGTAGGTTAGCATTGCAATATAAAGTAAGGTAGTCGCTTGTAGTGAGGTTAAAACCCACCCCTTTCCAACCTTTCCCCTTCGCAAGAGGAAAGACCAATGCACTGCTGACTAAAGGCTTACTTAATCTCAAAACCCTTTTATATTGCAACTATTTCTTTGTTATCATACCCCTATCAAGTGTCAAACGGGGGAAAGGAGACGGAGAATAGGGGGGCGGAACAGTATGGTGAGCCTTTCAGTCATCAGAACAACCTTCCAGTGCGTAACATGAGTTAGGTAATATCGTCAGTGCTTACAGCATCTCTTGCGCTATGCCATATACGTAGAATACGCACCTCTTCTTTACTCTCGTGAATATCGTAGAGGATACGATACCTACCGTAGCGTAGCTGACGTATCTCTTTTCCTAGAGTGCGTGATTCTGGGATAACGGTATAGCGGTGTGGCATATCTACCAGTGTTTGTATTTTCTGGAAAAGCCCAATGAGCCACTCCTCTGCACGTTCGAGGTCGTCTTTACGGATATACTCGAAGGCTTGATAAGCATCTTCTTCTGCTAAAGAGGTCAGTTTAACGCTGAAGCCCATACTTCGCCCTCATCTCTTCAAGCACCTGTTGAGCGGGTTTGAGTTCGCTTTTCTCTGCCGCGTTCAGCCCTTCCTGAACAGCAAGAATGAGTTGTGCGCTCTCCAAACTGTCCAACATCTCTTGGTAACTCGTGGCATCTTGTATCACTACTTCGGCTCTTCCGTTCACTGTTAGTACTTCCGGTTTGCGTGTCTCTTTTAAGCGTGTGATGTGTGACTTATGGTTACGCAAGAAGTCCGTCATCGGGTGAATCTCTCTGGTGTCAATCATCGCCTTCTCCTGTGTATAATTATCATACTATTATATGATTGCATAGATTTGTGCAAAGTGTCAATACCTCACCACTAGCACCTCATGCACATCCTCTACCACCGCTTCGATATGAGAGCCTTTTCGGGTGAGGTGTGTCTTTTTGTTGGCGGCGTGTACCGATAGAAACGGTTCAGCCAGCTCTACCTGTACCCGAAAGAGGGGAGCCTCTTCGATAACGGCAGGAAGGACAAAAGGACGGTCATGCGCGGGTATGGTTTGGGGAGGGCTGTTGTAGCCTAACAGGTGGATGCGTAGGGTGCGTGTTGTAGGGTCGTCAGTGACGACACTCTCCACCGTTGCGGGGGCAGTGATACGGACTCTGGGGTGTGGGTTCAGCGCACGAACCGCATTTCGGAGAAGGTAGCGCGCCTCCGAGATAGCGTGTTCGGAACCCGTAGCATAGTCCGGTGAACCTGTAAACATGAGTACCTTGCCCTTTCCCACACTGTTTAGGAAGAGGGCAGGGCATACCGGAGTGTCTGCACTTAGGGGCCAGTCGGTTCCCTCTTTGCCTTGTAGCTGGCGCACCGTGCGATGGGGCTTCATCAGTTCCCCAAAGGGTTGCGCCGTAGTGGGGGCAAAAATCCCCGCGTAGCCCTTCACTAAAAAGTGCCAGTCGGGGCGAATCCCCTCTCGTAGTATTTTTGCCTCTTCTAAGCCGCTTGTAGCGGGTAGGCGCACGTGGTTATCTAGGGTAGTAAGCCTCCCCTTAAACTGTGCCCCGATAAGCCCTTCTAAATCGCTATTTGGTTGTAGTTGTCCCATAGAGTTGTAGCAACCACTCAGACCTGTTACCAGCAGGTTGCCCCCCTGTTCTACATAACTTTTTAGGAGAGCCATCTCTTTCGCGCTGAGTATCCCAACATTGGGCAAGCAGATAACCGCGTAGTTTTGGAGGGTGGCAAGCGTCGCGTTTTCATCTAGGATGACCCCATAAGGAATGTGTTCGTAGGCAAACGCCCTATGCGCCCCCAAGAACGACTGGAAGTAGTCGCTCGGCTTGTCGCGCCCTACCCAGTCGCGGGTACGGCTACTAAACCATATCCCCACCTCTGCTACGGGTTTGTGTCCAAAATGCTCTCGCTTACGCCACACCTCCGCAAATGCCTCCCCGATACGGCTATAGGCGAGTGGGTCGAGCCACCCATCGTAGGCGGTCTTATCTACCATCGTTACAAATGCACCGTGTGCTAGTAGGGTGAACAGTTCCCAACGAATATCCGCAAGGGGGCGCGTGGTCTGGTCATGGTACATTCGCACGCCCCTCTGCATGGCTACCTGAAAGGGAAGATTGGGGGTGGAAGCGCGGTAGAACTCGGCGTTTAGCCCTACCGTCAATGCGCTAAAGCCCCAAACTCCTGTCTCTCCCGTTACAAAGTCACCGTTTTGGGCGTGCTGAACAGGACGCTGACCCACCTCCCACGAGAAGGGCGGGTTCCCATGATAGTTGAAGTCCACTGTAGCATGGGGGCTTACCGAGCGCACATAAGCGGCAAGGTCTTTCTCAAAACGCTGACTGGTACGATAGCGGAACTCCAAAATCTTATCCCAATCGGCACTCCAAGCCCCACCTTTGGGAAGCGGGGCACCGTACTCCTTCTGATACTCCTGTTTGCAGTAGTCACACCAGCACCCATGCGGCGCACCAAAGCCTTGGTCTACCATATCCAGATGAAAGCCTTGTATTCCGTACTCAAGCATCTCCGCGAGTTGTTGTTTAATAAACTCTCTATAGGGCGAATTGAAGCAGACAAGATGATTGATGGGGTTGCCGTCTTTATCCCTTGCCTTCCATTCGGGGTGCGTGCGAAGCGTTTGGGTAGGGTACTGCAAAACGCAGTAGGCAATGAGCGGCAGACGATGTTTTTTCGCCTCCTCTACCGCCTCTTGTAGCACATCCCGCTCTCTTAATCCGGGGGCTTTAGGCTGAAATTTCGAGTTGTAGTAGGCGTACTCTCCATCTCTTGCCCATATCACCACGTACTCGCAATGTGCCTTTAGGCAGTTTTGCACTATCTCGCGCCCACTAAAACGCGCCGCGTACCCCGTATCAGAGGGGTCACTACCTGATTGTGCCCCCGTCGGACCTATCTCCATTCCTACAAGAGAGGTGCGAAACCATTCGGTTTGAGGAGGTTGTCCTTTTGGGGTACGTGTAAACAGAGAGAGTAGGCAGAGGCTGAGAGGTATCCACATAACAGGTAGTCCTTTTCGTTTTTGGCGGTACTGGGTACTCTTCCGATTTTAGTCCAGATTCTTGGGTATGTCTATAGAGTTTTTTGCACCAAATACCGACAATAGGTTTGAATAGTCCATTTTGTGTAGACACAGCAGAAGGTTTTACGGCTATGGGAACAAGCGGAATCAACTTTTCGGGGTTAGCCAGTGGAATCGACACCGAGTCGATTATCCAGAAGATGCTGACCATTGAAAAACAGCCCGGTGTGCAACTCCAAAAACAGCAGCAGACACTTCTTGACAAAGACACAGCGTACAAGACCCTTTCGGCGCAGTTGTTGGGGTTTCAGACGGCGGCTGTTACCTTGAACCGCCTCCGCGCTTTTGATGTAGTAACAGCCTCCTCCTCCTCTTCTGATAATGTGGGCGTGACAGCCACCGCCGGAGCACAGATAGGGCAACACGACCTTACTGTTAATACCCTTGCTAGTACCCAGAAACTCGGTTCAAAGACGTTTACTAGCCAGACCGATCCGCTTGGGTTCAATGGTCAAATTGTGATTAATGGTAAGACCATTCAGGTACGCGATACCGATAGCCTTCAATCACTTGCAGGTACGATAAACGCGGGGCAGGTAGGAGTTACCGCCTCTATCATCTCTCCAGACTCTACCTCGTTTATTCTTACGCTCGGAAGCAACAATTCGGGGGTACAGGGCAAAATCAGCCTTTCGGATTCGGGGGGCGGAGCCTTTTTGAGCAGTACACTTGGCATACTCGGAACAGGAACCAGCGTGCGCCACCCGATTAGTACCACCGGAGCCGCCACCAGCAACTTTAGCGACAGCGCAACCAGCATTGGAACCCTGTTAGGG
>OMJJ01000362.1 GCA_900299305.1 bacterium | reverse complement strand
TTTTCGTTCTTTATCTGTTTTCCCCGCTGTTCCAACCCGCCGATACGTCTATCCATATTCTGTAGTGCGGTATCGAAACTAATATCGTACTGCATACTGGTATCCCGTAGGGCGCGCATCTCTTCACGCATAGCGTTTAGTTCTGCGCGTATATTCCCGTCGTTTTCGCCTCCCCGAAGGCGCAACTGTAGTTCCAGCATTTTACGCTTATGTGATGTCCAGATACTCATACCCGGAAGTAGTACAAAAAGTCCCATTGCCACCAAAACTGCCGCAAATTCGCCCATTCGTCCGCTCCTCTCTCCCTACTGCCCAATCCCCAATTTTTGCGGTTCACCCGCTTCTACCTGATTCATACGCCGTTCTACCGAACTCATTCTCTGCTCCATACGTTGTAGCGCGGTATCGAAACTAAGGTCGTACTGCATACTGGTATCACGCAAGGCACGCACCTCCTCACGTAGAGCCTGTAGCGTGGCTTCGGTGTTTGCATCGCCTTGCTTGGTTTGCTGAAGGCGCAGTTTTGTGATGTTTTTATGGTGTTCGGTTAGTATGGCTGTAAGCCCCATTACTCCCATCATCCCTACAAAAACTATCATCACTTCACCTACCATTAGACCGCTCCTTCTTTATGCCGTACCGCGTGTAATCGCGAGTGCCTCTTTCAAGTCTAAAGAACCCGTATAGAGGGCTTTCCCGATAATAACCGCATCTACATTGGGCGCAGATTCCCGTTCGAGTGCTACCAGTACTTCGATGTCGTTTCGATTAGTAACCCCCCCCGAAGCCGTTACCGCAAGGTGTGGTACACACTCGGCAATCTCTTTGAGGGCGGTTACATTGACTCCCTGCAACATTCCATCTCGTGCAATATCGGTAAAGATAAAGCGTTTCGCGCCCATCTCTCCCATACGCACCACAAAATCGGTGGCTCTCTCTCCGCTCTCCTCTTGCCAACCTTGCACTGCCACAATTCCGTTACGAGCGTCCACCCCGATTGCGACGTGCGCCCCGTACTCCGAGAGTATTTGGGCGGCGACCTCTGCATTTCGAGCGGCGGTAGTTCCTACTACGGCGCGTGTCACTCCGATTTCTACCAGTTGGCGCACACTCTCTAGGGTACGAACACCCCCACCAAACTGTACGGGCAGACCCACCTCCGCCACAATACGGGCAAGTACGGCACGGTTAGCGGGGTTGGGTTGCCCCTCCTTCGCACCGTCGAGGTCTACAATATGAAGCCACTCCGCCCCCGCGTCCCGCCACTGATAGGCGACGCTTAGGGGGTCTTGGGAGTAGGTGGTAACGGCATCGAAACGCCCTTGATTGAGGCGTACACAGCGACCTTCTTTAAGGTCGATAGCAGGGTAGAGTATCACTGTCGGTTTTACAAGGCTCCTCTAGTTAAAAAATTAGTTGCACCAGCGTCCGCGCCATGCCTGTAGCATGAGAACTTTCCATAACGAGGCATCCCAGTTATATTTGCCAGAGAGATGCTCTTCCCAACGGCGGCGTACCGCTTTTGCATCGAAAAGCCCCTCCGATTCGAGGTAGTCGGCATCAAGAAGGTCTTCTGCCCAGTCTCGTAGGTCGCCCCGCAACCAGTCTCCTACGGGGATGGCAAACCCCGATTTGGGGCGAGAGAGCAGTTCCGCAGGAAGATGTTTCTGGAATATCTGCCTCAGTATCCACTTGCCTTTGCCATCGCGTACTTTGTAGTGGAAGGGAAGCGTCCAAGCAAACTCTACTACGTTGTAATCGAGGACAGGAACCCGTGATTCGAGGCTAATCGCCATGCTTGCGCGGTCTACTTTTGTTAGTATGTCGTCGTGGAGGTAGGAGAGCGTATCGAACAGCATCATCCGCTCTACAAAGTGGGCGACTTCTACCCCACTCATGTCTATTCCGCGTGTGGGCGCATGAAAATCGCGCAGTAGGTCGTCGGCACGTTGCACCTGCGCGTCTGCCACTGCAAAGCCCTCTGGAGATTTTACGTTTAGAAACGGCGAGAGTTTCTTTATTTTATGCCCAATGGGACCCTCTTTTCCAGAATGTTTCCCCAACGCCGAAAACGCCTGAAATGTTTTGTCTAGGCTTGCCACGTCCTGCTTCTCTATCCAGTGATGGATTCCTTGCCGCATCCACAAGGGGATATTGTGAAGATAGCCCCATAGTTTATGCGAGAAGAGGTAGCGTTGATAGCCCCCGAACAGCTCGTCGCCGCCATCTCCCGATAGGCTAACCGTTACTCGCTCACGGGCAAGCCGAGACACGAGAAACGTGGGGATTTGCGAAGCGTCTGCGAAGGGTTCGTCGTACATTTCGGGAAGCATTTGAATAACGCTCTGCGCCTCGTGGGGGGTAACAATAAGTTCCGTGTGGTCGGTTCCCAAGTGCTTCGAGACGATGGAGGCGGCATCGGCTTCGTTGTATTTCGCCTCTTTGAACCCAATGGTAAAGGTCTTTACGGGCTGAGTGCTCTGTGCCTGCATCAGGGCGACGACGGTAGAGGAGTCGATACCTCCCGAAAGAAACGCCCCTAGTGGCACATCTGCCAGCATCTGCGCCCGCACCGAACGTTTTAGCAGGTCTTCTAGGGTCTCTATAGCCTCCTGCTCCGAACCTCGAAACCGCTTTGCTTGTCCGCGTTGTGCTACCTCTTTGATAGACCAGAAGGGAACGGGGTTGGCTCTTTCGGTGGCGGCGGTGAGGGTGAGCAGGTGTCCTGGCGGTAGTTTGTGCAGTGCCTTGAAGATAGAGTTGGGAGCAGGAATGTAGCCGTAGAGTAGGAAATCTTGTATCGAATCGGGGTCGAGAGCGGTTCCGTGTTGGCGGAATTCGGGGTAGGCATAGAGGGGCTTTATCTCGGAAGAGTAGACGAAACTTCCTCCTACCCACCCATAATAAAGCGGCTTGATACCTACATGGTCACGGGCAAGCGAGAGGCAACGCTCTTTGCTATCCCACACCACAAACGCAAACATCCCATTAAACCGTTTGGTGGCTTCGGGAACGCCCCACTCCTCCATCGCGGCGAGCATGACTTCGGTATCGGAGTGCCCTCGAAAGGTGTGTCCGCATTTTAGGAGTTCGTTGCGGAGTTCGGGGGCGTTGTACACCTCTCCATTAAAGGTGAGGGTAAACTGTTGGCTCTCCGAGCGCATGGGCTGATGCCCCAACGGAGTGAGGTCAACAATAGCAAGGCGGCGAAAGCCCAAGCCCACTCCCGTAGTCGGCTCTACCCAAGTTCCCTCGTCGTCCGGACCACGGTACTCCATACGATGACACATCTCGCCTAAAAGCGCGTGTGCCTCGTCTACCGCGACCCCTCGCCCGTTCCAAAAACCGGTGATACCGCACATTCCAATAGACTCCTTTACCCTATTTGGGAGTTGGCACTCACCCCACCCTAGCCCTACCCCTTTACAAGGGGAGGGAATATCGCCTCTCATAAGTGGTTCGGTGAATAATCACTTTTCAGAGTTCGTAAGCCTTTAGTTGCTAGTGCATTTGCCTTTCCCCTTGCGAAGTTTAGTAGGGGGCGGTTGCTAGTGTGTGCCAAAATAGATTTACTGAGAATTCATGACCATCTGCCAACAGCCGCCCGTGGATGGTTTTCATCTTGCGGCTGTTGTAAAGTAGTGTCGGTTCGTTCTGATAGTGCACTACGGATGGACAACGAGCCGTACTGGGAAGGAGTGGCTTATGTTACCAGACTTGCCCACTATGTTAACGGTGTACGGACCGGGGGCAGTACTCAATGAAGCGGTGAACGTAATCGAGGTTCCGGTCTTCGAGGAGTTTGTCGAGAAGGTTGTGGTCAGACCAGACGGCAGGTTTGCGACGCTGAATGTAACCGTTCCTGTAAAGCCCTTCCCTGGCCAGACCGAGATGGGATATGCTGAAGAGGAGGTTCCCTGATGCACGATCGCGCTGAGGGGAACTCCGAGTTGGAAGTCTGCCGTGGTATACGGAACCGTGAAGCCCCATGCTGTTGCAGTGCGCTTGACCCCACCTCCATTAGCGAGTGTGACGGTGAAACTCGCCGTTCCAGTCTGATTTGTAGCAGGGACAATGGTTAACTTGCGGTTATAATGCCCACCCCACTGGTCTTTGAAGTCACCCTTCGCGACTGAGATTCCAGACGCAGGAAGAAGAATCGGATTGTCAGAGACAACCGTAACAGTCAGGGCATCCGAGGCAGTCACAGGATCGGTCACGTTGAACAGGTTAGTGTAGGTCTTGCCCGTTTGGGTTTGATCAAACCAAGAGTAGAAGTCACTGGAAGAGGGCGAGACGCCAGCTCCAGTGCTGTCGGACATCGTGACCCTGATGAGGTCGAGTTCATAGGGGCGCTGAGTGGGCACAAGCAGGCGAAGCCCATTCAGTCCGGCTTTCAGATTCACGGAAATGGCGTTTGTCCATGCCCAAGAGCCAGAGCTGGTCACTGGAGTGTTGATGGTTACAGGAGTACCATTGTTGAGGGTGATTCTGAGTGGCTCGGCTTTCCCATTCCCGTTCCCAACGAGAACGCTTATCCGGTAAGTTCCGGACTTTGGTGCATTGAGCAGATAGTGGAACTGAAAGCCTGCCCCTATGAACTTCTGGAGGAAGCTTATGCGATAGGGTGGGTCGGTGTCGGCAGTCGCTCTGGTGTCTATGTATCCCGGAACAGGAGTGCCAGCAGTGACAGCAGGTAAGGTTTCAGCATGAGCCGCCTGGTAACCAAGCACTTTCGGCTCGGTTAGGTTCGTAATATCATCCGTCAAAGCCCATGTTCCGAACTGAGTATCGAAGCTTCCTGCACCGACAGTGAACCAGTTGAAGAGGATCCCTCCTGTTGTGTACCAGATGTTCAGGTAGTCCTGCACCAACTGTTGCATTACTGGATCGAGGGTGGCAGTCTTTTTGGCGACGATGTTGTTTGGTCCGAATGTATCAGGACCACCCTCATAGGCAAGAAGCTTGAGGTTATTGAATGCCGCATGATAGGCGATCCCTTGCAGAGTGTTGGTATATTTGTAGTCGTCTATCGAGGTTTCCAGCGCGCCAATCACATCGTCCGCAGTCAAGTCCGTCCGTGCATCCAGCCCTATACCGTTGCCTGCGTTGAAGTACGGCGCGACGGCGATGCCGTAGAGGTATTTCGAGGGAGGTCCATATGCCGTATTCAGGTAGTTCAGCATTGTATCGAAGCGGTAGGTTGCGAGTTGGTAAGGAAGGACAGGGCGGATAGTCGTATTGATAGCGGGTGCTCCCCACACCTTCGAGAAGAGAGTGCTTATCTGCATGATGCGCCGTGCAACGAGGCGGTCACCCCAAGTAACGGAGCCATCGTATACGGTGTTGCCCTGCCAGTCAGTATGCGTGGTAAGCGGGATGTTGTCGTAGTTCAGGTCAGAACCGTTAAGCACAGTACCGTTCTTGCTCAGGGTGATGACCTCGTTCACTGCGGCTTGTCGGTTGACGTGGGTTTGCGAGAAACCGTCGTTCCAGACCTCGTTCGAGTATTCGACGTAGATGTGCCGACCCGCCTTCAGACCGGGATACGTTATGCCGTTGACTGTGCTTCCGTTCTTTAGCAAGGTCGCGAGTTGTGTAACATAGTCGTCGGTCGCGAGAATGGGGACATTTATCCAGATGTCCTTGCCGGTCGTGTTGGCGAGTTGGACAATTATCTCCCAGGGGATGCCCTTCGCGTAGTCAATCGTAACGGTCTGTCCCAGTCCATTGGCGGCACCTTCCGTTACCACGCTACGCGAGGAATAGGTATTAAATGTTGGGTCAGTGGGCAGACTTCGCTCTGACCAGTTCATCTCCATGTTACCGTTAGTGGCACGCCAGTCCATGAAACGGAAAGCATCTGGAGACAAGCTTTTCAAGAAGGCAAGATAGGGCTTCGTGAAGAGAGGCGGAGCAGAAGTGCTGTAGCCGGGAAGGAGAACTTGGACGTTCTTGACGAGACCTTGCGTGTTGCGGAAGTTGAACTCCAGAATGTTGGAGGCTCCTGCTGTCGCAATAAAGTGATAGGTTCGGATACCATTGGCGAACCCCTTGTCTATCAGCACTCCCGTGCTGACTCCCTTGTCTATCAGGGAGCTGGAGGGACCCTGATATGTGATGACGTAGATGCCTGCAGGAATGGGGACACCTTCATCCCATACTCGGAGCCAGAAGTTTTCGGTGGGCTGTCCGTCTGCACCGACGGTCGCGGGCAGTGGGTTGCCGTTCGAGCCCTTGCGCGAGAGCGAATAGGCTCCTCTCGACTGCTTCGCGAGGTTAACGAAAGGGGTATCACGGTTCCAGTCAATGACTCCATTCAGATTGCCCCCAAGAGTGGGATGCTGGGCAATGGCTGGGTGCGTTACGATTAGAAGGGCAAGCGCAACGAGAGCAACGCAACCGGCAGATGTACGATTGATATGTAACATCAAATTTCCAATCTAAGAAATCTATTTTTAGGACAGTAGGTCACAAAGGGGACATTTTACACATTTTTTATCATTATATCCTAGTATTCGTGAAAAAACTAGCCTTTTGTACTTCATTTTTCCACCTTCACAGGAGTTGGCAGAGTATCTAGCGGGGCTACTGTGAGCAAGAGGTATACAGGTAGTTACTGTAGAGAACGCAGAGAGAGTATTCACTGATGTTACGCTCCCGCCCTCATTCTGTCCTTACAGGACATCTTTCCCCCAACTTTGGGTTGATAAGGGTATGGCAACGAAGAAATTATTGCGATATAGCGAGTTTTGAGATTAAAAACTGCCACGATACCTCGATTTTCAAAGGTACACCTTGCTGGAAGGGGGCACCTCCTCTAAATCTCCCCCTTAAAAACAAGCTGATTGGAGTATGTATTTAGTGTTTTGAGATAGGAAAGGGGCTTGCACTCACCCCAACCTAGCCCTACCCCTTTACAAGGGGAGGGAATATCGCCTCTCAAAAGTGGTTCAAGAGACAACTACTTAACACAAATTAAAAGCCGTGCATACCCCAATAAGCCTTAAAAACAAGGGGAGATTTAGAGGGGGTGAGTGCCTACCAGCAAGGTGTACCTTTCAGAATCAAGATATAGTCGTAGTTCTTAATCTCAAAACTCGCTATATCGCAATCATATCTTAAAATCCATGCCCCTGTCAACCTTGCGAAGGGGAAAGGTTGGATAGGGGTGGGTTTCCGCCTAACATAAACTTAGGATAGTT
>OMJJ01000361.1 GCA_900299305.1 bacterium | reverse complement strand
CCACCAAGTTGCCCTCTGGACATCGACGGGAACTCAAATTGTCTCCGCTACGGTGAATTCCGGTGTAGCATCTGCCCTTACAGGTAAGTTCCGATACACCAATATCGCAAGCACCACCCTTACACATGGAACCACCTACGTGATTGGTGCAACTACTGGTACCAACGACCATGTAGCATACGGAGACAGCCCCACCACCCTTACCGGTCTAACCGTAGACTCTGCGATTACCCTCACCCAGAACAAGCAGGATGACGGTTCTCACGCGGGTCTCTCGTTCCCAAACCTACACCTCTCTACCTACAACCTGTTTGCAGGTCCCAACTTCCAGTTCGCTCCTGTTGGCGGTGGTGGCGGTGGTGGTGTTCCTGAACCCGGTACGGTAGGTCTGCTTATCGCCAGTGGCTTCTCTAGCATGGGTCTCGCTTTCCGAAACCGCAAAATCCGCAAGTAGTTCCAAACAACTACAACACAAACCAACAAGAGCCACCCTGCTATTTAGTGGGTGGCTCTTCTACTATCTCATTTTGCCTCCTACAGTCCTTGAATTTACCCCTCTTTTGTGATACAATAGCCCCCGTAGCAACCTCATTTTCTTGAGATAAAGCAAAGAGTTTTCCATGCCCAACTGTGTCGGTATCGCCTTCAAACGAGTCGCCCGCTCCTACTGGTTCCACCCAAACGGCTTCGACCTCCAACCCGAAGACCGCGTTGTGGTGGAAACCGTACGTGGAACCGAACTTGGAACCGTAAAAATTCAGGAGACCATCGTACCCGAAGGAGAGATAACCGCCCCCCTCAAAAAGGTACTGCGCTTTGCCGAGTCTACCGACTACCTACGGGAGCAAGAGAACCGCTATAACGCAAAAGAGGCTCTCCGTGCCTGTAAAGAGCGGGTGCGCCGTATGGAACTCCCCATGCGCCTCCTACAAGCAGAGTACACCTTCGACGGTACACAGGTCACCATCTACTTCTCTGCAGAGGAGCGTATCGACTTCCGAGAACTGGTGCGAGAGGTCGCTTCCGAACTACGTTGTAAAGTCATGCTCTACCAAGTGGGCGCAAGAGACCAAGCGAAAATGATTGGCGGTATCGGTCCCTGTGGGCTTACCCTCTGCTGTGCTACCTTTCTTACCGACTTCGCCCCCGTCTCTATGAAGATGGCAAAAGACCAGAGCCTCTTCCTAAACCCCGTCAAGTTTAGCGGAGTCTGCGGTAAACTGATGTGTTGCTTGCGCTACGAACACGACACCTACGTAGAGGCGAAAAAACGGCTACCCCAAATTGGTGAGGTGGTACGCTCTCCCAAAGGGCAAGGGCGCGTTATCGACCTAAACCTGCTTAAAGAGACCGCCCTCGTCCAACTCATCGAGAGCGGGGCAGAACTGGAGTTTCCCGCAAGTGAACTGATTCTCGAAAAAACCAGTAAATGCTCCGACTGCCGTGGGTGCGACGTACAAAAACTAAAATCCGATGCAGACGAAGCCGCCCTAGACGAAGAGGAGGAGTAACCCCGTAATGCCCATCTACGAATTTCAGTGTAAAGAGTGCCGCAACGACTTCAAGACTCTGCGCCGTGCCGACAAACTCAACGAAGTCCTCTGCCCTACCTGTGGAACCGACCATGTAATGCGCCTCCTCTCCGTTACCGCCCAAGTCGCCCAAGAAGCACCTGCGTTTGCAGGGGGATGCGGGATGCAAAGCGATGCCGCTTCCTGCTGTATGCGTGTCCCCGGCGGTTGAGCGCGTTAATTATACCCTCCCGTGCGGAGTGTCTCCAAAACGAACGAAGCCACAAAACAGTGGCGACATTCCTTCCCCTTGTGAAGGGGAAGGCTAGGATGGGGTGAGTGCTCCCCAAGTTCTAAAAACAGAGAAGTGAGTAACCACAGACCGAATGTCTGAAACACTACCCAAAACCTACTATATAACCACACCCATCTACTATGTAAATGGGCTACCCCATGTCGGCTCCGCCCTCACCACCATCGTTTGCGATGTGTTGGCACGGTATCACCGCCTAAAGGGCGAGCAGACCTTCCTCCTGACAGGAACCGACGAGAACGCCACCAAAGTCACCCAAGCCGCCGAAAAAGCAGGGGTTCCTCCTATGGAGTTTGTGGACGGTCTGGCGGGAGCGTTTAAGGAGTGTTGGGGTGCGCTCCATATCGCAAACAACGATTTTGTACGCACCACAGAGCCACGCCACACCCTTGCCGTGCAGGAGTTCTTCTCGCGCTTACGTGAAAAGGGCTACGTGTATGCCGATACCTACGAGGGCTGGTACAGCGTAAGCGACGAGACCTTCTTTCGCGATACCGAAGTAAAAGATGGTATTGCCATAGAGAGCGGTAAGCCCGTAGTGCGTGTAAAAGAAGAGAACTACTTCTTCAAACTCTCCGCGTTTACCGAGCCTCTACTTGCCTACATCGAAGCGAACCCAAACTGGCTCCTTCCAGAGTTCCGCAAAAACGAGGTCGTTGCGTTTCTAAAAGAGGGGTTGCGGGATATGTGTATCACCCGCGCCAACAAAGGTTGGGGTATCCCTGTTCCTGGCGACGAGAGCAAAGTAATCTACGTCTGGTTCGATGCGGTTATCAACTACCTCGCCGTTACCGGCTGGCCCCACAACCCCGAATGGGAAAGCCTCTGGCCCGCCGACGTTCATCTTGTAGGTAAAGAGATTTTCGTCCGCTTCCATGCCACCCTCTGGCCCGCCATGCTCATGGCTCTCGACCTCCCCCTTCCCAAGCAGGTCTACGCGCATGGCTGGTGGACGGTGGGTGGACAGAAGGGCGGTAAGTCAGGGGCAAGCCTCCCTCACCCCACACGCCTCGCGCAGTTCCTCTCTGAACGAAGCGGAGCAGAGCCAGAACTCGCAGTAGATGCCCTGCGCTACCTACTCTGCCGCGAAATGAACTTTGGACCTGATACCGAATTCACCGTAGAAAACTGCTTGCGCCGCTTTAATAACGACCTAGCCAACGACTTAGGGAACCTTCTGAACCGTACTATCAACATGATGAATAAGTACTACGATGGCGTGGTTCCAGAGGTAGAGACCCCAGACACCGAGATAGTCGCTTTGGCAGAGAGTGTCTGCGCCGACTACGAGCGGTCTCTAAGCGTCTTCCGCTTTAACGATGTGCTAGAAGCGACATGGCGACTGGTAGGGCGTATGAATAAGTACATCGACGAAAAAGCCCCGTGGGGCTTGGCAAAAGCCGCCAACAACGGCGATACCGAAAGCGCGAAAGCCCTTGCCCAAACCCTGACTGCCTGCCTAGAGGTCACGCGCATTGTGGCACTACTCACCTCGCCGTTTATGCCCACCGCCTCCGCCGCTATCTATCAGCAGCTAGGCATCACCGAACCTCTCGAAACGGTGACATGGAGCGACACCACTTGGGGAGGCTTGAAAGCAGGAACCAAAGTGACTGCTCCCAAGCCGCTCTTTCCCCGTATTCAAGAACTAACGGTGGCAGACACCATTCTCTACGAACTAGGAAGTGCCAACCCACCCAAAACAGAGGAGACACCAAAACCCGTGAGCGAAACACCTCCCGCTACCCCCGAAACCGAAGTAAAAACAGATAACTTCATTAGCATCGACGACTTTTTGAAAGTGGAACTCAAGGTAGGAGAGATATTGGCGGCAGAGCCGGTTCCCAACACCACCAAACTCCTGCGCCTCACCGTGCAGTCTGGCGAAGACGAGACGCGCACCATCCTCTCTGGTATCGCCGAGTACTACACCCCAGACGAACTGGTAGGTCGGCAGATTGTACTGATTGCAAACCTACAACCCCGCAAAATGCGCGGTATCGAATCGCAAGGGATGCTGTTGGCGGCAGATGTAGACGGGAAAGCCGTTCTGCTTACTCCCGACTCACTTGTCCCCGTCGGCTCCAAAGTACGCTAGAAAGAGAACCCCAAATGACCAACCTGCTACCCCAATGGATTGACGAAAGCATCGCGAACCACGTTTTAGCGGAGGCACTCTCTCGCGGTGGTGACTTTGCCGAAATCTACGCCGAACGTGTGGAGAGTGTGCGTATCCCGATGGAGGAGAACAAAATCCAGAGCGCGGAGATACGGCAATCTTTGGGCGCGGGTATTCGTGTCATTCATGGCGAAAAGCAGGGCTACGCCTACACCGACGACCTCTCGGCAGAAAAACTCCTCGAAGCGGCGCGGGTATCTGCCTACATCGCACAAGGAGGGCAGAGTGTTGCCCCCATAGCCGTTACCCGCCAAGAAGCACCCGACTTCTACCCCGTGCGGGTTCCTCCTACCGACGTAAATGTACGCGACAAGGTAGCACTGGTACAACGGGCAAACCAGTCGGCGTATGAGTACGATGACCGTGTGCGCCAAGTAAGTACCAATCTCATTCATACCGAAAAAGAGGTGCTTATAGCGAACTCGGAGGGGGTCTATGTACGCGACAGTCAGCCCATGCTACGCTTCCAAGTCAGCGTACTAGCGGCAGAGGGTAGCGATGCACAGATGGGCTACTACGGCGGAGGCGGACGCATTGGGATGGAGTGGTTCGAGGCAAATAGCCCCGAATGTATCGCCTGTGAGTCCGCACGGCAGGCACTCGTACAGATTGGGGCAGACGAAGCACCTGCAGGGACAATGCCCGTTATCATCGACAACGCTTGGGGTGGAGTTTGGCTCCACGAGGCGGTAGGACACGGCTTAGAGGGCGACTTTAACCGCAAAAAGACCTCTATCTATACAGACCGCGTAGGCGAGAAAGTAGCCAGCGACCTCTGTACAGTAGTGGACGATGCCACCGTTCCCAACGGACGCGGCTCTCTGAATATCGATGACGAGGGTACCCCCGGTCAGTCCAAAACCCTTATCGAAAACGGACGGCTTACCGGCTATATGCAAGACAGGCTAAACGCGCAACTGATGAAGGCGGCACGTACTGGTAGCGGGCGGCGGCAGAGTTATCAACATATCCCCATCCCGCGCATGACAAACACTTTCCTCACTAACGGCAACCACCACCCCGATGAGATTGTCTCTTCGGTATCACGGGGCTTCTACGCGAAGTACTTTAGCGGAGGACAAGTAGACATCTCGAACGGGAACTACGTGTTCAATGTTACCGAAGGCTACCTCATCGAAAACGGCAAGATAACCCGCCCCGTAAAAGGCGCGACGCTTATCGGTAATGGTCCCAACGACCTCACCAAAGTCTCGATGATTGGCAACAACCTAAAACTCGACCCCGGTATCGGGAACTGCGGCAAGGACGGGCAGAGCATTCCGGTAGGCGTAGGTATGCCCATGATACTTATTAGCGAAATGACCGTTGGGGGTACTTCGCTGGGATAGTACAAACCCCTAGCCATACAAAACACAAGACCCCTCTGGAAACTGAGTAAGTTTCCAGAGGGGTCTCCTTTTCGCAAAACGTTTAGCGGCGGCGAAGGAACGCAGGTATCTCGTACTCTTTGTCCTTGTCGTCTTTGTTGGGAGTAGCAGGTTGTGCCGGCTGGCTTGGCGT
>OMJJ01000360.1 GCA_900299305.1 bacterium | reverse complement strand
GTGAACACACTACCCGGACCTAAAATAATAATGTCAGCGTTCTCTATCGCTTCTAGCACTTCGGCGGGAGGGTGAGGGTTTTCGGGAAGAGTCATCATACGGCGAATTTTGAGAGGGGAGGAGGCTATTGTGGTCTCACCTGTGAGTAACGAGGAATCTTCCATCTCGGCGCGGAGTTGAATGTGTTCAATGGTGGAGGGCAGTACCCGTCCGCGCACATTGAGAACGCGGCTCGTTTCGCGAATGGCACGTTGGAAGTCGCCCTGATTGATAGCACACATCGCGGCAATGAGCAGGTTCCCGAAGGCGTGGTCGCGAAGCCCCTCCCCATAACTTATGGTCTGTTCTGGGTTCTCTGCGAGGGCGGTTCCCTTGTTTCCTCGTGTGCGGGTGACGGCTAACGCCTCCTCCGGGTAGACGCTCTTCCCAAAGCGGTACTGAAACAGTTCGGTCATCTGCGTCTCGTCGTCGGCGAGGGCAACAAGGCAGTTGCGAATATCACCAGGGGGAAGCATATTGAGTTGCTTCACGATTTTACCCGAAGAGCCGCCGTCGTCGGCAACCGTGACGATAGCGGTGAGGTTACTGCTGTGTTGCTTTAAGCCCCGCAGGAGGGTAGATAGCCCTGTACCTCCCCCAATAACCACAATGTGTTTTCCTTGCGTCAGTTTGCGGCGTTGGTAGACAATATCGGCAAGCCCCCGTTCGGCGCGTTCCGGCTCTACTGCCTGTAGTAGCGAGAGTACCAAGCGTGAGGCGGCATAGAAGCAGAGAACCGCCCCCGTAACGCTAAGTAACATTCCGACCCTAAGCGCGTTTACGCTGTGTAGCGAGTAGAAGAACATCTTCGCGGTCACTTTGCCAAGCAGTTCTGACTCTGGAGTAGGGGCTTGTAGCCGCACTCCCATTCCTATCAGGAAACAGGCGATACCAAGCAGGACAAGTACCGTCCAGCGTTTGACGTGCATTCCCGGATAGAGCCACTTAACGGAGAGTTGGAGTTTTTTCATGGCTTCGTCTCAAGGGGCGGCAAGGCGGGGGCAGTAACTAGGGCGGTTCCTGTGCCTCCCTCATGGTGAATATCGCGGTGCCTTATAACTGCATGATAGCCACTGTCTCGTATGAAGGTCGCCAACTCCTCCGTAAGTGCAACTGAGCGGTGTTTCCCTCCTGTACAGCCGATAGCGATATTGACATATGCTTTTCCTTCTCTCCGATACTCCGGTAGCGTGAACATCACCAACTCCTTCAGCCTATCTAAGAAAGGTTGGGTACGGGGGTCGCGGTGGATGTAGGCGGCGACTTCAGGGTCGCGCCCTGTGCGTTTGCGGAGTTCTGGTCGGTAGTAGGGGTTGTTTAGGAAGCGAACATCGAAAACGAGGTCGGCATCGACTGGTAGTCCATGCTTGAACCCAAAGGAGGTGACAATCGTCATCATACCAGGACGGGTGTCTTGGGCATAGCTAGAGTGGATGGTCTCACGTAGTTGGGAAGCAGAGAGCGCACTGGTATCTATGGTACAGTCGGCAAGAGCGCGAGCAGTCTCTAGTAGAGCGCGTTCTGCATGGATTGCCTCTATAATACCATCTTCGGTTCTATCGTCGGAGGTGGGAACAAAGAGGGGGTGAGGGCGGCGTGTCTCTTTGAAGCGGCGCACGAGGGTCTCGTCGCTTGCATCCAAAAACAGGATCTCTACCTCTGTGTTCTCCGCCCTGAGCTGGTGTATGACCTCCTCGAAGTGGGCGAACGCACTACCAGAGCGTGTATCTACCACCACCGCGATTCTGTCGAAATCGGCAACATTTTGAAACAGTTGCGGCAACATACGCGGGGGTAGGTTATCCACAGTAAAGTAGGAGGCATCCTCGAAACTGTGGAGCGCGAGCGTTTTACCCGTACCCGAAGGACCTGTGACGATAACCAGTCGCATGGAAACTAAGATTCTCCCATCCAGAAGTGTAGTTCGTACCTAACTTCATTGTACCACTAAATTTGTGAGACAGGAAATTCAAGGTGGTATGGTGAATAGGGGCGCACAGCGTAATTTTGAAGAAGGGAAAACGAGACGACGTGTTAAGAACGGGTGTTATTGGGCTTGGAGCGATAGGAAATCTACACGCAAGTATCTACAAGGAGGACGCACTCGCGAACCTTGTAGGGGTCTGTGACAGAGATGCGAATAGAGCAGAGGCGGCGGGAAAGCGGTTGGGAGTACCACATTTCACCTCTGCCGAAGCGATGCTGAGTACCCTTAAACTCGATGTGTGCAGTATAGCAACGGGTGGGTATGAGTACTCTAGCGACCACTATACGCCTACTATGCAAGCATTAGAGGCAGGGTGTCATGTTCTTTGTGAAAAGCCCATTAGCAACGAAATCGGGAAAGCGGAGGAGATGGTACAGTGTGCCAAAGAGAAGAGCCTCTGTTTCGCTATCGACTTTAATCACCGTTTTACCCCCGCCGCTAGGTTGGCAAAGCAGTGGATGAACGAGGGCAGACTCGGCGACCTCCTCTTTGTAAACGTTGCGCTGTGGATAGGAAAGCCGGGTGAGTTCGATTCGCCCTACTTCCACCTCAAAGCACTGAACCCCCACTCTATGGATTTAATACGGCACTTCTGCGGCGATATAGCGGCGGTACAGTGCTTCGCCCTCAAAGCACCGGGACGTAACATCTGGTCGTCTGCCTCGTTCAACTTCCGCCTAAAGAACGGAATGGTAGGACACCTTACCAGCAGTTACGACCTTGCGCGGGGGCATCCGATGGAGCGAGTGGAGGTTGCAGGAACAGAAGGACGGTTTGTTATCGACGATATGTGGCGCGAAGTGACCCTCTATCCTGCGAACGACCTCACCAAAGCAGTCTACACCAATCCCGTATTCGGGGGCTACCGCGATTTTAACGACACCTTCCGAGAACGGATACACTGCTTTCTAAAGCAGGTTTCCGAAGACGCAAAACCCGACGAGATAGACGGCTCCGGCTACGATGGGCTACAAGCGCAAAAGGTGATACAGTGCGCTATCGAGTCGTTGGAGACGGGCAGGGTTATTGAGGTAGTATGACCACCGACTTTCTGGTTATCGGGGGCGGGGTGATGGGGGTTCGCATCGCTATCGAACTCAAAAGCCGTTACCCCGACTGTGGTGTTACCCTCCTAGAGAAAGAGCCGGTACTAGGCTTCCATGCCAGCGGGCGGAATAGCGGGGTACTTCATGCCGGCTTTTACTACTCCGCAGAGAGCCTGAAAGCGCAGTTTTGCCGTGACGGTAACGCCGCCATGCGTTCCTACTGCGAACAGTACGGTC
>OMJJ01000359.1 GCA_900299305.1 bacterium | reverse complement strand
TGATGTTCCTGCCTCTTTCTGTTGCGCCAGACGTGATGATGGCTATCCGACTTATAGGAGTTTCCTCACTGGGTTTCGTATCGTTATTCGGGGATAAGGGGGGTAGGCAGACTCTCTAAAAGCCTGCCGCGTGTCCATCACAACGTGGGTCGGAACCACCCATGTATGCCCCCGTCTCTGCATCCCTTAGAATGACTTGATAAGAGCTGCCATGCCCCCAGCCTCCCAACCGCTCTACCCTATGCCCCTTCTGTGTGAGTGCCTCAAAGACCTGTTCCGAGACTCTATTCTCTATCCAGAGTACCTGTTCCGGTGAGCCGTCTCCGCCCACTCCAATACCGTGTTGCCAACGGGGTGCCTCTATCGCCTCTTGGGGGTTCATGCCAAAATCGATGATGTTGCAGATAACCTGAAGGTTGCTCTGTACCTGAATATCTCCGCCCGGAGTGCCGCCCACAAAACTCAGTTCGTTGCGCCCATTGCGCTCTTGGGTTACGAGGTAGGCGTTTAGAGTGTGCGCGGGACGCTTTCCGGGGGCGAGACAGTTGGGGTGTCCGGGTTCTAGGTTGAAGCCTGTCATGCGGTTATTGAAGAGAACCCCTGTGTCTTTGGCGACTACGCCGCTACCAAATCCCCAAAAGACGCTCTGAATAAAACTGATGCCGTTGCCCTCCGAATCGGTAACGCAGAAGTAGGTGGTATCGTGGTCTACCTCTCCGGCTGTCACCTCTTTCGAGGCGTGAGTTCTATTGATAGCGGTGCGCCGCTGTTCTGCGTAGGATTTGGAGAGGAGGGTCTCCATAGGAACCGAGACAAAGCGCGGGTCGCCCAAGTAGGCGGCTCTGTCGGCAAACGCAAGCCGCTTCGCCTCTACCTGTACGTGCAAGGTTTCAGGTGTGTTGTGTCCCCATGCCGCAAGGTCGAAACCCTCTACAAGGTTGAGTTCTTGTAGCAGGATATGTCCCTGCGAGACGGGAGGTTGCCCGTGTACCGTATAGCCCCGATAGTTCGTTTGTATGGGGGCGGTGATTTGCGTCTGGTGTTCTGCAAAATCTTGCGCGGAAAACAGCCCACCATTCGCCTCACTGTACTTGAGTATCCGCTCTGTGATAGCCCCCTCGTAAAAGGCAGAGCGTCCGTGCTGTGCGATTTGACGCAGAGTCCAAGCGAGGTCGGGCTGAACGACACGGCTTCCCGGAGTAGGAAACTTTCCGTTCGTAAGGAGAGCATCTGCCGTATCGGGGAACTGAAGCAGAAGGTCGCGGTTATCTTGGAAGGCGCGGCAGTAGCGATACCCCGCAGGAAAGCCCCCCTCAGCGTACTGAATGGCGGTCTCTAATAGGTTGGCAACAGGAATGGTTCCCCAACGCTCATGGAGCGCGAACCATGCAGAGATAAGTCCCGGAACCGATACCGCTTGTAAGCCCCTTAGCGGGATACCGTTTGCAAAATGGTCGAGGGTTGCCGCTTTGGGAGACGCACCAGAGGCGTTAAGGGCGGTGGTCTCGCCTGTTTTGTTGTCGTACACGATGATAAAGGCATCGCCCCCCAAATGGCTGTTGTACGGCTCCACCACGCAGAGTACAGCAGACGCGGCGAGAGCGCAGTCTACAAAGTTACCGCCCTGCTGTAGCACTTTCAGTCCTGCCGATACCGCTAACGGCTGTGACGCGGCTATCATGCCGTTTTGTGCGACCACGACCCCCCGATGTTGTTTTGCATAGTTCACGAAATTGTTCTCCTTTTGTGGTTCTATTTTACCAGATGGAAGTGCGTATATATCAGAAATCCGTGCCGTGATTGAGAGATAGGAAGCGAAAAACAGATTGAAGAATGATTCTTGTGCCTCCCTGTAGAAACTACCTGAACCCATGTAGCAGAGACGACTCGCTACTTGCCCTAATCCTAAATCCATTATGAGGAGCCTTATGAATCCGACTCTTGAACTCCAAGCCTTTATAGACCAGCACCTTGCCGTTGTTGAACCTCTCTCCCGTGAAACCGCACTTGCGAACTGGGAGATGCAGACCACCAGTAGCGAAGCGATTAAAGACAAAGTTACCGAACTAAATACCCGCTTTGCCCGTATCTATGCGAACACCGACGACTACGCTTTCCTGAAAAACCTTGCTGTAGACGAAATTGACTCGCCTGTGCTGGCACGACAACACCGCATCTTGCTAAACGCCTACCTCGAAAACCAGATACCTACCGAACTGCTAGACGAGACGATTGCCCTAATGGTAGAGATAGAGGACTCGTTTAACGTCTATCGGGGTACGATTTGCGGGGAGCCTGTGAGCGATAACGCCATCGAGAAGATTTTGGACGAATCCAGAGACGTTACACTGCGAAAACAGGCGTGGGAGGCGAGTAAGCAGGTGGGGCAAGCGGTATCGGAGCGCGTTTTAGAACTGATACGCCTTCGTAACCGTGCCGCGACCTCATTGGGCTTTGAAAACTACTATGTGATGAGCCTCGAACTACAGGAACTGACCGAAGAGCGGCTTTTCCAACAACTCGACGACCTCGCCGCTAAGAGTGAACCCCTCTGGAACTCCTATCGGGATGAACTGGATAGCCGACTCGCAGAACGATTTGAAACGACCCCCGACGCAATCCGCCCTTGGCACCACGCGAATCGTTTCTTCCAAAGCCCGGAAGCAGGGAAAGCCAACCTAGATAGGTTCTTTGTGGAGCAAGACCTCGAAGCCATCGCTGCCGAGTTCTTCTCTGCGATTGGTCTGCCCATCGAAGAGATGCTGGCTATCGCCGACCTCTACGAGCGCGAGGGCAAGTGCCAACACGCTTTTTGTATGGATGTAGATAGAAAGGGCGATGTGCGTGTACTCTGCAACCTACAGTCGAATGAGCGTTGGATGAGTACGCTTCTTCACGAGTACGGTCATGCGGTCTATGATAGGTATACCGACCACAGTCTGCCCTACCTGCTACGTACCCCCGCGCACATTATGACCACCGAAGCGATAGCCCTCTTTATGGGGCGGCTGACCAAGAACGCGGACTGGCTCTCTCTCTACGCAGGGGTAGAGAAAGCGGAGGCGGGGCGAATCGCGGCGGATGCACAACAGGAGATTCGGCATCAGTTGTTGGTGTTTATGCGCTGGTGCTTGGTTATGTCGTACTTCGAGAGGGAGATGTACCGCAACCCCGAACAGGATTTGAACACGCTTTGGTGGGACTTGGTAGAGAGGTTCCAACGTATCAAACGACCCGAAGGGCGCAATGAACCGGACTGGGCGGCGAAAGTTCACCTTGCTACTGCACCCGTCTACTATCATAACTACCTGTTAGGAGAGATGATAGCCTCTCAACTCCTAAACTACCTGAATACGGTGGTGTTGGCAGGGGAACCAAGTTCGGCACTGATTACCAGTCCGAAAGTAGGGGCATGGCTTAAAGAGAAGGTGTTCTATCCGGGGGCACTGTTCGCATGGGAAGAGTGGCTGGAGTTTGCTACGGGTGAACCGCTGATACCGCAGTACTTTGTGGCAGACTTAGGATAGAGACTTTTATGCAGAGAGTGGTGTTTTTGGATAGGGACGGAGTTGTCACCGCAGAGACGGGGGCGTACATTACCGAGCCTTCTGCTTTGGTAATTTTGGCGGGGGTACGGGAAGCGATTGCCACACTGTGTGCGGCAGGGTGGAAGGTGTTCCTGTTTACCAATCAGGCGGGGGTGGGGCGCGGCTACTTGAGTTTAGAGATGCTGGAGCGTATTCATCAGCATCTTAAAGAGGAGTTGGCGGCGGCAGGAGGGCATTTTGAGGGGATTTACTACTGCCCTCACCACCCAGAGGCGGGTTGTGACTGCCGCAAGCCCAAAGCGGGGTTACTGCTGAGGGCGGCACAGGAACACGCTCTGAATTTGGAGGAGTGCTGGGTGTTGGGGGATAGCCACCGCGATATTCAGGCGGGGGCAACGGTACAGGCGCACACGGCTCTTATCTTAACGGGGCATACCAAGCAGTTCGACTCTGCCACCTCACCGCTACCACACCCCGAACAGGTTTTTGCCGACCTGCCTAGCGCAGTAGAGTGGCTCTGCACTACCTATCCCAACTAGGGCAATCTAACCTAGAATTAGCCCTATTCTTAACAAACATTTCATTTTCTCTCCTCTCTTCAGCAGGTATACTTTTCCAAAACTTTTCTGGAAAGTGTTACTACCTCTATGTCTACTCACTACGACTACGCGATTGTTGGGGCGGGTATTATCGGCTTGGCACACGCCTACCACCTCGGCAAGCGCGGACACCGCGTTATTGTTTTCGAGCGCACCCCGCAAGCACAGGGAGCATCTATCCGTAACTTCGGTATGATATGGCCCATCGGGCAACCTGCTGGTGATACCTTACAAATCGCCCTCAGAAGCCGGAATATCTGGAAAGAACTCCTAGAGGAGAGCGGAATCTGGCACGAAAAAACAGGTTCGCTTCACCTAGCCTATCACCTCGACGAGTGGCAGATACTACAAGAGTTTGTGGCAACCGCCCCCGAAAACGGCTACACCGCCTCCCTAGAGACCCCACAAGAGATTGCAGACCGCAGTTCCGCTATTGTGCAACAGGGGCTACTCGGTGGTATGTGGAGTCCTACAGAGATATGTGTAGACCCCCGCAAGGTGATTGCAGAACTCCCCACGTACCTCGAAAAGCGGTACGGAGTCGTGTTTCGATACGGGTATCCGGTAACGGGCTATAACCACCCTAAAGTGTACGCAGGGGGTGGCGAATACTATGCCGAACACCTCCTACTCTGCGCGGGTGACGACGTACGAACTCTCTACCCCGAAATTTTGCAAGCCGAAAAGATGGTTCCCTGCAAACTCCAGATGATGCGCTCTCAACCCTACGGCGACAGTTGGCGGATTGGTCCCATGCTGGCGGCGGGTCTTACTTTGCGCCACTACCGCAGTTTTGAGCACTGCCCTTCACTCCCTGCTCTAAAAGCACGTATCGCACAAGAGAACCCCGAATACGACCAGTACGGTATTCATGTAATGACCTCTCAAAATGGAAATGGTGAGGTGGTTATCGGAGATTCGCACGAGTACGGGGCAGATATAACCCCCTTCGACAAACCAGAGATAGACGACATGATTTTGGGATACCTAAAGACCTTTCTTAACGCCCCCGACCTACGCATCGGGCAGAGGTGGCACGGTATCTATGCCAAACACCCCACGCATACCTACCGCATCCTAAGCCCCGACAAGGGCGTAACCGCAGTAACTGCAGTAGGAGGGTCTGGTATGACCCTCTCCTTTGGAGTCGCAGAAAAGACCGTTACCGAACACTTGGGAGAGAATTAGACATGACACCCACAATCTCTACACAGCCCTTCACCGTAAACGGGCGCACCTATACCCCCCCAGCGCGTCCGGTAGTGGCTATCTGCCTCGATGGTTCCGCCGACGAATACCTCGACTGTGCGATGGCGCAAGGCAAAATGCCCCATGTTCAAGCCATGACCAATCGCGGGTATCGGGGCATGGTGCGGGGGGCGTTGCCCTCCTTTACCAACGTCAATAACGCTTCGATTGTGACGGGGGTTCCGCCTGTTGTTCACGGCATTAGCGGAAACTTCTTCCTCGACCCCGACACCGGAGAAGAGGTGATGATGAACTCCTCCCGCTTCCT
>OMJJ01000358.1 GCA_900299305.1 bacterium | reverse complement strand
GTAGTTACTTTTTTGTACAGGTACACCTTTCTGATAACGAGAATACCTCTCTACTCTCTCTTTCCCCCAAAATTGGGGGAAAGATGTCCTACAAGGACAGAATGAGGGCGAGTGCGTAGAATGTATCATCCTAACTTCCAATCACGAGGAGAGTTTTGTCTTTATGAAAGCCCCCGTACTAAACACGGAGATACCCGGTCTCCCGCTACTCGCCAGCGGCAAAGTGCGCGACCTCTACGACCTTGGCGACACCCTTCTGCTCATTGCTACAGACCGCATCTCTGCATTCGATGTGATAATGCCCAACGGTATCCCCGATAAAGGGCGCGTCCTAACTCAGATTTCTCACTTCTGGTTTACGCACCTTGCCGACATCATCCCCAACCACGAAATCTCTACCGAAGTTGACCCTATTGCGGAGGCACTAGAACGCGCAGGAGCCACCGTTACCCCGCAGGTACGTGAGATGCTAGAGGGGCGGTCTCTGCTCTGTACCAAGACGCAAGCCCTACCAGTGGAGTGCGTGGTACGCGGCTATCTGGCAGGTTCCTTATGGAAAGAGTACAAACAGGCAGGGGGACTCATACAGGCGGTCTCGCTACACGGCTACGACTTTCCTGCGGGGTTGCGGGAATCGGAGAGGCTTCCTGCCCCCATCTTTACCCCCGCCACCAAAGCCACCAGTGGACACGACGAGAACATCAGCCTTGCTCAAGCGGGGGAGGCACTGGTAGCGGCGGGACACGCCAACGGGCGCGAACTGGCACAACAACTCGCACAGACGAGTATCGCACTCTACAACCAAGCGGCGGAACGCGCCCTGCAAAACGGGATTATTGTGGCGGATACCAAGTTCGAGTTTGGACTGCTAAACGGCAAACTTATCTGGATAGACGAAGCACTCTCTCCCGACTCCTCCCGTTTTTGGGATAGCGAGATATACGCACCCGGCAAATCGCAACCCTCTTTTGATAAGCAGTTTGTACGAGACTGGCTAGAGGCTTCTGGTTGGGACAAAACGCCTCCCGCCCCCGAACTTCCCGCCGATGTGGTGGAAGGAACCGCAGACCGTTATCGCGAAGCATACCTACGAGTAACTGGTGTGCCACTGGGATAGGAGATACCGCAAATGGAGAACGAGACCCTCGCAGTTTCTAGGCGTGACCTTTTGGCTACCTCCGCTGGTGGGCTAGGCGCAATCGCCCTTGCTTGCTTACTCAAGGAAGAGGCGCAGGGGCTACCCCTGCAAGAGCGCACCCCCGGAACCCATTTCCCACCCAAAGCAAAGCGCGTGATACAGATATTCTGCATGGGCGGGGTGAGCCATATAGACACCTTCGACTATAAGCCCGACCTTGCAAAGCACGACGGCGAAACCCTGACCGGAAAGGGGAAGATAGACACCTTCTTTGGTCAGCCGGGAAAACTGATGAAAAGCCCCTTCGCGTTTCGGCAGTATGGGCAGAGTGGGCAGTGGGTTAGTTCTCTGCTGCCGCACCTTGCGGAGTGCGTGGACGACATTACCTTTCTGCACTCGCTCTCCTCCAAAAGTTCCAACCACACCCCCGCAACCTTCTTTATGAACACGGGCTTTACCATGAACGGCTTTCCGTGTTTGGGGGCGTGGCTCTCCTATGGGCTAGGAAGCCGTAACCAGAACCTGCCTACTTTTGTAGTGCTTCCCGACCCACGGGGGCTTCCCGCAGGTGGAGCCATCAACTGGACGAGTGGGTTCCTACCCGCTACGCATCAGGGAGTTGCGTTTGGAAACGGGAAAGAGCCTATCCCCGACCTATTCCCTCCCTCTGGCATCTCCGCAAAACAGCGCAGTACCGAAATGGAGTTCCTTAGCGGTCTGAATCGGGAGTTTTCGCGCCAAAATCCGGGAGACAGCACCCTCACTGCCCGTATCCGCTCTTACGAGTTGGCGGCGCAGATGCAGAGCAGTATCCCCGAAGTGATTGGTTTCGATTCCGAAACGGAAGCCACCAAGCGGCTCTATGGGCTAGATACCTCCGAAACGGCAGGATTCGGGCGTAACTGCCTCCTAGCGCGGCGGCTTTTGGAGAAAGGAGTACGCTTTGTTCAGGTGATACATGGGGGCGCGTTTGGTAGCCCTCGTATCAACTGGGATGGGCATGAGGACGTGGTGGAGAATCACACCAAACAGGCGTTGGTGATGGATAAGCCTCTCGCGGGTCTGCTAAGACCTGAAGGCGCGGGGAATGCTGGACGATACACTGGTTCTCTGGATGACGGAGTTCGGGCGCACTCCTATTACACAGGGGATAGGTAGCCGAGGGCGTGACCACCACCCCAACGCCTTTACGATGTGGATGGCGGGGGCAGGTTTGAAGCACGGAATGCACTACGGCAGTTCTGACGAAGTGGGCTACTCCACCGCCGAAAACCCCTTACAGGTCTACGACTACCACGCCACCGTACTCCACCTTCTTGGCATAGACCACAAACGCCTTACCTACTACCACAACGGCATACAGCGTCGCCTAACGGACGTACACGGTCACGTGATAGAGCCGATTCTGTCGTAGTGGCTTTGTGAGAAGAGGGGTAGAGAGGTATCTTAACTCAAGTTGCTAGTGGCAAATAG
>OMJJ01000357.1 GCA_900299305.1 bacterium | reverse complement strand
TCCTACACAGGTGCTTGGCGGTATCTCGGAGGCTCTTATCTCTACGGCTACGGGAATCACGATTGCGGTACTGGGATTTATCTTCTTCAACTACTACGCCAACCTTTCTAAAAAGATAGTTGAGGATATGGAGTACTATGGCGCGGAACTGGTCAACTTTTTGACGGGGCGCATCGACTAGCGGAGGCGATTTTTCCGATGGCAATGAAAAAACGAGTGAATATCGCACGGCGCAAACCGATTGAAGAGGCGGAAATCGTGGTGATACCCATGATAGATGTGATGATGTTTCTGCTCTTCTTCTTTATGGTGGCTTCGCTGGCGATGGTGGTGCAGGCGGGGCTTCCGGTCAACTTACCAAAAGCCGCTACCTCTTCTGACCACTCCTCACAGAACCTAACCATAACTCTGATGAGAGATGGTAGCATCCACCTGAATACCAAAACGGTTACGCTTGACTCTCTAAAAGACGAACTGCACAAACTCAAAGTGAGCGACAAAGACCTTGTTGTATTGAATGCTGACAAGATGGTACTGCATGGGAGCGTTGTGGGAGCGATGGACGAGGCGCGTAAGGCGGGAGTAGTACGCTTTGCGATAGCGACGGATAAGGAGTAGCCGATGGGACGCAGAAGAAGACAGAAAAACCCGCTCCTAAACCGAATTATCGCGGTATCGGTGGGGGCGCACATCGTTGCGCTTCCTGTGTTGGCACACTTCAACACCTTTAAGAGTATACAGAAGTCGTTTCAGCAGGTGCAGATGGTGGTGCTTGCGCCACCTCCCGATACGGAACCTCCTAAACCTGTAGAGGAGAAGAAGTCGGCTACGAAGTCGGCTGTGAAGAAGAGTGGTGGGGCGAACCAACATCACGGACCTATCAAAATCGCGCAGAACGCCCCCCATGTTGCGGTTGCGAGTGGGGCAGGGGGAGAGGATGGCGGAGATGGTGGGGATGTTGTGCAGGGTGCAGTGAAACAGGGAAACCTTCCCCCCGAAGGCGACAAGGGAGGCGCAGGGAATAAAACCGAGACTCCAGTTGCTCCACCTGTTACGAAACCACCTTCGCCTATCGAAACCAAACCGACCCCTATGCCTGTAGAGGTGAAGCCTACACCTGTGCCGAAACCTACCCCCAAGCCGGTAGAGCCGACCCCTGTTGTTGTCTCCAAAGCACCCGTCTATACGGAGGCAACCCCCATAGGAGAACAGCCCACGCCTGATATTCCCGATGACCTTCGTTCGGAAGCACTAGACAAAATGGCGGTGGTGGAGTGTGTGGTCTCGTTGGAAGGTACAACTAAAGAGGCGAAAGTGGTACAGAGTTCGGGGAACAATGAACTTGACCGTAGAGCCGTACAGGTGGCGCGTAGGTGGAAGTTCAAGCCTGCAACGAAGGACGGTCAGCCTGTTGAGAGTCGTGTGCGGCTTCATATAGAATTTCAGGTGAGCGAATGAGACCATTAACCTCAATCACGTTATTTGCCTTGGGGCTACTCTCTGCATCAGCGCACTCTGCCCAAGCGGGTGAGTTGCAACGAGTGCAGTTTGTGGTACGAGAGGCACATTCCCATCGTATTCTGCGCGGTGCTAAGGTGGTTGTGGAGGATGTGCGAGGGCAACATTTTTCCACAATACTACCCACCAATCGGTTGATACCCTCTCCTACAGAGGTATTTGACCTTACGGGTTGGAAGGCAGTGCCAGAAGTGGAGGCGTTTGGGCAACCGGTGCGGCAAGTGGAGTTGGTGTTGGGGCAGAGTGTTGTGCTTACGGGGCAGGTGGAGCCACCTATAAAGGACATCTATATCAAGGTTACGGCACGGCTAATACCCAAACACGCCAACGCGGTTTCGCCGGGAAGTAGTGTAGACCATAACAAAATCGAAAAGTTAGCGGGTTCTGCGGGAGGGAGTGTCGCCTCTATTCTGAAAGAGCAGAGCGGTGTCGCCTCCGACTCGAACGGACAGCAACACGTTCGGGGGGAACACGCCGATTTGTCGTATGTGGTAGACGGCATTCCTCTGCCGGATACACTCTCTGGGCGGCAAGGCTCGGTAGTGGTTCCTGCCACAATAGATAAGTTAGAGTTTCTGACAGGTGGGTTTCCCGCAGAGTTCGGGGGGCAGGTTGCCGCTGTGCTAAACATTGCTACTCTGCCGAGTACCCGCCATTTTCGTGCGGATGTGGGATTTGTGGGTGGCAGTTACGATACCACAAATAGTGATTTTACCGTAGTAGGTCCGGCGGGGAATTCGGGTAGTTTTGTAATTAACTTTGGGGCAAACCGTACCCGCAACTACCTCGAACCACAACAGCCGGATGTACATACGGCGCATAACGAAGGCTCTAGTATCAACGAGTTTTTTAAGTTCCGCTTCTCGCCCTCGTATCATGACCTTGTTACGCTTACTCTTAGCCGCAACCCAAACACCTACCAAGTTAATAACCGCACGGGGCTTCCGAGTGCGTTTGCAGGAGGAGGGCAGGGGTACGGATTCTTGGGGCTTAGGAATGCAGATGGCTCTCTTCCTGATGCGGTGACGGCAAATCCGGGTGGCTTAGGGTCTGCAAAGATTCCTCTGCTCTCTCAACAGGCGTTGGGTATGGACATCACTGCACGGGAGGTGAGCGAGTTTGCTACACTCTCTTGGCGGCGTGAAATCGCCTCTAGCACTACGGGGCTACTGGCTCTTACATTTCTACACGCGGGGCAGGATTTGCACAACCAAAACCCAGCGGTAGACCCCCTTAATCTACCCGTCGATAACTCGATTGAGTACAATCCAACCTCCACTCGCAACATTCATCATGTTCAGTGGGTAGGTAGCCTTAACTATCGGCGGGGTAAGCACGACCTCAAAGCGGGTTTTCTTGCCGATAGCCAGAACGGAGACGAGACCTATCAGATTGCCCCTGCAAGCCAGTTGGCTTTGAATGCGCTGGCGAATTTTGCTCCCAACCTTGCGCCAACAGGGGCTATTAGGACAGATTTAGCAGGAAATCCTATACTAGATGTGAATGGCAACCCTATCTACCTTGCAACCTCCTCGAACTCTCCGGTTTTAACGGTGCATCGGTCAGGGTTCTATAGAGCGGGGTATCTTCAGGATACATGGAAAGTTTCGCGCAAACTGACTGCGAATTATGGGCTACGCGGCGACTGGTACAAGCAGAGCCAAAATCTGGGGTCGTCTACGATAGATACGTTTGCGCTCTCGCCACGCCTCAACTTCTCGTATAACCTAAACCGTGCCTCTACGTTACGGTGGTCGTATAATCGACTGTTTAATACGCCTCCGTTGGCACAAGGGGCGATTATTGGTCAGCCTATTCAACCCGAAACCCTCGACCAGTACGACCTTAGCCTAGAGCATCAGGTTTCGCCGCGCCAGTCGGTTTCGCTTGCCTATTACGTGAAGCAGATACATAATCAGGTGGATACGGGGCTACTGATACCGGGCAGCCAAATCGGTCTCTACTCTTCTGTCAACCTTCAGTATGGGGGTGTACATGGTATAGAGTTCGTTTACGACCTACAGGCTGGGAAGGACAAAGAGGGGAGAACGGTTGGGTGGGATACCACGTTTAACTATACCTACTCTATCGCCGCGCCCAACGGGATAGATAACACGGGCGGGATTGTCCCCAATTTTAACGACCACGACCAGCGAAATACGGTAGGCTTGAGTTTGGGGTACACATGGAAGAGCGGAGCCAACTCCTCACTGGTAATCAATCATGGAAGCGGGCTTGCGAGTAGCATTGTTCTCCCAAACACCACACGCACCCCCAGAACTCAGTTGGATTGGCACTTTAGCACAGGGCAGACCTATCTACATAAACATCTGAAATTTGGGCTTGATATTATTAACCTGCTGGACGACCGAACGGTTATCAACTTTCAGTCTGCCTTTAGCGGTACGCGGTTTCAGCAAGCCCGTATGGTGCAGTTGTCGCTATCGGGGAGTTTTTAGCGACTGCGGTGTAACTTGAGAGGGGGGTGGGTATTAGGGTTTTACGGAAAGTGGTTGGTTGTTGGTAGGTTTTAATCCACCCCATCCTAGCCTTCCCCTTAACAAGGGGAAGGAACGTCGCCTATGACAAAAGGCTTTCTTGCTCTGGTAAATGGGCAGGAGTGTATTGCAATTCTCCCTCTTGCTAAGGCTTATTGGGGTATGTACGACATCTTAATCTGTGTTAAGTAGTTGTCTCTCGAACCACTTTGGAGAGGCAAGATTCCCTCCGCTTGTAAAGGGGTAGGGTTAGGGTGGGGTGGG
>OMJJ01000356.1 GCA_900299305.1 bacterium | reverse complement strand
TAGGTCTCCGGTTCGTGGTTGATTGCACACTCACTATACCGCAAACCTATCATGCACAAACTACACTAGCAACTTGAGTTACTTTACCACGTTTGCAGGGGTTCTTCCGGGCATATAGAGGAAGGGATTGGTGCGTATCCCCCAGAAGTTGTTCTGCGCGATACCCGCGCCCACCTTCCAGCGCGGAAGAAGGTTATCGACCCATGCAAGGTAGGCATCGGGGTAGCCGTTGGGAGGTCCCCACATAAAGGGCTGTTGGCGCATCGGCTGTAGCATCCACCAGATAACGTCACCCGTATCGACGATTGTGCCGTAGTTCGCGCGAACCGCAGATACCAGATAGCGGAAGGGGCGTTTGAACTTGGGAGCGTAGTTGGCTTTGAAGTTGGTTTCGTCGAAGATGTAGCGCAGTACTGTCTTTATGTCGCCTTTACTGGTAAGGAAGACGTTGGCGGTGGCTTGTACAAAGGTCTCCGAGACCCCTTCGCTTAAAAAGCGTCTGCACAGTTTGCGCGAGATAGTGAGGGCGGTGTTGGGGTGCAAGGCGAGTTTGTTGATAATGCCCTCTCCCTGCTCAATGCCGCCTTTTACAATGAGGTCGGCGGAGGTTGTGCCTAAGAAGTAGCCGCCTTCGTTATCATGACGGTCTGGATAGAAGCGGAAAGTTCCCCAGTTGATGTTTGTGGTGGTGTCGGGGTTTTCGTCTATCCCATCTCGACTCCAGCCAGTAAAGCATCTGCGAGCGACATAGATGTCGGATTCGCCATACCCATTATAGACTCCTAGCGTATGTAGTTCCATAAGTTCACGGGCGAAGTTTTCGTTGTGTTGCCCAATGATATTTCTTTCGTTATCAAGGTACTGCATCATGCCGGCGGTCTTGATGACTCCGCGTAGCAACTGCGTAAAGTCGGTGAGGGCTAGGCTACGAATGGTACGAACGTAGGTAGGTAGAAACTCACTCCATATCGCGTTATTAAAGACGTTGAAGTGGTCTAGCCAAAACTCGGTGATGACCTCTAAAAACTGCGCTTTGGCGTAGGTAGCACGTACTATCTGCGCGGAAGCCATGTCGTAGTAGACATCAAAACCAGTGCGCCAGCCATAGACACGGAGGTTTTCGTAAGGGGTGCAAGTGGTACATGGGAACTCTTGCAGGCGGTAGTTTAGCGCGTTATCGCTAATTTTTTCGGGGGCGAGGTGGTATTCTACGTACCCTGCCCACTTTTTACTATTAAACAGAGAGATTTCGTCGGTAGTGATACCGAAGGTCATGCGGTCAACGAGGGGGTACTGAGGAGTAACCCCATGTGGGTTAATGCCCATTGCTTCCAGACCTTCGGGCAGAAGCGTGGAGTCGGGTGGCTCGGAGTAGGTCTCTGCAAAGGCTTGCTTGGAGATGGCAAGCCCAGAGAGTCCGAGTGCACCCGCTTGTAGCAGGGTACGACGTGAGAAACGGTTTTTCTTGGGTTTTGGCGGAGATACCAGACTACTCATAAAATTCCTCCCTATAGCGTGAAACGACAGGCAAATTTGACTCTTAGCACACAACTACACTTGGTTGGAGTCTAGCATGAAGTGCCTATTTTTGAGAAGTGATTCAATTCAAAATTAATATATATCAACCTGATTTTATGCAAATTTAACAGCAAAGCCTTACATGAACACAAAGCACTGCCTAGATTACAGAAGAGGAAAAACACAAAATCTCTATTTTCTTTTCATTTTAACGATTTAGTAGGCTTTTTGTCTCCTCCGCCGTCACGGATGGGTTGGATAATTCTAAATGAAGATAGCCAAACACAAATTAAAAATAAGGCTACTTCAAAACTCAAAATCAAAAGAAAATGTTCTCAATGAGAAAAGAACACGGAGATTAAAAAAATGTTGAATTGGAACACGTTTAAGATGGGTATTGCGACTTGTGCGCTGGCGGCTATGGGGCTATTTGTGTCTCACGTATCTGTAAAGGCAGCTGTTTTGGTAGGACCAAACTCTTCTGCAAACTTAGGAGGGGTTAATCTTCAGGCACAACCTACACTGCGAGGTCCTATTATCGCTTCGGTAACACGTGAGTTTCGCACCAAGTTTAACTATGCAGGTAAGACTATCATATGGTCTGGTGTGCTTCGTAATCAGGTGGTACGAGAGTCGGCAACAGGAAAACTGACTTTCTACTATCAGATAACAAGTGTAGCTAGCAACACCAACAACATTTCAGGGCTATTTACTTTCATGGGAAATCAGTCTGCTCCGCATCTACAAGGCTCTTTGGATGTAGATTGGCGTAGCGACATGAGCGGTACCGTAAACCCAACGAATGCCCAGAACGCTTTTGGTAGCTACATTCTGTTTTCGTTTCAACCGAGTGGGCTAGCTCCAGGAAAGACCTCCCGCTGGTTCTACATCCGTACCAATGCAGTGAACTATGCAATGAATGACACAGCACAACTTCAGAACAGTTTTGACCCTATATCGGTATACGGTCCTGCACCTTAAAACCTCTTCTTCAAGAAGCAAAAGCCGCCCCCTTATCAAGGGCGGCTTTTTTTGTGTCTTGGCTAATGCGCCATCTGCAAGAAACTTTGGTAGCGGCGCGGGGAGATGTGTCCCTCTTCCACTGCAATCTTGAGGTTACAGCCGGGTTCATTCTCGTGCTTACAGTCTCGAAACTTGCAGAAGGCCTCTAGGTAGGGGCGAAACTCTACAAAGCAGTCTGCGAGTTCCTCTCGCTCCATTTTGAGCAGTTCTAGTTGGCGTAGTCCGGGCGTATCTGCCACCCACCCACCCGATTCTAGGGGGATGAGTTCTCTTACGGTGGTGGTGTGCCTCCCTTTGAAGGTGGTATAGCCTATATCACCGGTATCCAGTTTGAGTCCGGGCTGTACGCGGTTGAGAAGGCTGGATTTTCCCACTCCCGAAGGTCCTGAAAATGCGGAGATATGCCCCTTTAAACTGTCTCTCAGCTCGTCGATACCGATTTCGGCTTGGGCACTCGCTCGAATCACCCGATAGCCCAACTCCATAAAGGGACGATACGCCTCCTCAAAGGTTGCGTTGTCTACGAGGTCGCACTTGTTTGCGATAATGAGAGGTTCTATATCGTAGTACTCTGCCGCTACTATCCAGCGGTCTAGCCGCCAAGGGTCGGGGTTGGGTTCGGCGCAGGCAAAGACAATAACAAGGATGTCGAGATTGGTGATAAGGGTCTGCTCCATACCTCTATCTACGGTACGGGCAAAACGGGTAGTGCGGGGCAAGACCTCTTCGATAATGCCGCTCTCGTTATCGGATGCAACAAAGCGCACTCTGTCTCCGATGGCTACGGTATCTTTGGTATGAGGGCGTTTGGCACGGGTAACACGCCTTGCCACGCTGAGGCTTGTGTTATAGGTAAAGTTTTTCTTTAGGTTGCCGCGAAGCATACAGCGGTACTGCGGGGCAGAGCCTCCTAATGGGGAGACAACCTGCACGATGTACTGCCCACTGGTGGCGCGTAGCACGACTCCTTCGTGTTCGGCACCCATTTCCAATGCGGGATTCAAGTCGGGATTGGTTTCTATAGGGGTTCTCCTTATGCAACGACCAAAACAGCGCGAGTAGAAAGGCTACTCTTACTGGATATATCGTTCTGAAGGAAGGGGGTACTAAAAGGGAGGCGCGAAAAATGCCTCCCTCTGTAACTATACGTTTTGAATGTGAGCGAGGAAGAACTCTGCGGCGGCACGCAGATTTGCTTTACGCTCTTCAACAGGGTATTTCCCTAAAGATTCGTCCTCTAGGCAGAGGTCACGGGTGTAGCCCGCTTTTCTCAGTGCCTGAAAGTAGCGGGTATGGTCGATGTCGCCTTCGTGGATGGGGCTTACATACGTACCGTACTCGTAACCCATCTCGCGTTGCTCTTCGCGTATCGCTTCGGGGTACTGAATGTTTTTGATGTGCGTATGCTTTACGATGGGCGCAAACTGCTCGAATATCTCGTAGACGCGGGAGAGGGGCCAGCCACGCCAGTAGAAGTTACCCGAATCGAGAGTAAGCCCGAGGCGCGGTGAACCTACCCGTGCCAGCAACCCTTCAAGGAACTCTGGGTCGTTGCCCTGAAAACCGTGGTTCTCGATTCCGAACTCGACTCCGGTGTGGCTAGAGCCGTCGAGGATGCGCTTTATCATAGTAGCAACAAGGGTTTGCCGCTCTTCTAAGGAGAGTTCTTGTTCTCCGTGCATAATGGCATCTATACGAATGGCGGGTACGCCGAGTTTTTGGGCAGATTCTGCGGTGCGTACAGCCCACGCAACCTCGAAATCCTTATCCTCTGCATTAAAGTTGTTTCCCATACAGAGCGCGGCAACGGTAATCCCATGCTCTTGAATTTGGCTTTGTAGGGTCGCAAACTCATCTGGGTTGGTAAGGCAGAGGCGTTTTTTGTCGCCAACGGGGACTAAGGCGGGTACGGTGTCGTCTTTATGGACAAACAGTTCTACCGCGCTGATACCCAAGTCTTTAAGCCCTGCCGCCAGTTCGGTATAACCCGCCGCAAAAACAACGTCGTCACGAATGGATAGATACATTACACACTCTCCTTTATCGGAAAAACGGGGTGAATTTCAGTTGAGTTGTTTCGGGTTAAAGGGGAGAGATTCCTGCAAGAGATAGAAAAGTACCCCTTCCGATTAGGCACGGAAGAGGTACTTTTTAGAGAAACGGTTGTAGTAAGCCTATTCGGTAGGTGCAGGGGTCTCTTTTGCGGGAGCATCTGCGGTTGCGGCGGCTTTGGTACGACGGGGCGCACGGGGTGCGCTGGTTGTGCCGGTACTGGCACTCGCCGCAGGGGTACGAGTAGAAGTGCTACTTGCGGGTTTCGCAGGGCGCGAAGCGGGCTTTGCGGCAGGCTTTGCGGCTACAGGCTTTGCGGCGCGTGCCGCTTGCGCGAGGGCTTTGATACGCTCGGCGGCGAGTTTGCGGCGAGAGCGGATTTCTTTATGTCGAATTCGCACGGAATAACTCCTTAGTTGCCCAAAAGGGACGTATTGAGACATTGGGTAATATACACTGTAGGCATAGATTTGTCAAGGAGGAAATAGTTTTGGTAAGAGTTCCGGTTTATGGGAATTAATTTTGGACTATCTCAGGTTCGGGAGAGTGTGCAAAAGCGGCGAAGATTCTTGACCTCACCCCGCCTCTCCTTCGCAAGGAGAGGAGTCCTCCTGCTACTGCTAAGGTAGAATGACCGGTGGTTAAAAGCATTTTGAGAGAGCATTGTCCCGTATGAAAAGACCTGAGAACCGTGCGCCAAACCTCGTAAACTCTGACCACAAAGATTCCTCTCCTTACGAAGGAGAGGTTAGGTGAGGTGAAAAGCGACCAAAGAACCTCAATGTTAAGAGTTAGAAGCCCCCTCTTTGGGAGGTTTGGAACCGGCATTATAGCGGTTCATGGCGTTGGGGAAGCCCTCACGAAGTGCGTACTCTATGGCATCAGAAGCGACCTCGCAAGCAATCCCCATCTCCTCCTGCTCCTCCTTCCGAAACTTACCGAGTACGTGGTTTATCATGTCGCCTTGCCGCGAGGCACCCACGCCCACACGTACCCGGGCTATTTCGTCGGTTCCCATCAGTTGAATAATGTTTGCCAGCCCGTTATGCCCCCCTGCCGACCCTTTGTAGCGTAACCGCAAACGCCCTACCTCCAAAGCCACATCGTCTAGTATCACAATAACGTCTTGAGGGGCGATTTTATAAAACTGAGATAACGCTACTACTGACTGACCAGAGAGGTTCATGTAGGTCATAGGGCGCAACAAAAAGACCCTCTCCGTGCCTATCGTGCCATCCCCATACACCCCTTTGAAGTCGCGTTTGCTTACCGAGATAGCATGGCGTTTTGAAAGCACCTCGATAATATCGAATCCGATATTATGGCGCGTGCCCACATACTGAGCACCCGGATTTCCTAGCCCTACAATCAGTTTCATACTATGCCTCGTTACCTAGCACCGCTACCAAGTGACTACGGTAGTGTTCTAAAGGGGGAACCTGTAACTGCGGGATTTTCGCCTCGTCGTCCCAGTATCGCAACTGGATAGCCTCTCGAAAATAGGGATTGCTCTCGAAATCGGCAACCTCTTGCGAGGTCATTAGCCCGCCTTGTAGATGAAAGCTCTGTTGTGATGCCGGCGAGAGTTGGCTAAGATAGTGCTTATCCGTCGAACAGAGGTATCGTTTTGCAGAGACGTGTAGGTATACGGGTTCGGTGACGGATGCTGGGAAGTGCTTCGATAACCAGATTTCACCCACCTCTTCGTGCTTGCCGTCAATCCCCAAGTTCGCGATACCCTCGTCCATTCCGTGTAGCAGATGCCCCACGTCGTGCAGAAGCGCGGCGACGATAAGAGTGGAATCGACCTTCGCCTCCTCCGCAAGATAGGCGGCTTGTAGCGCGTGTTCTAATTGGGAGACGTTCTCACCAAAGTAGGCGTTCTCGCCGTTCGCCGCAAACAGTTGAAAAATCTGCTCTACAATCTCCACAGATACCTTCTCCTCTCAATCCCAAAATTCACTAAGAGTATACCTCACCGTTGTTATGGGCATTTTATGGAGGAAGGCAGTTGTGTTGCTACTCCTAAAGGTAAAATAGAACCATACTTTGTAAGGAGAGATAAGATGGATTTAGGACTTAAGGGGAAAGTGGCTCTAGTTTGTGCGGCGAGTAAGGGGCTAGGGTATGCTTCGGCTCTCTGTTTGGCGCGGGAGGGCGCGAAAGTGGCACTCTGTTCCCGCACTCAAGAGGCAATCGACGCGGCGGCAGAGCGTATTCGGGAAGAGACGGGGGCAGAGGTGCTTCCGCTGGTTGCCGACGTAACGAAAGCAGAAGACCTAGAGCGGATTGTGCAGGAGACGGTAGCCCATTTTGGAACGGTACATATTCTTGTACCCAACAGCGGAGGCCCTCCTGCCGGAACCTTCGAGACCCTCGACGATTCTAAGTGGGAACTGGCACTCGATAGCACTCTGCGCTCCACCGTCCACCTTGTGAGGGCGGTTTTACCGAGCATGAAGGCGCAAAACTGGGGCAGAATCATCGTGATAACCTCTACCTCTGCGCGGCAACCCATTGCGGGGCTACTGCTCTCCAACACGATACGGGCAGGTATCATCGGGCTACTGAAAACGCTTTCGCAGGAGTTTGCGGGCTACGGCATTACGGTAAACAACGTCGCACCGGGCAGTTTTGCTACAGACCGCATTACCCACCTGTTGAATGTTCGTGCAAAAGATGCGGGCATTACGGTAGAGGAGGCAAAAAGCCAGATGGAGTCGCGTATTCCCCTCAAACGACTGGGGCACCCGGAAGAACTAGGGAGCATGGTGGCTTTTCTCGCCTCCGAAAACGCGAGTTACATCACAGGGCAGACCCTGCTGGTAGATGGCGGACAGACGATAGGTTTGTAGACCATGCCTCCTACAAAAAGCCTGTACCACTCTGTATTGGGAGAGGGTTTCGATACCTTGCCGCCTATTCTGCGAGGTTTCCATGCCTCACTGATAGGTGGTGAGGCTAAGGGAACCTTCTCTATTGCGGAAGGGGAGGGAGTGCTACGCCATTTGGCGGCTAGGCTAATGCGTCTTCCTCCTTCTAGTGAGCAGGTTCCGGTTCATCTTAGGGTAGAGGTTAAGGGAGAGCAGGAGTACTGGGTACGCCGCTTTGGTACTCAGGTACTCACTACAACGCAGTGGAGCCATGGGGGGCTTTTGATAGAGAGGGCGGGCATCCTCTGTTTTGGATTTCACCTTGCCCCTTGTGAGGAGGGGTTTCGTTTTGAGTTCCGAAAGTGCTGGCTCTTGGGTGTTCTGCTTCCTTCTGTTTTTGCCCCCAAAGTAAACGCAGAGGTGTGGGGTACAGAGGCAGGCTGGTGGGTGCAGGTAAAGGTGGAAGTCCCTCTGTTGGGGCTACTAACACAGTACGACGGGGAGATGTTTCCACAGTGAAAACCGTGCTTACAACGAATAACCCTCTCTCCCCTGTTTCCCCTCCGCGTTGGATAGCCGCTACTTTGTGGCTTGCCGCAATCTACAATCTGTTATGGGGGGCATGGGTAGTACTGTTCCCTCTTTCTGCGTTCTCTTTGCTAAAGATGCCCCCGCCAAACTATCCACAAATCTGGCAGTGCGTGGGGATGATAGTAGGGGTGTATGGGGTGGGTTACGCAATAGCCGCAAAGAACCCGATACAGCACTGGGCGATTGTGGTAGTCGGGCTACTGGGGAAAGTTTGCGGACCTGTGGGGTTTGTAGCGGCAGTAGCACAGGGCGCACTGCCCCCACGCTTTGGGCTTCTTCTCCTAACCAACGACTTTATCTGGTGGGTTCCGTTTGTGTTGATTTTGCGCTATGTAGCAGGGTGGTATATGGATAGGAGAAGCGATACCAAACAGTAACCCCCCTACCCGTTTTGTTGGCGCGGTAGCGATACCGTTACTGTAGTGCCTTGCCCCTCCACACTCTCTATATCCAACTTTCCGCCATGCGAATCCAGAATACTCTTACAGATAGAGAGTCCTAGCCCCGTTCCTCCTTCCGAACGAGCGCGGGCGGTATCTACCCGATAGAAGCGTTCGGTAAGGTGAGGAAGGTGTTCGGCGGGGATACCCATACCCGTATCCTTTACCACAAAGCGAACCAGTGCCGCTTCGATATGCAGAGAGAGGGTTATCCGACCCTCCGCAGGGGTATGCCGATAGGCGTTCTCTAGTAGGTTGGTAAGTACCCGCTTCAACTCCTCGAAGTTGCCCTGTATAGCGGCGGGTTCTCCTGTACTCTGCACGGTAAAGGTTGCCCCTTCCCGCTCCACAAACGCCTCTGCCACCTCAGCAAGTAGTTGCTCCGTGTGTATCGTCTCGTGATTGGTAACTACCTGACCGCTATCGGTACGCGCCAACAGTAGGAGGTCTTGTACCAGTCGGTTCATGGTGTTTGCCGAACGACCAATAACCCCCAAAGCGTTACGATATGCCTCTGGGGTGCGCTCTCCCTTCTGGTACAAATCCGCGTTCGCCTTGATAACCGTAAGGGGGGTACGGAGTTCGTGAGAGGCATCGGCTACAAAGCGTCTCTGCTGTTCTAGTACTGCCTCTTGGCGCGTAAAGGCGTTTTGCAAGCGGGAGAGCATCCCGTTGAGGGTGGTACTCAGTTCTGCAAACTCGTCGTTGCCGTAGACGGGAAGCCTCAAAGCAAGGTCTTTGCTACCCATCTGTTCGGCAGTACGGCTGATGTTTCGTACTGGAAGTAGTGACCTCCGTACAAGATAGGTAACAGCAATGCTGATAACCCCCAACGAAATCGGAAACAGAATAATCAGTGTGTTGGCGAGTTCGGACTGTACCCGGAACACCTCGTCCAGAGGGGCGGGTTGCTGTGCTACCCCCACAATGCGTCCCCCCTCATATATGGGATTCGTCATCACTCGTAGCGGAACCTCACCGTCCATTACATTGGAGTAGAAGCGTTCTCCCCGCAAGCCCCTCTCTATGTCATCAGGCGCGTAGATTTTGGTGCTATCGGGACTCATGGAGTGACCTTGAAGGTCTAGTAGAACCCCTTTGTAGGGCATATTGGGGTGTGGTGGAGGCGGTGGTCTATCCATGCCCCCTCCAAAATCGGGAGGAGGGCGGCGGTGGTCGCCGATAGAGCGTTGAGAACGGTGTTCAAGTTCGTGGTCAAGCGCACGCATCTGACTACCGGTTGCCACGTAGTATATCAGAAAACTAAGGAGCAGGAGGGCAACCGCCATAACTCCTATATTTTGCAAAATGAGCCGTGTGCGTATAGAGGCGAGATTCATGACAAATCTTCCTCCGCGCGGCGCACAGTATAGCCAACCCCATGTACCGTATGAATCAGTTTTGTCTCGGAGTTCGCGTCGATTTTCTTGCGGAGGAGGCGAATATAGGCGTCTACCGTATTGGAGTAACTCTCCTCGTCCATCCAAACCCGCTCCTGAATGGTTTCGCGGGTGAGTACCTGCCCCTCGTGTGCGGCGAGTGCCTCGAGTAGCGCATATTCGCGGGGGGTGAGGGGAATAGTGTGTCCACTGCGTGTTACGGTTCGGGAGTTGGTATCTATCTCTAGGTCGGCAATACGTATCGTTTTCCCCTTATGTACTCGGTCACGCCGTAACAGGGCGCGTACCCGTGCCAGCAGTTCATCAAAATCGAACGGCTTGGGGAGATAGTCGTCTGCTCCCATCTCCAACCCCCTCACCTTATCGCGCACGGCATCTCTTGCGGTGAGCATAAGGATAGGCATCTGGAAGCGCATGGCGCGTAACTCCTCGCAAACGCTCCAGCCATCGCGTCCCGGTAGCATAATATCCAGAATGATAAGGGAGTAGGTGCGCTCTTTCGCCATGCGTAGCCCTCTGTTGCCATCGTGCGCCATATCTACGATATAGTGCGCCTCTGTCAGCCCCATCTTGATAATCTCGGCTATATCTACTTCGTCTTCTACAATAAGAATTCGCACGGTGCTGTCCCTCCCTACTACTCCTTGCGGGGTGCTGGTAATAGTATGCCTACCAAAGATGAAAACGGCATGAAAAAGGGGGACGTGTTGGTAGCACTGTCCCCCTCAAGCGTTTGGTTTGCGGAGTTGCCTACGCCAAAATAATCGCCAGCACTTCGTCGCGTTTTTGCACCATGAGTTCGTGCGATTTCGCTTCGAGGTTGAGGCGTACTACCGGGTCGTTGGCGGAGGGGCGCACGTTGAAATGCCAGTCGGGGTATTCAACGGTGACACCATCTCGCTCATCAATCTCTGCATCGGCGTACTTCGCTTTAATGCGCTCTAGGGCGGCGGGTGGGTTTGCTACTGTCGAGTTGATTTCGCCGGAGATATGGTACTCGCCCAGACTTGCCACCAGTTCGCTCATCTTTACGCCCTCTTCGGAGAGCATCTCTAGGATAGCGAGAAGGGGAATGTAGCCGTTATCTGCGTAGAAGTGGTCTCGGAAGTAGTAGTGCCCCGAAACCTCACCGCCGAATACCGCGTCGTCTTTCCGCATAGTGCGCTTGATATAGGAGTGTCCTACCCGCTCCGAGATGGGTCTGCCGCCAAGTTTGCTTACCCAGTCACGTACTGCCCACGAAGCGCGTAGGTCGTACACAATTCCGGCTCCGGGAGAGCGTTTTAGGAAGTAGCGGGCTACGAGAGTGGTAACAAAGTCGCCGGGAATGGGCTTACCAGTTTCGTCTAGGAAGAAACAGCGGTCTGCGTCGCCGTCCCATGCCACTCCAAAATCGAACCCTTCGGCGGGGATACGGTGGATCATCTCTTCGATGTTCTCTACGTCAAAGGGGTTCGCTTCGTGATTGGGAAAAGTACCATCGGGGTCGAAAAACAGTTCGGTTACGGAGAGTTTGGGCATTGCCACAAAGAGTTCATGCGCAGGAAGCCCTCCCACCCCGTTACCCGCGTCCGCGAGTATTTTGAAAGGCTTTATTTTGTCTAGGGAGATAAACTTGAGGAGGTGCGCGATGTAGTCGCTCATTACATTGCGCGTCTCAACAGTGCCTTGCGTATCGGCTTGTTTGAAGTTTCCAGAGACCACGAGGTCGCGTAGCTCTTCCATCCCTGCGCCTTTACCGATAACGTGCGCCCCTGCCCGAACGATTTTCATGCCGTTCAACTCTTTGGTGCAGTGCGAAGCCGTTATCTCTACCGCAGGTAGGTTGAAGGTTCCCGACGCAAAGTAGACCATGTCGGTAGTTGCCAAACCGATATCGATAACATTAACCCCTTGTCGGTTTAGTCCCCGCGCTAGTGCCGCCGACCATTCGGGACTAGAGACACGGGCATCGTAGCCGATAACCAACGTATCTGCCCCCAGAAAGTCGCCAAGACCGCGCCCAATCTGCTCTACCCCTGCCGGTTCGAGGGGGGCTTGGAAGGAGTCGGGGTCGTATACTTTACCAAAGTAGATGCTTTTTTCATCCACCAGATTGGGAACCAGTGCGCGAATATCGTAAGTTCGGAACACTTTGGGATTCACCTCAGACATAGGGGCTTTTCTCCTCGTAAAAATCGGTTTGTGTACCTACAGTCCTGCTAGGACGCTTACTGTAGATTTGTTATCTATTGTACCCGTTTTCTGAAACGAGACGTAAAACAGAGACGTATTCCTTGTAACGAAAGACAACCCCTTAGAGGAGAGAGTTAAGATGGTGACGCACGTAAAAATTATTGCTTGGCTTACGATTGTTCTGCACGGAATGACCTTACTATTAGGTGGGTGTATCTGGGCATTTTTTATGTTTTTGGGAGGTGCGGCGGCAATCAGCGACCCTTCGCACTCTGCGGGAGTAGGCGGTCTTGCCGTTCTGGGTTCGATTGGTACGCTGGCACTGGGCTTTTTTGCGGTAATTTCCGTCCCCGGTATGATAATCGGTTGGGGACTGTTGAACAGGGCAGAGTGGGCGCGTATCGGAGCCGTGATACTGGGTATTCTGAACTTACTGTATTTTCCTTTCGGAACGGCACTCGCGGTGTATACCTTTGTCATTATGTTCGATAAAGAGACGGTAGCGATGTTCCAGAGGTAGGTATGCCGTGTTATCAACACTTCCAAAGGCAAATGCCCTGCTAAAATCACTTCTGCGGATGGGTGAAACGATACTGCTTCTACTTGCTTGCGGAACGGGATACCTTTTGGTGCAAGGGCTTGATATAGTACACTCTATTAAGAGCCTACCTCTAAGAATGAAAACGAGCCTAATTAAGATTTGTACACGATTATTGCTAATAAAAGTGGCTATTTTGAAACGCTTTCGGGTTCCTCAAAATGACAAAGACAGCCTTTTAATAAAAGCAGTGAGCGCAGGGGAGGAACACAATGTAGAGGTGTTTTTACAACGAGGAGCATCTCCCAATGTCAAAGGTATTACGGGGGTAAATGTTCTCTTTATAGCCGTCTTTTATAACCAAGTTAATATCGCACGGCTCCTTCTTCATTACGGGGCAGACATAGAGGCAAAAATGCCCATCACACGTAGCATCCCCTTGCTACTTGCGTCACAGAACCAGTTAAGCGAAATGGTAGAACTGCTCTTGGAACATGGGGCTACCCCCTAACGCCTTTGGAGTGATGTGTCTCACTCCACTCATGTACGCCTCTTTATAGCGGTCTCTCAGGCTATCATGGACGCGAAGATTGCCGCCTCCGACAATACCTCTTGACGAATGAGAGGAAGAGATTATGCTGGAGGCAGAAGCCTCGTCCTTAGCCCCGAACGTGGACTTGTCCATCACCTCTCGTATGTAGGTCCCGACGAACGCATCTACCGCAAAATCACCACATGGGGATACCGCACCCCTTAATAGGAAGCGGGGAAATGGGGGTATTTACTAAACCAGTGTTTTTCGGCTAACATCTACTTACAAAAGTAGCCTCTGGTCAAGGGAAGCGATACCAGCATGAGCCAGCACAAACTCACACCAACACAAGTAGAAGAGTACCAGCAGAACGGCTTTCTGGTGCTGAAAGGCTTCTTTACACCTCAAGAGGTATCTGAGATTCGAGAGGCGTTTATGGCAGAGGCATCCCAAGGGGTCATACCCAACCTCTCCGACACCATTCCCAACCTACCCCCAAACGACCCACTCGCCCGCTACCCCCGAATGCTACACCCCCATCGCTACGCGGAGTTTGCAGTGGGAGAGGTTTCGCGCCGCTACCTTTTGGATAGGCGGATGGAGCAGGTACTCACAGCACTCTTTGAGGACGAACCGATAGCCGCGCAGACCATGTTCTACTTCAAGCCGCCCGGCGCACGGGGGCAAGCACTCCACCAAGATAACTTCTACTTGCGGGTAAAGCCCGGAACCTGTATCGGGGCGTGGTTGGCAGTAGACAATGCAACCCCAGAAAACGGGGGTATGGTCGTTGTTCCCCAGTCGCACCTACTCGATATTATCTGCCCCACTCCTGCCGACCTCAGCCGCTCTTTTGTGTCGGATAGGGTGACGTTGCCAGAAGGCTACACAGAGTTACCCCTCCACCTCAACGCCGGCGATATGCTCTTCTTTCATGGCAACCTAATACATGGTTCCTATCCTAATGAGAGCAAAATGCAGTTCCGAAGGGCGTTTATCTGCCACTACATCCCCCGCAAAAGCATGGAGGTTTCGCACTGGTTCAACCCGTTCTATACGTTTCAGGGAACGAAAATCACAGTACACGAGGCAGAGGGCGGAGGACCTTGCGGAGTCGTACAAACACGCTTAGAGGCTTGGAACGGGTAGCAAACACCGTTTAGCCTCGTAGCCTTCGTTGCGCCCCCTCCCGTACCCGTTTTGAGACCGCCCACTTCGCCAACTGCGCTAGGCACTTCTCCGCTAGGTTGGCGGGCATATCGTCTACAATAGCGAGAAGCACCTCTCCCACCTCTGCCTTAGAGGAGCGAGTGAGTTCTATCAGGTACTCCTGCGCCTCCTCCGAGCGTATACTTGCCAGTGCCAAAATTACCGCTAGTAGCGCGTTATCGCGGAACGTCTCTACCGCCTCAAATACGATACGTGCCGCGTTTGGCTGATTGGTTTGCGCTATCATCAGGCAAGAGAAAGCGGCAAGAGAGTCGTCCTTGTGGCTCAAATAGGGCTGTAGTATCTCTATCGCTCTCTCGTCGTCTAGTGCTACGAGGGACTGCATACACTCCTGAAGTACCTCTGCGGTCTCAGTGAAGGGGTAGGAGAGGCGTAGAGTGAGGGGAATGAGTGCGTTGGGGTCACAGGTCAGTGCGAGGGCTTTTGCCGCCGCCTTCCGCATCTCTACTTTCTGATTCAAGGGATCGTTCGGCTCAAAGAGTAGTAGGGTAATATCCCGAATGGTATCCGGTGCTTTTATCTGCCCTAGCGCAAGGGCGCAGTTAGCCCGAAGGTGTGCCCCCGTATCGAAGGGAACGCCACCTACCGGCTCCATCTGAACCGTACGTATCCCGATACGCAGAGCCTCTGTCGCCTCTCGAAAGCCCTGCTTGCCAAAGGCGAACGCAAGCCACGCACGCACCTGACAGCCGGGATCTCGCTTTAGACCCTCCTCCGAGAGATACAGAAACCTATCCCGCATCTGCCAGAGTGCTGCCCCATCTGCTATCTGCGCCAAGCCCTCCGCCGCCCGGCTTGCCACGTAGTTGGACTTATCCGTCAGGGCTTTCAACAAGAGGTCTTGATAGGCACTCTCTGCCCGTTTGACAATAACCTGCACCGCCTGAATACGCTCTGTGGTGCTTCGGGAGGCAAGCAATCGCGCTAGTTCGTCTCGCTCCATCTAAAATATCCCTCTCTAGGGAGGCAAAACCGCCCCTTATACCGAATATAAGGGTATATTGTACCTTGCTGTAATGGAGAGGAGGGCAAAGAGTATGCCTAAAGAAGAGGAAGAGAGGCTAAACCTATCTCCGAATGCTCTCAAACGTCAAAATTCTGCGTTAAGGATGGTGCAGACGGGAAAAATAGAAGAGATGAATCGAGAGTTTGACGTTGCCTTTTGGCAAGCCCAAAGCACCGAAGCACGTTTGAACGCAGGTTGGGAGTTGGTGGTCTACGCTATGGAACGACAAGGACGTACCGATGAACTCCGACTTCAAAGAACTGTTGGAAATCTTCAACGTAAACAAAGTTAGGTATCTCATTATAGGTGGCTATGCGGTAATGGAGTATGCAGAGCCACGCTATACGAAAGACCTTGACCTTTGGATAGATAGAGATTTAGCGAATGCCAAACGGCTATATCGCTCCTTAGTAGAGTTTGGTGCGCCCCTCGCCAACTTGACTTATGAAGACTTCATACAAGAGGGGCATTTCTACCGTATCGGTGTACCCCCTGTAATGGTGGACATACTGTTCTCAATCAATGAGATAAGTTTTGAAGAGGCGTGGACACGAAGGCATACGGTAGAATACCAAGGGGTTACTCTTCTCTTTGTTGCTAAGAGCGACCTCATTCACATCAAAACGCTCTCTAATCGTCTACAAGACAAACTGGATGTTCAAATGCTACTCCTCTCTGTACGTCAGCCAGAAGAGTTCACTCCTCCAACAAGTAGCGACGGCACATAGCGTAGTTACCCAAAAGGGTTCTTTGAATACGAAAGGAAGAAACCTAAGATGACAAAATCAGATTTTCTGGATGTAATTGCCGATATTGTAGAGGCAGACGCGGGTTCGTTGGATGGAAGCGAAGCGGTGGCGGAGCTAGACGGCTGGGACTCGCTGGCACGCCTTAGCCTGATTGCAGCGATAGACAAAAAGTTGGGAGTCACTCTCTCGGCAAACACAGTCAATGCCTGTGAGACTCTGAACGACATTGTGGGGCTACTAGGCGACAAGGTAACAGGCTAAACGACGCTAATGGGCAGTAACCCTCTGACAAGGATAGGAAGACTTTTGTGGGGAGAGGTAGAGAACCTCCACCCGCGTTATCGCCTGTGTGACTGGGTTATCTCTTGCCTCCCACACCTCTGTTTTAACCGTACCCGCACCCTGCTCTATCGGCTTGCGGGATTCTCTATGGGCAGAAATATCTGCTTTATGGGGCGGGTACATATTAGCGGGGGCGGGAGAATACAGTCCCGCTTTCGGCTTGGCGACGACGTACTCATGAACTCGCCTATCCTGTTCGATGTCAACGCCCCTATCACCATTGGGAACAACGTAAGCATCGGTCACGACGTAAAGTTCATTACCACCTCCCACGAGATAGGAACTGAGGAAAAACGCTCTGGAACCGTGACGAGTGCGCCCATTGTAGTAGAGGAGGGGGTTTGGATTGGGGCAGGTGCGATTATCCTCGCGGGTGTGACGCTAGGGAGGGGGTCTATTATCGCGGCGGGAACCGTTATCAACGCCTCCGTTCCCCCCAATACCCTCATTGCCCCCAAGCCCACGCGCCAAATCCCGCTACCTCCCTAAACCCGTCCCCCCGCCTAGTCTAATCTAAATGCCCCATCTTCCCGCTTCGGTAGTCGTTCATGGCTTGCACTATCTCGTCTTGGGTGTTCATTACAAAGGGACCATAAGTCGTAACAGGTTCCGCTATCGGTTCCCCGCTCAATACCAGCACCACACTCTCCTCTAGGGCAGAAAGCGACACCGCCTCACCCTCTCGCCGAAACAGGGCGAGTTCTTTACTCGCTACACTTTCCGCCCCATTGACCTGTACCTCACCTTAGAGTACAAACAGAGCCATCATGTAGCCTTGCGGGACATTCAGTTCAGTACTGCTCCCCGCGTCTAGCCGTAAATCCCACAAGTTGACCGGTGTAAAGGTCTTTGCAGAGCCGCTCACCTCTCCAAACTGCCCAGCTATCACCCGTGCCACGCTGTTCCCACTATCAAGGCGTACCTCTGGTATCTGGTTTTTGGTGAGGGTCTGGTAGCCGGGTTGCGACATCTTATCTTTAGCGGGTAGATTGACCCACAGTTGTACCATCTCTAGCCAACCACCCCGCTCTGTAAACTCCTGCGAGTACTTCTCTTCGTGGACTACGCCGCTTGCCGCCGTCATCCACTGCACCTCTCCCGCTCCAATACGCCCGTGATTACCCCCCGAATCCCGATGCTCCAACTCTCCTTGATAGACTACCGTCACCGTCTCGAAGCCCCGATGCGGGTGCTCATCTACTCCGCGGGGTATATTAGCAGGTTCTACGTAGTAGGGTTCTGCGTAGTCCAGCAGTAAAAACGGGCTAACCGCCGCCCCAAACTGGTGATGCGATAGCACGGTACGAACCGGCAACCCATCTCCTACCCAGTGAACAGAAGGGCTTTTGTGAACGCTCTGTACGGCTTTTGTGTTTTGGCTCATGGTCTCTCTTGTCCTTTGTCTGAATTTCTTAACGTTTTTCTGTGTTTAGTGGGGTAGTCGTAACACAATGCGTTTCGCTACCCTTAACTATACATACGAAAAGAACTCCCTACCCGTTAGCAGGTAAGGAGTTCTCTAGGTGTTTCGGGGTGATACGAATTAGCGGCGGTTAGCGTTTTTACCCGTATCCGCCACTTTCACGGCTTTCTTGGGCAGGTCTTTCGAGACCGCTTTCAGTGCGTCCTCTTTAGAAGTCCCCTTGAGTATAAGGCGGAGGTATGCAGAGGCAGTGTTCAGTTGCAAGTCGCCGGCTTTGTCCTTAAAGCCTTTCCATGTTTCGGGTTGCTCTAGCGGAACATCGGGAAGTACGCCGCCTGTGTTGGGAATACGGTTGCCCTCGTCGTCGTGCTTGTAGTTAATGTCGTGCTTCTTGGGCGGGAAGTAGAGTGCCGTAGTCAGGCGCAACGCCGAATCGTCGGGGAGCGGATAGAGAGTCTGTACTCGCCCTTTTCCGTAGGTACGGTCTCCGAACAGTGCGCCGATGCCATAGTCTTTTATCGCACCAGAGACGATTTCAGAGGCGGAAGCACTTCCCTCATTAACGACCACCGCAAGGGGGATATTATCTAGTATGTAGTCGGCACTACGAAGGTTATGCCGTTTCTCCACGCCGCCGCCTTCCCGAATATGTACTACCACATTATTCAAATCGGGTTGCGAGTCGCGTTGAATGAACATACTCGCCACATGGATAGCGGTATCCAACAGCCCGCCGGGATTACCGCGCAGGTCGAAGACAAGTCCCTTCATACCCTGTTTTTTCAGGTCATTAAAGGCGAGAGTGAGCTGTTCAACGCTCTTCTCGTTAAACTCGGTAAGGCGAATATAACCGATTTTCGCCGCGTCGTCCTGCATCCAGTGCTTCACGACGGGGGCTTCTACACGGGCGCGGGTGATAGTAAACGACTTCTCCTCTTTCCCTCGCAAAACCGTAATGTGTACCTGTGTATTGGCTTTTCCCTTAATGAGTTTCACCACGTCATTAACGGTTTTGCCAAGAGTGGGTTGGTTATCCACCCGCAAAATAACATCATCCGAGCGGATACCTGCGGTCTCGGCAGGTCCGTTCTCAAACGGCTCCACTACCTTAACTTCGGTTCCCTCTTGCTGGAGCACCGCCCCAATACCCTCGAAGTTGCCGCGTGTGGTGGCTTGCATCTGAGTCCACTCGTCGGGGTCTAAAAAGCCGGTAAAGGGGTCACGGAGGCTAAAGAGCATTCCGCGAATTGCTTCGTAGGTAAGTTGGCGTTTGGTTTTGGCATCGAACGTTTTGCCGTAGTAGTTTTTTTGGATAAGCGAGAGTGCCGCCTTGTAGTCTTCTACGGGGTCTGCTTTGGCGGGCAGGTGCTCGTCGAAGTTGGTCGTCGGGTTTTTGGTGGTGGCATCGTCGTCTTGGGCGATAACCTGTGGCTGTACCGAGGGTACTGGGTGAGACGCAGGACGTTTGTCGCCATTGGCGTAGCCAAGTAGCACCGAGCCAAACCCTGCCGCCACTACGAAGGGCAGAAACATCTGTATACCGCCGTAAAACCCTTTAGACTTTCGTTGTATCATCGTGGGAACTCCCCATTTCTTGTGTCGTAACCAAAGTAAAACTAAAACCTATCCGCCGAGTACAGAGACCGCTTGCTCTAGGGCATTATCTCCTGCATTGATGTCGGGTTGAATACCGTTTGTCCACTGCGTACCCGCGGATGTCAGCAGGTGCGCGTTCGTCAACTCTGCACCTGTGCCGTTCTTGAAGAAGGTGAGCAGTTGGAGAACCGGGTCGCCGAAGGTACGCCCTCCTACGATTTTGGACTTATGGGTATCGTGTAGAGCAGAGGCAACAAACTCCGCAATGTTGGAGGTTCCCCTATCTACCAGCACCACATAGGGAACTTTCAGACCGGGAACATTGCCGCCAATAGAGAGAGGTTCACGCACATTGGGTTTGCGCTCTAGTTGGGTATTCACCGTACCAACGAGGTTCGCGAGAAGGGTTTTGGCGGACTGGAACCCATTGACATCTATGTTATCCGAAATCACACCGCCGGGGTTTTGGCGCAAATCTATCACGATACCTTTGGTGGCTTGTCCCTGCATTCCCTTTAGTGCCTGCTCGAAGGCGGTAGTGGCTTTTCCGTTAAACTGGAGTACGCGCAGATAGCCCACTTTGGCACTCAGCATCTTCTGCTGTACCGGCTCTACCAGAGTGGTGGCTGTGGTAATCGTAACGGGAACCTCTTTGCCGCCCCGCTCTACTTTTAGGTTCAGGGTGGCTCCAGTCCCACTGGTTATCTGCAAGAGTGCTTTGGGGAGGGTGTAGGCAAGGCGATACTTCTCTACCAGTACTTTAAGTTCGTCGCGCTTTTGAGCATCGGTTTTGGTGTTGTTGCGGATAATTTTATCCACATCCACCGTGATAGCGTAGGTAATCACCCAGTGCCCATTGATGTCGGCGATGTTGTCTCCGCTCTTTAGTCCCGCTTTTTCGGCGGGGCTACCGGGCATCACCGAGACGATGGTGAGGTTCTGATAGTCTACGTTCTCTTTTTTGGTGCGCGTATACTGAACTGCCGCGCCTATCCCCTCAAACTTGCCCTGTAGCGCATTGAAGCGTATCTGGCGCATCTTTACATCAAGGTAGTTAGAGTGTGGGTCGTTGAGAGAGGCAAACATCCTATTAAGCGAACCGTTGCTGATTTTGGGGTCGCTAAAGTTTTCGTCTACAAACTTGGCTTTTACTGCCTCCAAAATCTCTTCGTACATCAGTTCGGGGCTGATAGTGCCTTGACCCGCTCCGCCCCCAAATCCGATAAGAGAGGCAGTCTGGTTTCCCGAGAAGAGGCTCTGGATAAGGCTTTTTGCAGAGCGTTTTCCCAACGCTTTTTCTGCCCGTAGGGAACGCCCCCACAGAAAACCTCCCGCCAGTAGTATCGCAAACAACCCCATAAGGGTGAGTTTTCTACCAAATGGTAACACGGTGTACCTCCAAAGCAACCGTTAGATGGAAAGTTGCCTCTTATAGAGACGGCAAAACACTACAAAACGTTAGCGTAATTTTGCCTATAAAGTGCATTATACAGCAGAAACGTCTTCCCTGCAAGCACCTATGCTTGAGGCGGAGAGAATAGCATGGTAGGAGGCTCTACAAAAAAGGTTCTAGCCGCATAACCAGCTAGAACCTTTTCCAAAATACCTGCTTTGTGTGCGGCTACTTATCGAAGTTGGAGTCGAAGGCGAAGGAGGAGGGCTTGAAGTCGATATTCTTCACAAAAGCCGCCGCTTCCGTTGCGCCATGCTCTCTGTCCATACCGCTATCTTCCCACTCTACCGAGAGAGGACCTTGGTAGTTGACATGATTGAGAGCGCGGATAATCTCCTCAAACTCAATGCGCCCATGCCCTAGGGAACGGAAGTCCCAGTACCGCTCTGGGTCGCCAAAGTTGACGTGACCGCCGAAGACACCCACGCGCTTGGGGGTAGGAGACCAGTAGACATCTTTCATGTGGACATGGAAAATGCGGTCTGCGAACTCATAGATAAAGCGCACGTAGTCTACACCCTGATACCCTAAGTGGCTTGGGTCGTAGTTAAAGCCGAACGCAGGGTGATGGTCGAGCGCGTCGAGGGTACGCTTTGCCGACTCCACATCGAACGCGATTTCGGTGGGGTGTACCTCCAGAGCGAACTTGACACCGTTCTCTTGGAACACGTCCAAAATCGGCTTCCAACGCTCTGCGAGTAGAGCGTATCCGCCCTCAATCTGCTTGGGAAGTACCGGTGGGAATGAGTAGAGCAAGTGCCAGATAGAGGAGCCTGTAAAGCCGTTTACCACACCCACCCCTAAGTTTTTGGCGGCGCGGGCAGTCTGCTTCATCTCTTCGGCGGCGCGGGCGTTTACCCCTGCGGGGTCGCCATCACCCCAAACGTAAGGGGGTAGTATCGACTTGTGCCGCTCGTCGATTACGTCCAGAACTCCCTGCCCTACAAGGTGGTTGCTAATCGCCCATGTCTTTAGCCCGTGCTTTGCCAGTATCTCGTGGCGAGATTGGCAGTAAGCCGCGGCATCTGCGCCCGTTGCTTGGGTCACATCGAAGTGGTCGCCCCAGCAGGGGAGTTCGATACCGTCGTAACCGAAGGCTTTTGCCTTCTCTGCCGCAACCTCGAAGGGCAAATCTGCCCACTGTCCTGTAAATAGCGTAACAGGTCGTGCCATGTTTCAAAGTCTCCTCTAAAATGTAAAATGTAGGTAGAAGCCCCACAAAGGGGCGATAGGTTTAGAAATCTGCCGAGCCGGGAGTACGCGGGAAGGGAATGACATCCCGTATATTCTTCATTCCGGTAAGGTAGAGCATCACTCTCTCGAAGCCAAGCCCAAAGCCAGCATGGGGAGCAGATCCGTATTTGCGAAGTTCGAGGTACCACCAGTACGCCTCTTCGTTTAGCTCCTGCTTGCGGATTTTGTCGAGGAGCACGTCGTAACGCTCTTCGCGTTGGCTACCCCCGATAATCTCACCAATACGGGGCGCAAGCACATCCATAGCGCGAACCGTTTTACCGTCGTCGTTTGCCCTCATGTAGAAGGCTTTTATCTCTTTGGGGTAGTCGGTAACGATAACGGGCTTTTTGAACACCTCTTCGGTTAAGTACCGCTCATGCTCCGACTGCATATCTGCCCCCCAAAAGACGGGGAACTCCCAAGTGCGGTTGCTCTTCTCCAGTAGGCGAATCGCTTCGGTGTAGGTGACGTGTTCAAAGTTGTTTTCGACCACTTGAGAGAGGGTTGCCAGCACCGTGTTGTCGATACGCTTGTTGAAAAACTCTAAATCGTCGGGACACGCCTCCATCACGTACTTAATGATGTACTTGAGAAACGCCTCCGCAAGTTCCATATCGCCTTCGAGGTCACAAAACGCCATCTCTGGCTCTATCATCCAGAACTCGGAGAGGTGGCGCGGTGTGTTGGAGTTTTCGGCGCGGAAGGTGGGTCCGAATGTGTAGACATTTGTAAAGGAGAGCGCGAATATCTCTACGTTCAACTGACCACTTACGGTAAGGTAGGCGGGTTTCCCAAAAAAGTCTTTGGAGTAGTCTACTGCCCCGCTATCGTTACGGGGCAGGTTCATCATGTCTAGGGTTGTTACCCCAAACATCGCCCCTGCGCCCTCACAGTCCGAAGCCGTGATGATGGGGGTATGCACGTATACAAAACCGCGTTCCCGATAGAAGTTGTGAATGGCGTGGGCGAGTGCGTTGCGTACACGAAAGACCGCCCCGAAGGTGTTCGAGCGGGTACGCAGGTGGGCAATATCCCGCAGAAACTCCATCGTATGCCCTTTTTTCTGAAGGGGATACGTGGCAGGGTCTGCGCCCCCATACACCAGTATCTCTTTTGCTTTTAGTTCTACGGCTTGCCCTGCCGCCGGCGAAGCGACCAGTTCCCCCGTCACCCGAACACACGCCCCCGTGGTGGTCTGCTTCATCGCCTCTTCGGGCAAAGCCCCCTCTTCGATAACCACCTGCAAATCCTGAAACGACGAACCATCGTTTAGTTGGACAAAAGAGACCCCTTTGCTGTCGCGGCGTGTCTTTACCCAACCGTGCGCGTGGACGGTTTTGCCGACCTCACCGCGCAGTATATCTCGTATGTACTCCCCTTGATGAATCATGCTTCTCTCTATTCCCCTACTCTGTTGTGCAGAACTTGTCTACGATTCGCGAAGTGCAACCCAGAATCCTGCACGCCTCGATAAGAAATTAGAGAGTCGAACAACACGGCTCTTCCGCATTTGCCCCTCTCTGTAGAGTGCGAAAATAGGGTATTCTGTAACTACCAAAATCCCAATCTCGTTTTGGAAAGGAAGCCTGTGACCTCTTCACCCTCTACGCGCTTGATGGGAGCGCATATGCCCACCTCCGGCGGACTCTATAAAAGCCTAACTTCTGGTTTAGAGATTGGCTGTAGTGCCGTTCAACTCTTTACGGGTAGCCCCCGTCAGTGGGCGCATCCACCTCTCGCAGAAGAGCAGATAACCGCGTTTCGGAAGACGCAAGAGGAGACGGGTATCACTTTTACTGTCGCGCACGACTCCTATCTTATCAACCTCGCCGCCCCCGACCCCGCCGTTCTTGCGCGTTCGCAAGGGGCGTTTCGCACAGAGCTAGAGAGGGCGCAACAACTGGGCATCCCTTGGGTTGTAACGCACATGGGGGCGCATCTCAATCAGGGGTTGCAAGAGGCGATAGATAGGCTGGTAGAGAGCCTAAAGATGATTTTGGAGGAGACCGAGGGCTATCAAACTGGTATCGCCCTAGAGACCACCGCAGGGCAGGGTACGGGCTTGGGAGCCACCTTCGAGGAGCTAGGGCAGGTGCTGAAAGGGGTGGGCGACCATCCGCGCTTAGGGGTTTGTCTTGATACGTGCCATATCTTTGTAGCGGGTTACGATATTCGTACTCCCGAAGCCTATCAAGCGACATGGGCGCGGTTCGATACCGAAATCGGGCGTGACAAACTCAAGGTGATTCATACCAACGACGCAAAAAAGCCGCTTGGCAGCCGAGTAGATAGGCACGAGCATATCGGCGACGGCGAGATAGGGGCAGAGGCGTTTCAGATGCTGGTAAACGACCCTACCCTCGCACACGTCCCTCTCATTTTAGAGACCCCCGATTCGGATACCATGCACGCCGTCAATTTAGAACGGCTGAAATCGTACTTGGAGGTGTAAGATAACGATGCGCGTTACCGTACTCTGTTGGGGACACCTTACCGACTATTTCGGCTCGGAGGGCTTTGAGTTGGAACTTCCGGAGGGTTCTCAGATTCAAAATGTTATCACCCTCCTAGAGCAGAGAGAGCCGAAAGCGACGAGGCTGACTCGCAGTTGCCGTTATGCCCTTGATGAAGAGTACGCCCCCCTAGATACCCCCCTACAAGACGGTTGCACCGTCGCGATACTGCCCCCCATGAGCGGAGGATAGACTTGGCACACGCTTCGATAACTCAGGATAAGATAGATGTTTCTGCCCTTACAGACTTGGTGGCGGGAGCAAGCAACGGCGCGGTATGCACCTTTATCGGGCAGGTACGCCGTAACTCACGGGGACGCGAAGTCGCGTATCTGGAGTATCAGGCTTATGTGCCTATGGCACAGAAACAACTCTTCCGCATTGCAGAGGAGGCAGAGCAGAGGTGGGGGGTGGAGGTCGCTATTCAACACCGCATAGGGCGCATGGAGTTGTGTGAGGCGAGTGTGGTGGTGGTGGTCGGCTCTCCTCACCGCGCCCCGTCGTTCGAGGCGTGCCGCTACTGCATAGATACCCTAAAAGAGCGGGTTCCGATATGGAAAAAAGAGGTCTGCCCCGATGGTTCCTTCTGGATAGAGGGAGAAGAGGCGATAGAGGTCTCCGATGCCCCTAGAGAAGTTAATCCGTAGCCTCGCGGCAATTTTTATTGCGATACTGATTGGGGTGGGGGTGTTCCGTACTCTCTCCCCCTATCTGCTTGCTGTTACGCCTTCTCCTAAGCCCCTTCCTAAAACGGATTTGGGGGTCTCCATTGAGGGGGATTCTCCTAACCTCTCCTCTCCCCAACCCACTGCCCCTAAAGAGAGCCGCCCCATCGAATCGTTACGGGGGCGTGACCTTGAGGCAGAGCGCACCAAACTCTACCGCCAAATAACTGCGACCTTCGCCTCCGCCATAGCCTCAGCCCGTACCTGCCCCCAAGACGACGAAACCATGGAGATATACCTCCTTGCCGATAACCCCGATCTTGTTCCCGTATTGGTAGAGAATATCATCGAAGGAACCGCAGACAAGTATCAGTTTCGGAGGGCGGCGTTTTTTGTGCCAAACACAGGCTCTTCTGATAGGTCACGCATCATTGCCGAGGTTGGGAAGGACGACGAGGGACGCTGGGTAGTTCACCCTAAGTAGCGGAAAGAGTAAGGCGTAACGCTTCCAATGAGGAGAACTCTTGTAGAGAGATAGCCTGCTCCTCTAGCCACGCCCGCAAAACGCTATCCAGCCTCTCGATGCCTTGTGCCGCCTCTGCTAAGTCGCCAAAATCCAAAGAGAGTACATCTGGAAAATTTAACGCACGGTAGTACTCCGAAACCTCGCTATAGAGATGGAAGGTAGCGTCTCCTTTTCCGGGCTGTAAGGAAGAGAGCATCTGCGCTATTTCGGTCTGTATCGCCCATACCGCCGTGCTTGCACCTACGGGGTCGTTCCGCTTACACGCCGAACGCACTTTATCTAACATCCCACGCAGTTCTGGATAGACACTCTCGAAAACGGTATGAGCGTCTTCTTGTGAAACGAGCGTCTTTTGTTGGTGTAGCAGTATCTGCCGTGTCTCAAGAGCCAGTTGTTCTGCCATGTTGGCAACGGTTTCGAGGTCTGATGAGGTTGCTATCACCTCAAGTCGCTTCTCTATCTCTTTAGGGCGCAGGGTAAATTGCGCTACCTCTTCCCGAAGATTAGAGTAGCCGCGATTGAGAAACGTCTGGTTTATCAGAGCAAGGCACTCACAGACAGAGGCAACCACACTCCATGCGGCATGACGCACATTTGCCAGGTCGTTGCTTAAAACCGCAAGGCGAACTCTCCCTACATCGTTCCACACAAAGGCGTATCGCTCTAAGGCACGTTTTAGCATTTGAGGACGGGCTTCCGGACTCTGTAGGTCGCGGATAGACTGTTGGATTTTTGTGAGGCGTGCCACCTGCTCTTCCGAACGTGCATAGAGTAGATGGGTGTGGTAGACCAGAGCGGGAGCAACAGACCAGCCTCGGCTACTGCCCATTGCAAACTCCTCTAGTTGTTTCCATGAGATTGCCCAGAAATCGAACTCTCGCCCCTCCAACAGAAAGGTACGGTTAATCGGAGGGTTCTGCCCTTCGGCGGGAGTGTAGAACACATCGAGATCGGAGTACTCTGTCGCCTTTCCCTGAGCATAGGAGCCGTAGTACCCTATCAGGTCGATAGCCTCGCCGTAGTGTTTAACCGCATGAGTTACCAGAGCATCTGCAACCTCAAAGACATCCATAACTTTTCGCTTGTAGCCTCTCTTTACTCTTGATTATTACGCTCTGCCCCCTCACATTAACGCTCACGCAAGACCTCCCAGTCTTCAAGAGGGGCAGCAGGTTCAAAAGGGGAGTCGTAATATAGCCCACGTTCGCAAAGCAGGGCAAAAACACGCCCCAAATGCGGGGTAAGCACCAACGTCAGAGGGGGCGCAGTAGGGTTCACCCCTAACAGGCTTTTACGCACCTCTTGCGGCTCTACCTCCACCCCGCGCTTTTTCACTATCTCTACGCGCCGCCCCTCACGCCTTAACCACTTCTGCACCTCTTTGATACGGAAAGGCATCGCCTCTAGTACACGGTACGCGGTAGCAAACGGGGTTTCGGTCAGGCTATCGGATGTGAGGTAGGCGATATGAGGAGAGAGAAGCCCCGCGTTTAGTTGGGAGGCGAGTTGGGGAACAAGGTGAGCGCGAATTATGGCGGGGTCGGGTTCGTAGAGGTAGGCTTGCGGCGACACCACAGCGGGAGGTTCGCACAAAAACGGGGAAAACACCAGCGGAGTCTCTCCCTTACCCAAAAGCACCGCCGTATAGCACTGCACTCCGTCCAGTTCCAAAGGGCGGCTCTCCTCCTTTGCAAGCCCTCCGAACCAGAGTACCGCCTCACGGCACTCCCCCTTCACCGAAATAAACTCGACCTGTGCCTCTGTCTGCTCTCTTAGTACCCCCTCATCGACGGCGGGTGATATTTTTACCACAACATCTGGAATCGAGGCGCGGAGGCTCTGTACCCACTCCAAAGGAGGGCTATAGTCGGCACTACTACGTACCCGCCTCCGCTCTCCAAACTGCCCCTCCGTGCGCCGCGAAGGGTCTACAAACGCCGCGGTATACCCCCTAGAGAGTTTTAGGGTAGTTACATCGGCACAGAGAGTGTAGAGGTGGGCAGTGCGTTCGGGGCAAACCACCTCTGCATTTAGGCGCAAACAGGTAAGCGCGACGGGGTTTGTATCTACCGCAACTACCTCGCTATGCCGTAGCAGAGCAAGGCTATCCCCTCCCACCCCAGAGCAAGCATCAAAAACGCGCCCCCCACTCGGAAATCGAGAGGCGCGGTAGTCGGCAATGGATTCACTGGTAGACTGCTCTAGCCCCTCTTTCGTAAAGAAGAGGGTTTGCGCCATAGCAAACTTGTCGTGCGCCCGGCTACGCAGTTCCAACAACTCCACCGCAACAGTCGCCCGCTCTACCGAGAGCCGTTGGCGTAGGCGCGACAGTCGCAGAAGGCGGTCATTAGGAAGGCGGCTCGCCTCCAGAAGCAGGGCTTTGCCCTCTGGGGTAGCAAGGTATTGTAGTGCCTCAATGTGTTGGGTAGGTTGCATTATTACTTATCAGTTTTGGCGGGAGCGTGTGGGAATCGAACCCACCCGTGCCAGTTGACTGCCACGCAAACGGTTTTGAAGACCGCGCAGAACACCAGTCCCGATGCGCCCCCATAAAACTCTACAGGTCACTCCCCTCACTGTGCATCTTTACACCCAAAAGTAGCCCCGTATAGGTCTCGCTACCCAGAATAATGAGTACTGCCGAGAAATACGCCAGCCCCACCAGCGGTGCACCAAACAGAAGGGGTAGAATCATCGGAGCCATGAGATAGAGCGGCATGAAGATAGTCAGCAGACTCCACCACAACCGCCCTCTATCTTTACGCGCTGGTCCCACCGCCAAGCCGATGGTAAAGCCCCACGAAAACTGAATGGCAAAGATAGACCAGATAAACAGTGTAACCGGCAGGTAGTGAGGCTCTTGAGCATGGAAAACGTAGAGCCAACTAAGGCAGACAATAAGATGGAACCACAGAAGCGGCTTTACATATATTTGCGGGTTTTTCATAACACTCTCCCCTTTCCAAATAGCGGGTAAAAATATCCCTCACAACCACTACGGAACAACAAACAGATACGCTACAAAGATTCTCGAAAGCCCTCAAAATTCCTCCTTGCCCCGAATCGAAGGAAAAGCAAACGGAATCAATCGAAATTATAACGTACAGAAAGCGAAACCCTTGCGTTACCAAACAGAAAACTGCTACAATGACTCAATACGTGAAATTTTTCACTGTTTCCAATTTCCACCGCAGTCCTCACGTTTTCGAGTCTCGGCGACGCAAAAGCCCCCATAAGGGCGCGAACCGAGAGATTATAAGGAGTAGAAGTAAATGGCAACGGGACAAGTGGTTCAGGTGCAGGGACCTGTCGTAGACGTAGGTTTCCCCGCAGGTGAACTTCCTCAAATCTATAACGCTATCACCATCAAAGATGAAGCCAAAGCGATTGACCTAACCGTCGAAGTCGCACAACACTTGGGCAACGACGTAGTACGCTGTATCGCCATGTCCACCACCGACGGACTGGTACGCGGTATGGACGCACTCGATACCGGTAGCCCTATTCAGGTTCCGGTAGGACGCGGTACACTAGGGCGCGTCTTCAACCTGCTCGGCAAAGCCGTAGACGAAAAGGGACCCGTAGCCAGTGAAACCAGCTGGCCCATCCATCGCCCCAACCCCTCCTTTGAAGACCAGAGTTCTGCCCAAGAGGTTCTCGAAACCGGTCTCAAAGTCGTTGACCTCCTAACCCCCTTCCTAAAGGGAGGTAAAATCGGTCTGTTTGGTGGTGCAGGGCTAGGTAAAACCGTTCTTATTCAGGAACTGATTACCAACATCGCCACCGAGCACGGAGGCTTCTCCGTCTTCGCTGGTGTGGGTGAGCGTACCCGTGAAGGTAACGACCTCTGGCTCGAAATGACCGAGTCCGGGGTTATCAGCAAAACCGCGATGGTCTTCGGACAGATGAACGAACCCCCCGGAGCGCGTCTCCGCGTCGCTCTTTCCGCTCTTACGATCGCCGAGTACTTCCGCGACGTAGAGGGGCAAGACGTTCTCCTCTTTGTCGATAACATCTTCCGCTTCGTTCAGGCGGGTTCCGAAGTCTCGGCACTTCTCGGACGTATCCCTAGCGCGGTTGGTTATCAGCCTACCCTAAGTACCGAGATGGGTGCTCTCCAAGAGCGCATCACCTCTACCAAAAAAGGTTCGGTAACATCGGTGCAAGCCATCTACGTCCCTGCGGACGACCCCACCGACCCCGCACCCGCTACCACCTTCTCCCACCTCGATGCCTATATCTACCTAGAGCGCAAAATCGCGGAGAAAGGTATCTATCCTTCGGTTGACCCGCTGGTGTCGGTCTCCCGTATTCTGCAACCCCACATCGTCGGCTCCGAACACTACGAGGTGGCACGCGCCGTTCAGCAGACCATGCAGAAGTACAAAGACCTGCAAGACATCATCGCCATTCTGGGTATCGACGAACTCTCGGACGACGACAAACTCGCCGTTGCCCGCGCGCGTCGCCTAGAGCGGTTCCTCTCTCAGCCCTTCCGCGTTGCCGAGCAGTTCACAGGCTCTCCCGGTAAGTACGTCCCCCTCAAAGAGACCATCCGCTCCTTTAAGGAGATTGTGGAAGGTAAGCACGACGACCTACCCGAACAAGCCTTCTACATGGTCGGCAATATCGACGAAGCAGTAGAGAAGGCAAAGACCCTCCGCGGCTAAGGGGTAAAGGAGACTAGGAATGGCTAAAACTTTCCAGTTGGAACTGGTAACTCCCGAACGGATGCTCTTTCAAGATACCGTAGCGGCGGTACGTGCGCCGGGGGTGCTAGGCTCCTTCGGAATTCTGTCGGGACACGCCCCCCTCCTCACCGAACTAGAGACGGGAGTGATTAAACTCTCGCTCGTAACGGGAGAAGATGCCTACATCGCTACCAGCGGCGGGTTTGTACAGGGAACGCGAGAC
>OMJJ01000355.1 GCA_900299305.1 bacterium | reverse complement strand
GTGTTCGGCAAGGCGATGGCGAGCGGCTATCCCATTAGCGTTCTGGCTGGAAAGCGGGAGTATATGCGCCTAATCGCCGAGAGTAAAGTGATTCATGCGGGGACAATGAACTCTAGTACCCCCTGTATCGCGGCGGCAATGGCAACCCTCGACATTTTAGAGCAAGACAACACACACGAACGCATGGCGGCTCTTGGAAAGCGGCTCATGGAGGGGCTACACAAGCAAGCCGAATCGGCAGGACACACCGTACTGATTCAGGGCTTGGGGATGATGTTCCACCTCGGCTTTACCTCTCGTACCCAAGCCTCCGATTTCCGCGATACCCTCGACTACGACAAAGCAAAATACGCCAAGTTTGTGCTAGGGATGCAGGAGCGTGGTGTACGCCTCATAGGGCGCGGCTTGTGGTATCTTTCGGCGGTACACACCGAGGCAGAAATCGACCACGCCATACAGATAGCGGGAGAGGTGTTCCGCGACATAGCAGACTAGACAGGAGATACAAGGCAGATGAGACACCGCGTACTGGTTGCGGGTATCGTTCACGAGAGCCACACCTTTGTAAAGCGTACCACCGAACTGAGCGACTTCCGAATTTGGCGCGAAGCGGAGATGTGGCAAGCAAAGGGGGATGCCTCTATTCTGGCAGGTATCCTAGAGGTCGGGGAGGCGTGTAACTGGGAGATAGTCCCCGTAATAGAGATGAATGCCACTCCCGGAGGCACTGTGTCTGATGAAGCGGTAGCGACCTTTTTAGAGGCATTCCGAAGAGTTGCAGAGCGCGAACTGTCCAAAGGTATCGACGGGATAGTGCTTAATCTACACGGAGCGATGGTCAGCCCATCGTATCGGGATGCAGAGGGTGAGATACTTCGCCAAATTCGCTCTATTCCGGGATTGGAGCAGGTTCCCCTCTGTGGTCCGCTCGACCTTCATGGTAACATCACTCCCACCATGATGCAGTACGCTAATGGCTTTACGGCGTATCGAGAAAACCCCCATACCGACGTAAAACAGACCGCGATTCGTGCCTCCTACCTACTAAATCGCCTCATGGAGACCAAAGAACGAGCGGTTATGGTCTACGCGCACCCGCCTATTGTGTGGCCCCCTACCGGAACTGGAACCGCAGACGACCCCATGCGCTCTTTAGAAGCACTCGCACGGGAGATAGAGGCGGAGTACCCGGAGATACTCGCAGTAAGCGTGTTTGGTGGGTTCTCTTTTGCCGACATTCCAGAGACTGGTGTTAGTTTTATTGCGTCTACAGTTGGCGACCCCCAATTCGCACAGGCGCAACTCACACGCCTTTGTGACCTCGCTCTCTCGCTAAAAGAGCAGGGCAACCGTCGGGGTTTCGCCCTAGAAACGGTAATGGCACAGCTCAAAGAGTCGATAGATGCCCCCACCCTACTGGTAGAGCCAGCGGATAACATCGGAGGTGGGTCGTCGGGAGACCTAACCGTTGTCCTAAAAGCACTGCTAGAGAACGGTATTCAAAACGCGGCGGTAGCACTCCACGACCCCGAATCCGTTGATTTACTTTGGGAGGTCTCTGCAGGTGAACAGGTGACTACTCTCATTGGCGGCAAAAGCGGAGAGATTGCGGCAGAACCGCTACTGCTTACGGTAGAGGTAATCTCAAGAAGTGACGGCTCTTACGAACTGGTGGACGAACGCAGTCATGGGGCGGGACAGGGGCGACGGCAAGAGATGGGGCGTTGTGTGGTGGTACGGTGTGAAGGGGTACGAATTCTGCTTACCAGCAAGCGCACCCCGCCTTTCGATTTGGGGCAGTGGGTTAGTCAGGGGATAGCCCCAGAGACGCTTTCGGTAATCGGGGTAAAGGCGGCAGTGGCGCACCGTCAGGCGTACAACCCTATCACAAAGGCGAGTTTTACCCTAGATACACCGGGAGCGTGTGCCGAGAACCTAAAGCATCTCCCTTTCCGGTACATCCAACGCCCTATCTACCCGCTAGACGAGATATAGGTTTCACGGGGGGCTACTTATCGACAGTTTTCGGGGGAACCTTTATCCATATCGGGTTACTATAGAACCAGAGGTCGTTCCAAGGGCTTAGGGCGGGGGTGTCTATGGGCGGGGTACGCTGTAGGTTGTCGTTCAGTTGGTTCTCGGCGGTAGCGGCAATATCACTCGAATTTTTTAGCGGCTTGTACATATCCGCACGGTTTGTACCACGTAAGCGCAGATACTGACTCCGCTCGAAGTCCTTAAAACTAAACGCAAAATCGACAATGTTCCCGCGCCTTCGTCCCTGTAGAGGGTCGTCTGTGGGAGTCTTGCCTTTTACGGCTTCCTCTGCTACCAGATAGGTTCCCACTACTCCCGTGCTGGGAACCTCCATCAAGTCTACGTTCCGTTCAAATACACGCGGCTCTACATTCCCCATAATGAGGTCGATGTGGTGCAGTATCGGTATTTTGATGTCGCTCTTTTTGGGCTTTTTGGGCAGACGAATCCGTATCACAATCGTCACTTCGTCCGTCCGCTTATTTAGTTCGATGGTTCCCCCCATGGGAACGATCTTGCCTCCCGAAACAGCAAACATCTCTAGCCCCTCAATAAGCCCACCCGAAACGGTGAACATATTGCCTTTACGTAGCGCGTCCATAATCGCGTTTGGTTCGTTGGCGGTAGCAAAGAGGTAGGTTTTGCTGTACTCACAAGGGAAAAAGTCTTCATTGTCGGACTTGTCTAGTTTGGTGTTGGTGGGTGTCACTACACCTTTCATACCAAAGTCGGCGGTCTCTAGTTTGGTTTTGTCTTCCCAATGACGATGGAAGTTCGAGTTTGCCGTGATATAGGCGGGAACCCCTTGCGCGAGTAGAGTATCCCACACACCTCCCACTTTCGCGGTCATCCAGTCGTAGCCTCCGGCGGTACGAAACACCTCTTTCATGGTCTCATACTTCTCATAAGAGCCAGCCCGAAAACCAGCGTTATAGCCACACCGCTCGTGTCCATTAAGGGGGGCGGCTTGGTGTCCTGGAGAGCCTTCCATACCACGTAGTACATCGGGGGCGACTTTGTACATCTGGCGGAGTTTGCGGGGGCTGTTCAGTCCGCGCCGTGAGGGTTGATTTAGGAAAACAAGGGGCTTGGGGGTCATCTGCTGTAAGTACTGAAGTGCCTCGAATGCCACCGCGTCGGTGTTCTCTTTCTGCTGTACTTCGCGCACAATCCCATCGAACAGCGTCTCGAACTCGGCAACACGGGCGGCTTCATCGGGTACGGGGGGCATAATCACGGTAGCGTGTTCTCCCGACGGCATATTCCACGTAAGCCCTTGCAGGAGGGTGAGTTTTGGAAAACGCCGCCGCGCCTCTTGCAGTTCCGTATATGCCGCGCTCGTGACGAACTTCTGGTGAGTTATCCCCCCGTGGTCGGTCATTACGCACCACTGTAGCCCAAACTTCTGTGCCTGTTCGATAATGTCTCCGAAAGGGAGTTGTCCGTTCACGCTAAAGTGCGTCTGAACATGATGGTCGCCGGCAAGCCAAAGCCCTTTTTCATAGGGAGAAGCGAGTCCTATTTGTGGTGATGTTTCTCCCCGTTTGGAGACGTATAAAGCCCCCACCATACCAGAGAGGATAGTAAGGAATTTGCGTCGTGATAGTTTTATCTGTGTTGCCATCGTTGGTATTACCAGTTCAAACTCCTATCCCACTCTCGAACAGAGTCGCAAATGAGAGTTAGGTTTGTATAAAATTCAAGCCAAATTATAAAGGCAATTGTACTGCTCTGAGGCAGTATGTACTGTTAGGTATTAGCCCTCATCACCAAGCCCCCGTGTCCCCAGTTTGGGCGAAGAGGCGAATGCACGGTATAGTCAGAGAGTAGCCTTTATGTACAGGTACACCTTGTTTGTAACAAGAAAACTTTGCAGTAGTATCCTCCTTCCCCCAAACTTGGGGGCAAGGATGTCCGAAGGACAGGATGAGGGCTAATACGCTGACTATGGCGTAAAGTAAACAAGTGCCTAATCGCAAAGTAATGTGACCGCCCCAAACCTATCATAAAGGCAATAGGGCAATAGTACACCTGCCATAAATACGTTATTTTAGTAAAATACCGTACTGTTAGGAGGCTAAAAATCGGTGTATAAGCCCCTCTCTACCCGATTCTACCCCAAATACGAAGGTTTGCCAATATCCGTGACAGATGAAAAGAGAGTCCCCTTATTCTAAGAGGACTCTCTCCTTCCTGCAAACTTAACAACCGAGACTACTCTTCGTTCGCCAAGTTCGCGTCGTCGTCATGCGAGTGCTCTAGGGCGGTTGCCATGTCGCTTCGTTTGCTAAACATAACGGCTCCTGCAAGAGCGATAACCGTCACCGCAACCACGGCTATACGAGCACCGAGCGCGATATTCTGCGTTACGATACCCGCTATCAAAATACCCGTAAGGTTCATAACTTTAATAAGCGGGTTGAGCGCGGGACCCGCAGTATCTTTGAAGGGATCTCCAACGGTATCGCATATAACGGCGGCTTTGTGGTTATCCGAGCCTTTGCCGCCAAACATTCCGTCTTCGATTTTCTTCTTAGAGTTGTCCCACGCACCACCAGAGTTCGCAAGTAGCACCGCCAGCAGTTGCCCACTGATGATAGCACCTGCAAGGTAGCCACCAAGTGCCGCCGCTCCTACATTGGGGCTACGGAAGCCCAATCCAAACCCAACGAGAATGGGCAGGGCAATCGCGAGGATACCGGGTCCCAGTAGCTCTTTCTGTGCCGCCGCTGTAGAGATAGCCACACATCTCGCATAGTCGGGCTTACTAGTTCCCAGCATAATACCGGGGTCACGACGGAACTGACGGCGCACCTCATGTATCAACTCGAAGGCGGCACGCCCTACTGCATTGATAGAGAACGCAGAGAATAGGTAGGGAGCCGCGCCCCCTATCAGCAGTCCGATAAACACTTCGGGAACATTGAGGGGGATACCCACCACGCGCCCATTAGCAAGGTCATCTGCGATACTACGCCAACCTTCTCCGGTAGTCGGGGGAAGCAGATTCGCATCGGTCATAAACGAGCGGAACAGAGCCACCGCCGCGATAACCGCCGTAGCAATCGCAAAGCCTTTGGTGAGGGCTTTGGTGGTGTTTCCTACGGCATCGAGTTTCGTTACGATACGGTCTCCCGATAGACCGGACTTGCTAATGTCTCGCCCAGCATGACGGTCTTCTTCCAGCACTCCCGACATCTCGAAGATACCGTTGGCGTTGTCGGTAATGGGTCCAAAAGTGTCCATCGCGAGGATATAGCCAGTAGTGGTCAGTAGCCCCAGCCCTGCCAGTGCGATTCCATACGCGGCAAGAAGGGCGTTATCGGGGAAGATAAACAGACCAAACATAAGCGTTATCGCAATGGCGATAGCACTCCAAACGCTACTCTCTAGCCCCAACGCGAAACCGGAGATAATCATGGGTGCAGGACCGGCTTGTGAACTAACGGCAATTTCGGTAACTGGTTTCTTGTCTACCGAAGTGAAGTACTCCGTCATACGCCCAATAACCACCGCAAGCACGATTCCTAAGAAGGTACAGAGAAAGAACCGCCACCACTCGTACTGAACCGCACCGCTAGTAGAGGGTACTTTCACCCCATCTTTGAAGTAGAGGAACGAACCAATACCAAAAAGCACGGTTGCAATCAATGCAGAGATGTTAAAGCCTTTATTGATGGGTTGCATCGCGTCGAGGTCGTCTCGGTCTTCGCCTTTAACGCAGAGTACCCCGATAATGGAGGCGAAGACCCCCGCGGCACGTACAATCAGCGGATACATAACCAACTGTAACGCACCTACCTTAAAGCCATCCCCTAACGCCCAAGCCTCTTTTGGGATAACCGATGCCCCCAAGATAATCGCGGCGACGAGCGTTACCTCATAACTCTCGAATACGTCTGCCGCCATACCCGCGCAGTCGCCCACGTTATCGCCCACGTTGTCGGCGATGGTAGCGGGGTTTCGGGGGTCGTCTTCGGGTATACCTGCCTCTACTTTACCAACGAGGTCTGCACCAACATCAGCGGCTTTGGTATAGATACCGCCTCCCACGCGCATAAAGAGAGCCGCGAGAGAGCCGCCAAACCCAAAGCCAACCAGTATCAGCATCGCCTTTTCGCGATAGATAAGGAAGACCAAACAGGCTCCTATCAACCCCAACCCTACCGTCATCATACCAGAGACGGCTCCTGCTTTGAAGGCGGTCTCCATAGCCCCCTTGAAGGTGGTTCGCGCCTGATTTGCAGTGCGTTGATTTGCGATAGTCGCCATACCCATTCCCACATATCCCGCGCCGTAGGAAGCCAACACCCCCAAAACAAAAAATACGGCAACTCCTGCCGCCTCTTTTGTACCGTAGCCTAAATCCACTTGTCCTTTGTAGAGGAAAAAGAGACCAATGGCTATCACAATAACAAGGGGAGTCATGAGTTTTACTTGTTGGACAAGGTAGGCAAGAGCACCATCTCGGATGGCTTTTCCTACCTCTTCCATGCGGGCAGTGCCGGGGCTTTGGTTGGTAACTTGAGAACGCCACGCAAAACCAACCACAAGGGAGATAATTCCCGACAGCAACGCAAAGTATATCATTTTGTCGTCATCGGGGCGGAATTCGGGGAGGGCTATCGCTTCGCCAGCGCGTGCTATACCAGAGACCAAAAGCAGGTTTAGGGTAAGCCAGCAAGAGAGCAAACGCCCATAACGGGGAGTAAGGGGGGCAGTACGCATACGGATTTTATCCATATCGCTAAACAATTCCTCCTAATTCTATGCGATTATCGCAAATTACTCTAAAAATTTTGCGACTATTAGCAGATTATATGCGAATTTTAGGAGGAATGTCAAGCGTTTTAGAGGCTTACCCTCTCATTTTCTGGAAAGAGTGCCAGAAACTGCCGAAGTTACAAATGCCCGACTGGTGAGTACCAATCCCTTTCCCTCTTGGCGGTATATAGAAATCCAGTAACCCGCCTTACCGTTGTTGCTTGCCCCTTCGGTGACAATGATTTCGTTGGTTCCCCGCGTGGTGATAATGGGGGCGAAACTCGTTGTTACGTTTACTGTAGGCTGAGAGGACACGAAAGGGGGGCGTTTGGTCACTCTATAAAAAGTTTATTGTCGAATTAGTTGTGCCAATACCTCTATTCCCCTCTGTATCGCCTCTTCTGGGGCGGAGACGAAGTTCAACCTAAGTACATTCTCCCCTCCCCCATTCGGGTAGAAACTGGTTGCAGGAACATATACGATTCCCGCTTCCATCGCTTTTGAGAGGAGCGTGTTGGCGTTTAGGGTGCAGGGCAGAGTAAGGAGTACGAACATTCCGCCTTGTGGGTGTGTCCAGTTTGCGGTCCCCTTTAGGTGTGTGTTAAGTGCTTGTAGCATCACTTCTCGCCGTCTGCCGTAGATATGATTTTGGAGCTCGATTTGGGGGTCTAGCCACCCTCGCTCGCAAAACTGAAAGACGATCCGTTGCGAAAGCGAGTTGGAGTGGAGGTCGGTTATCTGTTTGAGTTGGGTGAGGCGGTTGCCGATTTCGGGGGTAGCGCAGAGGTAGCCCATACGTAAGCCGGGCGCGATGATTTTGCTAAAGGTTCCTGTATAGACCGCGTTGGGGTTGTTAGCGAGAGCACATATTGGAGGCAGAGGCGAGCCTGTGTAGCGCAAGTCGTGGTAGGCATCGTCTTCTAGGAGAGGGATTTGCCGTTCTGCGAGTGCCTCCGCGAGTCTTTGCCGCCGCTCTAACGACAAGGTAACGCCGGAGGGGTTTTGGTAGTTGGGGAGGACGAAAGCGAGGCGTGGGGTCGTTTTGTCGATAGTCTTGATAGCCTCGTCTACACACATCCCTTCGGAATCTATGGGGACAGGTAGATAGGTGGCTTGATAACAATCGAAGGTCTGTAGAGCCGCAAGATAGGTGGGGGTCTCTATGAGGACGGGGGCATGGTCGTCTAAAAAGAGGCGGGCAGTGAGGTCGAGAGCCTGTTGGGAACCATGGGTAATGAGAATATGTTCTGGGGTAGCGTGGGCGATTCCACGTTGGCGCAGACGCTCTGCCACCCATGCCTTTAGAGGGGCATAGCCGTCTGCGGCTCCATACTGCAAGGCGGATTTACTATCGGTGGTGAGTATCTCTTGGGTTAGAAGGGCTATTTTTTCGGCGGGGAACAGGTTGGGGTCGGGTAGTCCACTTGCGAACGAGATGTAGTCGCCCTGCGCGGTCTTTTTGAGGAGTTCCATAATGGCGGAGGAGGTGACTCGCGACATCCTTTGGGCTAAGGGGTTCGGGTTTTCCATATTGGGGAAGGTGGGTCTCCTTTGAGGGTATTTCTCTTATTGACCAGTGCCACCCCCGCAAAGTTGCACCTGCTTAGGCGCGGGGGTGAGCGCGTTTGTATGCCTCTCGGAGCCGCACATCCGAGACTTGGGTATAGACTTCGGTGGTGGTTATCTGGCTATGCCCTAGTAACTCTTGAATGACGCGGAGGTCTGCCCCGTGTGCGAGGAGGTGCGTGGCAAAGGAGTGCCGCAACATATGCGGCGACACATTCTCTTCAATCTGCGCTTTGGCGGCGACGTGCTTTACTATCATTAGGAGTTGGGCGGAACTGAGCGGCTCGCCTTTGGTGTTTGGGAAGAGGTAGGGGCTGTTTGCGACTTGTAGCGTGATGGTGGCTTGGGGTCGTCCGCGGGGTCGGTGTTCCGGCTCTTGGGGAAGGATACCGAGTTTGACCGCCTCTCTTTGTTGTAGGTAGAGGCGCACATAGTCCAGCGCAACTCTTGCCACGGGTACGACGCGCTCTTTGCGCCCTTTGCCGTAACAGCGCAGGGTCTCTTTATCAAAGTCGATGTCTTCGATGCGAAGGTGCGACAGTTCACTGACTCGTAGCC
>OMJJ01000354.1 GCA_900299305.1 bacterium | reverse complement strand
GGCTAGAGGACGGAGAACTAGACGGCGTAAACCCAAAAGTAATCGTGCTATTGGCAGGAACCAACAATCTCGGCTTGCCGCAAAACGGCGGCTCCTTGGTAGAGGAGATTACCGCGGGGATACGAGCGGTTTTGCGCGTATGCAAAGAGAAATCTCCCCGTGCCACCGTCATTCTTACCGCGCTCTTGCCCCGTAACGACGACCTGACCCTTATACCCACCCTTCAGCAGATAAACGTGAACCTTGCGAAACTGGCAGATGGAAAACGGGTTCGCTTTCTGAATGTAAACGACAGGCTGGCAGATAGTAGCGGGAAACTGTTTGAGGGGATGATGGACGCAAACGACAAACTGCACCCTACCCTAAAAGGCTATCAGGTGTGGGCAGACGCGCTAAAGCCTCTGCTACGAGAACTCCTCGGAAAACCTGCCCCTACCGACCATGCACCACCTCCTACCGGAGACCCTAGCCTTCAGTTTAGGGCGCGGGGTTTTTAGCCGCCCCTATCGAAATAGGAGAACAAGGCTAACAAGGTACTCGTCTAGGAGTTGCCAAGCCGCAAAAGAGCGGGTTGCACCCATTGTTTCTAGGCGGGTAAGGGCTTGCCCCTCAATAAGCAGTTCTACTTGCGGCGAGAGGGTACGTACCCCCAAACTCTGCATAGGCAGAGAGGAGGGGGTTCCCATTCCTAAGCCCACCTTTAAGCCCGTTCCACAGGCTTTAGATGCCGCCTCCATAAGCGAAAAGTGCGCGGCAACCCGCAACCGAAGCCTCTCTATCTCCTCTGTTTCTAGTTGAACTTGAATCGCCTCATGCTCGGTAGAAGACATAAATTTTCGGGCGAAGTGCTGTAGAAAAGCACGGTCTTGGCTAGGACGTGAAAGGCGGGGAGTATACACCACGTCGATGCCGCAACCCACCACATTCGGGGCATAGAGGGTGAGCAGGAGTTGCCTCTGCCCGTCGTGCGTGTTCGATACGTGGAGATGTTGTGTGTGTAGCCCTCTGCTCTCTGCCCACTCTGCTACCTTGCCCTCAAAGGCTACGTAGGGCTTTCCCAGCTCGTCGCGCCGCCAACGTACCTCTTGCGCCAAACCCTCCTGTGGAATTTCCTCCGCTCCAAACATCTGGATAAGGGCATGGCATACCCCGCGCCTATCTCGTTGTAGGTCGGCGTGATACCGCGTATGGGGGTCGGTACGGGCAGTAGAGCGTTCGAGAGAGAGTAGCGCATGAGGTTTGGGGAGTTGGGAGGCGCATTGTAGGGCGCAAACCGTTATCTGGGTATCGTGTTCACTCAAAAGAGGGGGGTCCCTTCACCGAATTACGTGGTAACATAAACATTCTGAAACCTTTTCCCGCGCAAAGGGGTCTTGTGCTATGGAGGACAAAATTTAGATATATGGAAACAGTTGCACCAGAGATTACCTATTTAGTACATCAACTACAAGAGAGCGAATACGAAAAAGCGCGTCACTATGCCGTTCTTTCGTTAGGGCAGATGGGGGATACCAGTGTGATTCCTCACCTACTAAAAACCCTACAGGACGACCCCAACCCAACCGTTCGTGCTATGTCTGCCAATATGCTGGGGCATCAGGGCGATAACCGCGCTGTTCCTACCCTGTTTCAAGTGTTTATGAGCGATACCGAAATCGGGGTACGAATCAATATCGTGCAGTCGCTATCCAAACTAGGAGCAGTAGAGACCCTACCTTTCCTGTTTGATAGTATTCGGCAAACCCAAGAGCCGGGCTTACTGGCGGTGCTTCCTGCGCTTTTGGCAGAGATGGGTTCTCCGGCACTGCCCTACCTACTGCAACTCCTTCGTACCGATGAGCAGGAGAGCGTTCGCTTCTGTGCCGCTACTACGCTGGGTAGAATTCGAGACTGCGGTGCAATGCCCGACCTGCTTCAAGCCTTTCGTTACGATACAGCGATTAAGGTACGAGTAGCCGCAATGCGGGCTTTGGGTCTGTTAGGAGATAGAAGCCTACTTCCCGAACTCCACAACACCTTAGAGACCACCACTGACCCCTCTCTACGCGCCGCGATTCTCTTTGGTTTGGGGGTACTTGGCGACACCTCTGCGGCTCCAATACTCCAAAAAGCACAGGAAGAGGAACACCCGCTTCTTCGCTACGAGGCAACACAGGCACTCCGTACACTAGGCTTACTAGAGTCGGCATCCCTGTCTCAGTAGAGTTGTAGTTGAAGCGACACCCCAATACGCCCTTGTGAATTGATGGAGGGCGTTACAATTCCGTTCTTCAGTCGGATTCCCAACCCTAGGTTAAGCGTATCGCTACGGCTGATTACGTTATGAGGGCTATAGCCCAGCGTAAGGTAGTACTTGGAGTCGAGCAGGTTCACAATGCTGAAACTTACGGGTATCGACTCGCGATGACTGGTTGCGGTTAGCACCTGATTCCAGTTCAGGTTTACTCCCATACGCCACTGTTTCGTAAGTACAAAATTTGCGGTGCTACCGACCACAAAACGGTCTGAGGGCGAGACCAATCCGCGCACGTAGGTTCCAAAGATACTGAGTAGCAGGGTGTCGCTACGATATATCTGGTTAGAGAGTTGGAAGGTGTAGCTGGCACTACTTTTGCCCCGTAGTAGCGGCATACTCTCTGAAAACCCTAGTTTCCACTGATAGAGGAGAGGGTACTCACCTCCTTTACGTACAAGATTGCTCCCCGAAAACGTGTTGGTAATCGCAAGGTTGTCTTTTCCATAACTCATGGAGGGAAGCAGGTAGTAGTGCGCGTAGTTTCCTTGTTTAGAGGCAAGACCTAACAGGTCGTCATCTGGTGATAAGATACGTTGTGGGGGAGGTGTTGTACTGGTTTGCTCTTGGGAACTCCTCGCTTGGGACTGTGCTAGTGTGCCTATAGCAAGGCTTAGTAGCATAAGAACGGCGCACAACCGTATAAGAAAGAGCTGCATTCGTCCCCTCCTTGTGTGTTCGTTAATGTAGGTAATTCTTCTGTTTGGTAGGGTTTTCCTCTTTAATTTCGATTACACAATCTCAAGGTTTCCATCCCACCCCCACGTAGGTTCTATCTCGATTCCTAAGTGCTTTGCTACCAGCATGGGTATATCCACGATATTCACCTCTTGGGGGAAGGTGATGCGTGTTCCGTCGCTGTAGTATGCCACCACGAAGATAGTACGGTGTTCGGGAATGTTTTGCCCATGCCCATACTCTGTCCCCCCATGGTCGGTGCTTACGATAAGTAGCCAACTCTCCTCCGCATAGCATGGTCGGTTCCGAATCGCCTCCCATATCTCCCCGATTATCCTATCGTTCTCCGTGATGGCACTCAGGTAGCCCGGCACATCAGGGGCGTAACGGTGTTTGTGTCCTGCCGCATCCACATCATCGAGTTGTAGGAAAGTGATATTCGGGTTCTCGGACTGTAGGTAGCGCACGGTCTCTTCGCACACTCTTTCGTCGGAACTGGTTCCTACGGCGTGGTCGGCGCACCGCAAAATCTGCGTGTTGATAGGCTCCCAGTTCACAATAGAGGCGGTTACGAGGTTGGGGTTCTTCTCTTTGAGGCGTTGAAAGAGGTGTGGGTACTGGTCGTAGTTCGCCCCCTCGAAGGAGTTATCCTGTACCCCATGTTTTGCAGCCCAAACCCCCGTTAGCATATCCGACCATCCGGGACCACTTATGGTTATAATGCCGGTTTGGGCGTTGGGGTGAAACGCACCTTCGCGTATGAGGGTGTCGATGTTGGGGGTTTGCGCCGCAAGAAGTGCATCGGGGCGACAACCATCTATTCCAAAAATGAGGACGTGTTTTGTGGTGGACATGGGTAGCCTTTCTAATCGGGGAAGCGTTGTTTGTAAGTATACTCTCTACTTCGCCCCTTTTAGAAGTTGTATCGTTTTGGGATAGTCTACTCGCTTCTGTGCCTCCTGCATAAGTGCTAGGGCACGTTTTGGAATGGAGGCTTGCGAGGCAGGAGGTAGTGCTTTGGGGTGTAGGGCGTAGTCTAGCGCGGTCTTTCCCTCTGTAGATTTGAGGTGAGGGTTTGCGTGGTGAGCAAGGAGAAGCGCGACTACTTCGCTATTTCCATGCCCTGCCGCTCGCATGAGGGGAGTTATCTCCTTGCTGGTATCGCCTGAGAGGGTTTGTGTGGCGTTACTATCGGTGTTCGCGTTTAGAAACTCCTGTGCCACTTGAGTATGCCCGTTTTGAGAAGCCCATGCGAGTCCGACCTCCTTGCTTTTGGTGGGCATAGGGTACTTGAGTATCCTCTGCGCCATATCCAGATACCCGAATGTACCCGCATTGACCAGTGCGCCGCTTAACATGGGGGGCATAATGTGGGTGTTGTGGTCGAGAACGGCTTTTAAGACGGCAGTGTTTCCGTTAAAACTGCCTACCGTTACGATAACGAGGCTGTCTTCGTTGCTCTGCCAGTGTGCTACGCTCTCCAACGCGGTTACGTCGTTGTTTTGTACCGCGTCTAGCAGGGTGATGCGCCGTGTGTTGGCGGAAGGGGGCTGGAAGGAGGGCTTTTGGCTACGCCGATAGAGGCTAAATCCAACGGCAAGTACACAGAGTACTCCCAATACCCATGAAAGCGTGTCGCTGGTTTTGCGTGTCATGGTAGAGCCTCCTTTTGACGGCGGAACAGAACAGGGTGATTCGGGGCAAAGTAGGAAAACTTTACCTAGTAAGGATACGGTATTTAGAAAGATTACCTTAAAATTAAGTAGAGTTACGAGGGCAATTATTCCGATAGTATTGAATAATGTAGGGAAGTGGAAGGGGATGAAAAGATGTCTATGACACAAATCGCACCAGCGCGTGTGGCTCCCGTTTTGTGTGAGTGCGGGGGAGTGTGTGAAACTCGTACTATTAACTTTACTCTGCGTCGCTCGGCAGAGACTTTTGTGTTGCTTCAGAATATCTCGGCGGAGGTATGCCAACTCTGCGGAGAGCCGCAATTCACCCTTCAGACCACGCAAAAGATGATGTGTCTGCTCCACAACAAGCGCACCCCCGACGGTTTTATGCTGGTTCCTGTTTACGATATGGGAGCCGTTTAGCGCACACAAACGCCGTTTTGAGCCAAGTACGCCTTTATCTCGGCAATGGTATAGTGTCCGTCGTGTACCATTGAGGCGATAAGGGCGGCGGAGGCACAACCCTCTGTAACCGCCTCTAAGCAGTGCTGAGGGGTTCCCGCGCCCCCCGAAGCGATGACGGGTATCTGTACTCTTTGCGCTACCGCTTTTGTGAGTTCGAGGTCGTAACCTATCTGAGTTCCATCCCTATCCATACTCGTAAGCAGAACTTCCCCTGCCCCAAACGCCTCCGCTTGCTGTACCCACTCTAGGGCATCTCTTCCCGTAGGAGTGCGCCCCCCATGTGTAAAGACCTCCCACTTAGGAGAGCCATCTTCGTAACTGCCCACGCGCTTAGGGTCTATTGCTACCACCACACACTGACTTCCAAACTGCTCTGCCGCCTCACGGATGATTTCGGGACGCTGGATTGCCGCCGTGTTTACCGCGACCTTATCTGCCCCCGCAAGCAGGATACCGCGAAAATCTTCTACGGTACGGATGCCCCCACCCACCGTAAAGGGAATAAAAACCTGCTCCGCCACTCGTGCCGCTATCTCTACTATCAGGTTACGGCGTTCGTGGCTGGCGGTAATATCGAGGAAGACGAGTTCGTCTGCCCCCATCGTATCGTATCGGGCGGCGAGCTCTACGGGGTCGCCAGCATCGCGGAGGTTTAGAAAGTTCACGCCTTTGACAACGCGCCCCTCTTTTACGTCTAAACAGGGTATGATTCTTTGTGCTAACATAGTTTTTTTATTATACCTTGCCTTTTGTTGACAAAACGGTAAAATCTTCCGTAGAATCTACCGTCATCACTACACATTCCTAGTTTGGACACGAGGAGAACCTTAATTCATGCAACGTCCCGGTTTAGTATTAGTCGGCGTACTCGCCGCAATGATTGGTCTGGTTATGTTCACTACACGCTGGCATAAGTCCAACATCCCCTATATCGAAAAGATGGAGAAAGAAGAGGCTGCTGACCGTATGGCGGCACTTAAAAAGGAGCAGGAGCAACAGAACAACCCCGAACGCCTTAATGCCTACGCAAAGTATGGCAAAGGCGTGGTAAAAGGCGAGATAGAGATAGAGAGAGTGGGAGTTGTGGAGGTAGAACTGTTTCCGGAGGCGGCTCCCGAATCGGTGGCGCAAATTGTGTCGCTTGCCAAGAGCGGGTTTTATAACGGGTTACGCTTTCACCGCGTTGTGAAAGACTTTGTGGCACAGGTTGGCGACCCCAAATCGAAGAAGTACAAAAAGTCGGACTACGAGGGCAAAACCTCCGAAGAGGTGGCGAGTACCATGGGGCTAGGCGGCGGCGGCTCTGGAAAAACCGTACCCCTAGAGAAGAAACTTCCCCATCTTATCAATACGATTGGTATGGCACGCTCTGAATCTCCCGATAGCGGAGATAGCCAGTTCTTCTTTAACCTGAAAGACAACTTTAGCCTAGACTCCGCCTACTGCGCGTTTGGAAGAGTGGTAAAGGGGCAAGAGAAACTGGTAAATATCGCACACGGCGATGCGATAGTACGCTTTACCATCAAGTAAGTGTGAATGGATTGAGGGGGGCTCTTGAGAGGCTAGATACTCCTAAGAACGCCCCCTTCGAGGCTATTTGGGGGGCAGAGGGTGATGGTTTAGTTAAACATGAGAGTAGCATTTTGCTTTCCTACAGGATCCGAAACGACAACCCCACCTTTATAATGCCCCTCGGCATCTTGGAACCGGTACTGCATCGTTTTCAATCGTGTTCCAAACTTCGTTCTGAGTTCTTTAGCATTAGGTTGAACATGAACATTAGACACATAGCCGCTACAATAAGCCTCGCACGCAATAGGAAAGAGTAGGGCAGAGCATATTAAGTCGCACATCTGAAGCCCTGCATGGTTGTCGCTGTGCCCGAAAGTAGGAAGTTCCAGCATTTTACTATAGTTGGAGGTGCTTGTCTGGAATTTCTGGGTAAATATGGAGTGTGACACACTGACATTTTTGGACTTGTTCCTACTATCCGCAATACAAAAGCCAAAATCGTCGTGCTCACTCAAAAACTGTTCAAAATAGCCACAGATAGCCTGTATTGAAGAGGTATATACCGAAGTTTCCTTAAAAGAGACTCTCATCTCTTTTACCCATATTCGAGTGACTAGTTGCACTTTATGCTCTTCCAATAGATGAAGAGTTTTATCTAAGAAACCATAAGCGTGTCTTTGTTGGTTACGGTTCCCTTGTAGTGCGTTTCGCCTTAAATCGGCTCCTTTAATTTCAGTCGTAATGAGGTCAAGATGATGATTTGAGAGACGTGAGAGTTGTGGATAGAACTTTTTTTGAGGTGTAGAAAACGGTTTGTTAAGTCCTCCAAGCTTGCCACATCTATAAATAAGCCTCCCAAAACAAGAACAGGTTGGTCGTTTTGCCCGGGTGGCGAAGGTAGCTTACCAAGGTCGCCAGACTCGTCTATGTAGCATATTTTCATTATACAGCCTCAAAAACAACAATGGTCACCATATGGTGACCATTGGATTTGCCGCCCGTATGGAACGGCTATTAGAATATCTAAAAAGAATTTTACACCCAGTGGTGTAAAATGTCAAGGTAATTTTTTGTCTACTTTCGCTTTCAGTTATTCAGTTCCGGAAACGCCGTGTCTACAAAGTGGAACGCACCTTGAAAATAGGTATAGGCAAGCCAACAGGCGGTAAAGCCCGACGCTATCATCATCCCAATACACCCCATGCGGAACATCGCCATCTGCACTCTTTTCTTTGCGTTGTCTGCCTCCTGCTGATAGAACCCCGCCGCTCTATCTAGCATCTCCCCCAACTGCCCCGACTGCTCTCCGGTGATAATCAGTTGCTCTATCGAGTTGTCGAAAAGCCCCGTCTGTGCGAAGGCATCTCCCAGAGAAGCTCCTTTCTGCATAATGGCGTAGGACTGCGCGAGTTTGTCACGTAGAACCACGTTACTTGCGGTGAGCATCGCCCCCTCCCAAGCCTGTGTAGGCGAGACCCCTGCATGGTGAAGGCGGCGCAACATTCGCACAAAGTTTCCCAGTGCAATCTGCCTCTGTAGCGTGCCGAAGGGAGGCATTTTCAGGCTCCACTCGTCGCGTTTATAGCGGTACTTAGGCTGTTGGAACTTGCGAGAGAGCAGGATTACCCCTCCAAAAAGCCCCAGCGAGACGGGAAAATAGAACAGAACCCGCTTTAGGTAGAGCGCAAAAAAAGCAGTTGCTTTTCCTGTCATCGCCGTCTCGTAGAAGGAGGGCATAAGGGGGATAATAAGCGGTATCGCAAAGAACGATAACGCAAAAATCAGTTTGGGAAGCCACACCCAGCGGTACAGCGCAACCCTCTGCTCATAGTCTAGCGCGATTTCGGAGAGGGCTATCTCCAGAAAGCCTCCTAGTTCTCCCCCACTCAGGGTTGCCGTAACGTGTTCGGGGAAGATATGGGGGTAACGTGCCATCACCGCAGAAATCGGTCTTCCGTTATGTGCCGCGTCTCGCATTTCGCGTATTACCAGTGTGAGGTTTCTGTTTTGGGTACGCCCCGCAAGGCTATCCAGAGCCATGTAGACGCTCATACCGCTATAGACCAGCGACTGCAACTGCGTAAAGAAGAGAAGCCTCTCCTTATCGTTCACGCCGCCCATATTCGACACGTTGCTAACGTGAGGCAGTTGGTAGCCGGGTGCGATTTGCCTACCTTGCGGTACCGCCTTTTGACGAGAAGCGACCTTTGCAGCGTTCCCCGCAAGCACCATACCAGAGCGGGGTTGTGCCTGTACCGGAGTGGCATACCGAGCGACAGGCGGAGCAGGTACGGCAACGCTTTGCGGCAGAGGCGCAGAGACCACAGGAAGGTTTTGCGCGTTGGGCAAAAGGGTTCCCGTAGTTCCCATATCGGGGGCAAGAGAGCGCAACTGATAACCCTGCTGGCTAATACGAGTCTTCACCTCGTCCACCGAGTTACCGTCCACTTTCCCTACAATCAGTTGCCCCGAACTGTCTAATGCTTCGTAGAAGTACTGCATAAAAGCCCCCTTACTCCTCTAAAAGTAGCCGAACCCCCTCCACACGCCGAATAACCTGCCCTTGTATCGTCTTTGAGAGGGCAATATCCGCAAGCCTCTCGCCATTAGGTAGCACCAGTTCAGGAGACAACTCCACTAGCGGCAACACCACAAACGCCCTTTGCGCTATGCCGGGATGGGGGAGTGTAAGGCGCGGTGTCTGCTCTATGTGGCTACCCAAGAGAAGAATATCTATATCTATGGTACGCGGCGACCAACGTTCCACACGCTCTCGCCCCCCTGCTCTCTCCACCTCTATCAGCCTATCGAGGAGTTCCAGAGGAGAGAGGCACGTCTCTATCTGTATCACACTATTCAGATGGGGTGGATACCGCTCTGCATCGCTAGGATGTAGCCCCAAATGCGGCGACTCGTAGATAGCGGAGACCCGCTTCACTCGTACTGATTCACCTTTAAGACGCTGTATTGCCGTCCGGAGGTGCGCCTCCCTATCTCCTACACTAGACCCCAACCCCAAATAACCGATTTCCCACACTTCTATCTGCCCCAAATTCGCTTTGTTATCCTCTCTATCTACGCAATTCCGAACTGCTCTGTTTCACAACTATCATCACGATTCTACCCGCGACAGCCTTCTTATCGTCTCTCTATTTTCTAAACTCGCTTCATTGGGGTCTCTGTTTGGTATTGAAGAGGAGTTATCCTACAAATAACGCCTATACGACCCTGCCTAGAATATGGGATAATAGAGGTAGTTTTAGGGGGTATTAGGAAACAGTAATGAGCAAAGGAACCGTAGTCGCCGCCATGAGCGGAGGAGTAGATAGTGCCGTAACCGCCGCGCTTCTGGTACAGGAGGGTTACGAGGTTATCGGTATCACCTTACAGATATGGCAAGAACACGCCGAGCAGGGTAAGTACGGCGGATGTTGCTCTCTGGGGGCGGTAGAGGATGCTCGCCGCGCCTCTCATAAGATTGGGATTCCGCACTACGTTCTCAATTTCCGAGACTACTTTTCCGACAAAGTAATAGACCATTTTGTCTCGGAGTATAGTAAGGGGCGTACCCCCAACCCTTGCGTAGAGTGCAACCGTAGCGTAAAATTTGATGAACTTCTAAGGCACGCCGAAAATTTGGGTGCAGACTACCTTGCTACAGGGCATTACGCCCGTATTCGCTACAACGAAACCACTGGGCGGCACGAACTCCTTCGCGCCTTCGACGATGCAAAAGACCAGTCTTACGCGCTCTACACCCTTACCCAAGAACAACTCTCCCACACGCTCATGCCGCTCGGACACCTTACCAGCAAGCAAGAGACGCGCCGCATTGCAAAGGAGTGGGGGCTTTCGCTTGCCAATAAGCCCGACTCGCAGGAGATTTGCTTTGTACCCAAAGAGGGGTATATTCCCTTCCTAAAAGAGAAGGCTCCCCACGTAGCCCGTCCCGGTGAACTGGTAGATACCAGCGGTAAGGTACTCGGTCAACATGAGGGCATTGCGTTCTATACGATTGGGCAACGCAAGCGGCTTCCTGCCAGTACCACCGGTGCGCTCTATGTGGTCGCCATCAACCCCGACACAAACACGGTTGTCGTGGGTAACGACGACGAACTCTTTGCCCCCGGTTTGGTTGCCGACACCTGTAACTGGATAGCGATTCCCGGAATAGAGCCTGCTTCCCCCCCTCTTGCAGTCCAAAGCAAGATACGTTATAATGGAACTGCCGCGCCCGGTCTGCTTTCGGCAGGAGAGCAACCCGACACCATTCAGATACGCTTCGATACCCCCCAACGCGCCGTAACTCCCGGTCAGTCGGTAGTTATTTACGGCGGTGAGGGAGAAGAGCATGGGCAGGGGGGGG
>OMJJ01000353.1 GCA_900299305.1 bacterium | reverse complement strand
GCATGATAGGTCTCCGGTTCGTGGTTGATTGCACACTCACTATACCGCAAACCTATCATGCACAAACTACACTAGCAACTTGAGTTAGGTATAGGTGACGGTATACCCTTCTGGCAGGTTAAGCGACGCAAGCAAGCCCGATGTAAGGTCGAAATTATAGGTGGTTATCGCTCCCGAAGGGTCCGTCTTAGTGTTGTAGATGGTTGTATCAAGGTCGTAAACGTAAGTAGTGGTTCCCTGTTCGACCTTCGTAGTAACGAAACTACCTGCGTAGGTAAACGTCGTACGATATCCTCTAGGGGTTTCGTATGCGTTCATTAAGGTAGCAAGCCCGCCCCCAACGGAGGTATAGGCGTATTTGGTGATACAACCTAGCGGGGTCTGATACGTGGTCAAACAACGGTTGGCATCGTACTGAAGTGTCCAAACGCGCCCTGACCAGTCCTGCACGGAGTTGAGAAGAGAGGTGGGGCTACTGGCAATATAACTAAAGGTAACGGTTCTTCCACCGGGAACCTGTATTGTTTTCAGGAGTCCTGCTTCCCCACCTGAACCATACGTGTAGGTCTGCGCGACCCCATTGGCATCTTCAACTTTCGTTAGTTCATGCTTGCCAGGGTTGCCACCACCTACTTGGGCTTGATACGTCAGCTTCATTCCATTGTTAAGATACTGAGTAAACTTGGTTCCGTCATAAGAGAGGGTAGAAGTAGCACCTTGCCCAGAGACCGCCGTATAGGTGGTGATACCGCCTGAACTGCCCGCTTTGTCGAACCCGAAGGGCAGGAAATTGCCCAAAGTAACGGTTACGCGCCCCGTGGAGGTAGACGAGAAAACACGACAATGCGTGCTTGCACTACGGGAACGTCCATACTCTTCGTTGTCTGTCGCTTTGGAACTATAGGTAAAGCGTATCGCCAGATTGAACTGCTGGGCTTTGAGCAGAATCTCAGGGTCATCTAGCACCGAAAGATTTCCCATCTGTGTATCGGGACTACTATTCTTATCAGCACAAGGACCCGTACCAGGAGGGGGACAGTCGCCAGTAGGGCAAGGATACCCGGGGTCTAGCCCAGGGCAAACGCCGAAAATATCAAAATAGTCTGCAATGAGATAAGCCATCCGAAAATCTCTCCTCCTGGTATTGCGAACATACTAAAAAACGTCATGGATTGGGTCCACCACGAGTTTCGAGCAATGCCTTTTGCCTTCTAGTAATCCATCTATACAACTCGTTCCGTTGTTAAAGGAAAGTAGCGAACCACCATTCATGATGATTTCTCCATTACTAGAACTTTCTTTACACTCCACTCTGCAATGCCTGTTTCAGTGCCGTAATCGCCATATCGGGGATATGCCCTTTGCCCTCCGGCAGTCCTCCCAAAAGCAAGGTCAAATCTTTCGCAGTAATCTCCTCTACCTGTGCCAGAGTTCGCCCCACAAGGAGACGCACGAGAAGGGTTCCTGTCGCAAGTGCCGCCACACAACCGTAGGTGTCAAACGAAGCAGACTGAATACCTGCCTCCCCTACTGCTAGCCAAAGAACAAAGTAGGGACCCTCACCCGGAACTCCAAAGGCTCCATAGTGGGCTGCCCCTTCCAAACGCCCACAGGGACCGGGGTTCACAATAAGATTCTGTACGGTATCACTCCACATGAAAACAAATCCACTTCAAGACCTCTGTGCGATGCAACTGTGAATCCCCCCCCTAGAGGTGTTATTGTAATTGTGAATCTTGTGTAATACTGGGATTATAACCACAATTTCACAAATTTGCAATAGGTTTTGAACAAAGTACATTAAATTTTAATAATGTCTTTTGCTACTATACTCTCTAAACTTCACTGGTATTAAGAGTCGGCTGTGTAGTCTCGGCTGCTGTACTTTCGGGGGAATCCCAATCCTAAGAGGTCTCTCCTTTCAAAAGTTCAGGTGTCAGCAGAGAGCGGAGTTGCAGACTACCCGGCACCCTCCAAACCTCCCGTGTCATCTCAGGTTGTTCCAGGCAAGAATGTTCCATCAGCCAGAACCGCTCTGCAAAGCCGCCGGAAACCGTGTTCTGGATAAGGTTCGCTAAAGCGTCGCGGCGTGCCGCGTTAGGGGTTACAACCAGAATACGAGCCTTCTGGTAGCCCGTCACCTCTTTGAGCCGCCCTGTCTCAAACAGAGCCCCATAGGCGGCTATCTTCTCCTGCCAACGAACGCCTCCACGTTCCGTGCCCCTGTCCAACTCCACCAACCCTACCAGAACGCGCTTCTCAAAACGGTAGGTAAACCATGCGTCCGGGCGCACTACCCTTGGAGGACGATTACGCTCTAAATCGATGTGGGCTTCTACGCCATCCTCCCAACGCTCCAGTGTATGCCCTGCCCGTGATTGCGCCGCCCTCTCCAACCAGACGCGCACATCACGAATGGCTAACTCATGAGCAAGAAAGAGGTGGTTCTTGGGACCATAGTGTGCAAGCGAAGGCAGGGAGGCGATATCGCCCATCTGCAAGAGAACTTTCGCACCCTTCCGGGTGAGCGTGTAGATATTGGGGGCGGAGCCGAACAGAAGCCCGGCATCGTTGCTCTCTTCCGCCTCCGCAAGCGCGGCGCGTGGAACCGCCACCACATTCACAAACTCCATATCAAACAGGTCGCGCATATGCCGCGCCGCACTCTTCAGGGAACTGCCTGTGAGCAGAGCTAATTGGGGCAGAGCGACCACGCCGAAATCGGCGACATGACGCAGATAGCCTCGTTTCAGGAGAGTGAGCGAGACGCTTTTCTTCTCTGAACGGCGTGTGTATCGAGACTGTCGGCGCGGCGTAGCCTCCTCATTATCACCAAACGCTTCCGTCATCTTCGTCCTCTCCTTCCTTGAGCGGGGAGAAGGCTCGTGGCGCAGGTTCTTTGCTGGATTTCGCTATCCGCTCTACCTCCGCCGCCCGCCATTGTAGCGTGTCCCAACTCTCTTCCTCGGACTGCCCGTTCGCCAGAACCGCTTCCAGAAACGCTTTCGCATCGGGAGGCGGCGGCTGGGAAGGCACGTCCACAATACGAACGCTTCCTAAACACTTTCCCTGTAGACGCACCACCGCCTGTTGCACAGGCAACTCTTGAAGGATCTGTAGCCAGTGCTGAAGTTTGTCGCTCTCGCTGGTGCGCTCCACTCCCGTAAAGCGAGGACGCGGATACGAGACTATCAACTCTAAAGGAGCGGGTCCGTCAAACCAGTACTCATGGGGAGGGACTCCCTCCAGATACCGCTCTATCTCAACCTGCTGTCCACTGTCCGCCGCAGGTATGTAGATACGCGATATTCCCGACGCTCCCGCAATCTCTTTGAGGGTTTGCAGGGGAGTTCCGCCAAACATACCGCCCCAACGTATATCTTTCCAGAGATGCGGCGCGAGGCGGAGAGGCTGTCCCCATGCATCGCAAACGGCGTGTCGCCACGTCGTAAGAGCAGGTTGTCCGGTTTGACGATTGGTCTCCTGCACATTCGCGGTGAGGCGAACCAGTCGAGCGGGCGTTCCGGGAACGAGGGAGGCGGCGGCTAATCGGGCATCTGCGTACCCGCTCCGAAATACCGCCTGCACCGCGGCGTTTCCCAGCAAAGCGTCTCGCAATTCGTTGGAGAGTTGCGAGAGATGCTGAAAACCGACGAGAAGTCGCAGGTTTTTCGAGCGGGCTACGGTGACAATATCTGTCAGCGCGGAACCCACAAACCTCTCGACGGTGGCAAGCTCATCCATTGCGAGAACAACAGGAATAGAACCGTTCGCACGAAGCGCGGTGCGATAGAGAAGATTCGTCAATAGCCCCGCCAAAAGATGAGCACCCTCATCTCCCAGAGTGGCGCGATCCAGGTGCACCAACACGAGATGTTGTTCCTGCCAGAGACGGGGGATGTCCAGCGTGTTACGCCGGGAGCAGAGCAGGGGATGAAGGTACTGATCCAGAAGCATCTGTCGGATTTTGTTCATGACAGGATTGACTGACTCGGTGCGGTTGGAGCGGTTCCATGCCCCAAACTCCTCCTGAAAGAAGGCACGCGCCTCATGGTACGCCAATGGGTTTTGGGGTTGGATGGTTTGGCGTAGCAAGCCCTCCCGATAGTCCTCCCTATGAAGATACCGAGCCAGTTCGTACAGAGACAGTCCATGCGAGGCGACTATCAGAGCGGCGTTGGTTATCAGGTCGTGTAGGCGCGGTCCCCACGAACTGTACATCTCTTTTAATACCGAGACGAAATCGCTCACCGCCTGCGCCACAGGCAAGTCGCCCTGAAAAGGGTTCCAACCCGGTACGCCGGATCTGAAGCATGGGTCTAAGAGAGTGACCTGTTTTGGGGAGAGTCCGATACGTTGCGCGATAAGAAGCATCTGCGCCGTGATTTCGCCTTTGGGGTCAATCACCACCGCCGAGCCGCTTCGTTGCAGGTGTTCCGTCAACAGGTGTTCGAGGAGTTTCGATTTACCGCTTCCTGTAGCCCCGACGGCTATGGCATGTCTTGCGAAGTCGCTATCCTGTGCGACCACGCTTGTCGAACGTTCTGTTTGCGGTGAAGAGAGAGCGACTCCCGTTTGGCGCATGACTTCGGCGCGAAACCAGGGACGGTGCAGATGACGACGCAGTTCAGCATCCTGGCAACTGATATCGGTCTCGCTATCTGATTTAGCCGTTGAAGCGACGTGACCCAGCAGAACAGGTTTATCTTCAAACGATGGGGGCATGATTACCTCGGAAGAACGCTACTACGAGCGGTTGCGCCACGTTTCTCAAGGGATACAGGTGTTTCAAAGGGCTACTCGTTACGTTACTGGCGTCTCGTTGAGTAGCCCTTTGCATGAAATATCGAGAAGAGAGTGTTTAGCGAAGGAGCAAAATCATCTCCTTGGCGCGGTGATGTATCTCGCCCGCAGTAGACGAAGGAAACCTGTCGTAGAGTTCCTCCGTCCAGTCTTCCCACTCTTCCTCGAACTCCTCTCTGGATAGGTTGCCAAAGCGTCGTACCGCGGTAAGCGCCATCTTCTCGATATCTTTGTTGGACACATACCGCTCCAAGCCAACGGAAGGCGATGCAGGCAACGTCTGTTGCGGGACGGGAGGCGCAATGGCGAATTGTATCTGGTTGTCTATCTGAGCGATTTCTAACTGGAGCCGCTTCATACTAAGCTCGTGCTCCAGTACAAACCTCTGATTCCGCGAGACCGCCATAGCCATTCTTAATTGCGCTTCCATCTGCCTCTCAAACAGCGTGGTGTGACTCTCCAGGATACGGAGTTCGTACTCAGTATTTTTTTCTGTCAACCACGCATCGTAACCATGACGCATAGTGCCAAAGAATCCACGGGATTTACGTGCCACCTTTGTTCTCCTCTTCCTTCTTACGAGTGGTGTCAGCAACATCACAGAGGCTATCGCTTCTGATGTTGTAGTGAGGTCGTCATTTGCAATGCCTTCGACAACAAATCACCAACAGGTTTCAGGGATGAGCGTCACGGAGTGCCTATTAGGTAAAAAAACCTGATAGAGTACCCCGCAATGCCCACCTTTGATATTTTACCCTTTTTGTCAAGGCATGAGCATTTGAACTGCGTAAGAATTCGAGCGAGTACATACCTTCCTGCTTATTCTGGGTTCACTTTATAGGACACCTAATGCGTCCATTCCGTCGGTTTTCGTTTACGTTGGAGTAACCTGTCCATCAACTGCTCCAGCCACATTCTTACGGGTTCATGGGTGAAGGCGTTTATGATAAGCGCAACGGTAGTCGCCGCGACTTGCTGTTGTGTCGGGTCTCCAAGCGGGAGAAGATGAGTGAGAAACTCAATCGCTAACTGGTAGAACTCCAGAGTTAAGGCGATAAGTACCGTTAGCACCAGCGTCGCTCTCAGGATAACCCGGATATTGAACAGGTGATGCACCACCGAGGTGTAGGCGATTACCGCAAGGAAGAAAATCGTAGAGAGAGTCCCTACATCAATGAAGCGGAAATCGCGGTAGAGGTAAGGCAGAACCACATTCGCCATAATCCCTATCACCGCCGTCACCAACACCCCATATCCTACAAGCCGTATCTGGATGAAGCTCTCCTCTGGCAACTTTGAGGTGGGGCGAAACGCAACCCAGAGCGCGATTCCAATAAAGGTGACAATATGGAGTAAATAGAGGGGGAAGAGCCAGCCATAAGTCGTAATATGTTCGCCATACGAGAGGGCTGATTCCGCTTTATCTACCAACCTAGTAAAGAGGGCAAGAAGCGTGACCGCCCCGCTCTCTAACCCTATCCACCCCCACCACCTGTGAGACCGCTTCGCAAGCACGTAGACAAAGAGATAGACGGCGGGAGCGATAAGGACGACGGAGGCGAAGTTCACTCGTCCCCAGTAGAGGAGAGCGGGGTTCTCGCTCTGGGAATTGTAGACAAAGAGGCTACCCACCCATGCAAACAGGGAGAGAGCTAACAGGGCATACGAACCATTCAGGCGGGAAAACGGGTCTCTTGAGAAGACATAGAGCGCAGAACCAAACAGAAACGCGAGACATAGAAGGTAGAGGGAGGCGACAACAAGGGACATACCTGCAAAATTTAGGGATGAGTCACCCATAGACAGTATGTCTAGTCTGGCAAAGTGAGACTAGAAAGGCAAGAGAGCCGTTTACGCTACTCGATACGCCTGACAGACCAACTCCCTATGCGCCTGAGAGCGAATGGCTTTGACAAGAAGAGAACCCGCTACCTCAACTGTCTGCATCTGGCAGAGGTAACAGTCCTCGCCCCAGTGCGTTCTCAACTCTCCAATCACCCTCAACGGCCACCCAATCCGGCGATAGAGTTTCAGCATGGGAGGGGTGCACTCCAGTATTATGGCGTTAATCTTCTGAGCGACGCAGTATCTCCACAACTCCACGCAGATTGACCAGAACAGCCCCGGACAGCCTCGAAACTCAGGAGCGAGAGCCATAATCGTGACGTGCCCCAGACGCTCATCATTAGTGAACTTCAACTCCTGCCAGACCTGTTGGCAGGGAAGATGTCCTTCCGAATCCTGAACCACGAGTTGAATCCCTCCCGCTATCACATCATCCAGCAAACCTGCAAAGTGTACCGAGTGTTCCGGGATAGCGTATAGGAACTCTCCCGGTCGCCAGCCAAGTTCGTCCGCTACCGCCTGAAAGAGCGCAAGAAGCTCTTCGATTTCAGCGGTTTCCGTCAAACGAGTAATCCGGCTCATTCCCTGAGCGTGCAACGTTTCCATTTCGATTTCTCCTCCCAAAACCTGTATTTCCTGTATTGCGTGCCTCTTCCCCGTTAGAAAGGGTAAAAGGCAAAGAGTTCTGTCTACATTATACCCTAAAATGATACTCTTAACCCGTGTATCTTTAACCTGTGGTTATATAGTACGTTTTTCGGATACTGTGGGGCATGAAAAAAGAAAAAGAGGTCGCCCTTGTCGCACTGGGGCGCCAAATACGAAAAGTGCGTCGTGAACATGGCATCTCTCAGGAACGCTTTGCTCTGGAGGCAGGGCTAGATCGCTCTTACTACGGAGGAGTGGAACGAGG
>OMJJ01000352.1 GCA_900299305.1 bacterium | reverse complement strand
GCAGGAGAGCCGCGCCCCAACGGGGATATTGGGCTAGACACGCCCTTGAAGGTAGAGGAGTGGAATCTGATTGTAGAGGGAGTCTATATGGAAACTCTGACGGGGCTATTCTTCTCAGACGGTAAGGGGCAAGCAGAGGAATTCCATAGGCAGAAGGAACCCCTCTCCCTATCGCTTGCGTATCTAAAGCAACTACCTCGTACCGAGATGATAACCGAACTCAAATGTATTGAGGGGTGGAGCCAAGTAGTGCAGTGGGCAGGGGTTACGCTTTCGGATTTCATGGTAAAGCACCCGCCAACCCCAAAAGGGAACCTACCGCCAGACGTACTCCAACGTCCCAACGACCTGCCAGAGTATGTAGGGTTAGCCACTCCCGATGGAGAGTACTACGTGGGACTAGACAGAGCCAGTGCTTTGCACCCGCAAACTCTGCTTGCCTACGAGATGAATGGTCAACCGCTTACAGAGGAGCATGGTGCGCCGCTAAGGCTGGTCATTCCTGTAAAGTATGGAATAAAGAACATAAAACGTATAGGAGTCATTCGCTACACAGATGAGCGTCCTGCCGACTACTGGGCAGAGCAGGGCTACGACTGGTACGCGGGTCTATAGCAGATTTTGGGAAGGCAAATTTCACACTGCAAGCCTTCCTAAAGACGGCGGCAAAGTGCCGCAACACACACAAGGAGAAGAACCATGTTGAAGCGTATATCGGCATTTGCCAGTACTTTAGTTGTGATTGGGGCGTGTATTACCCCCGCGATTGCCCAAGATGCCAAAAAAGAGGCTCCTAAGATGGAGCATAAGATGGAAGGCAAAAAAGATGCCAAGATGGGTGGAAAGATGATGGGGCATGGCAAAATGGGTGGTATGATGGGTGGCAAAATGAAGGGCAAAATGAAAGGGCATGGTATGATGGGCGGTAAGATGCACGGCAAAATGATGCACGGCAAACCGATGGGACACGGTATGATGGGCGGTATGATGAAGGGCGAAGAGAAGAAAGAGGGCGGTAAAAAATAGGTTCCAGAGGTAGCCCCCACTATTTAGCTTAGAAAGGGGGCTACCTAATAAAAATAGTTGGAACCTTTTTTGTCAAACCGATGTCTAATGATGTGTACCGGAGAACATAGCGGCGACCCGTACCGCTATACCGGTCTATTTAAATACTTTTGGCAATACGTTTTGAATCACGTTTTCTTGTAATGTAGTAGTAAAAAAAGTTTGATTTGAAAGAAAACACCTCTTATTAGGAAACGCCTCTTCTCCCTAAGCAGGGCTAAGAGGAGAACGTATCTGCCGGAGGGCTTTTTGGGAAAGGAGGCTGTGATGCATCTCACGATGAACTATCACCTAATCTTCCCGCGAAGCGGTCAACGGCGAACTGTCCAACTACCAAAAGAACTATCCGAAACGAAAGTTCAGCCGATATTGGACGTAAGTAGAACGAAAGAGCCTGTTCGCACAATGACTGCCGTGCAGGAAACAAACGAAACCTTTCAGCGCGAAAACTGAAAGCGCGTACTAACGCACTCATTACATTCTAACCTTTAAGGGGTGAGAGCAGTTGCTCTCGCCCCTTAATACACTCTTCCCAGCCCCACGCGAACCTAGCGTACCACACGCACCCAGTAGATAGATGAGATGAGCAAAACGTGGTGCGTCTTCTTCTCCAAATCGTACACCTGTACCGCATCTCCTATTATCGCTTGTGGCTCTCCTAGCATTTTGGTAGGGGTGCCCAGTGTTCCCGAATCCAGCGAGAACTCCAGAGGTTTTTTCTGTTGTATCGACTGAGCGAGTACAAAGCGTACTACCTTTTGGTCGGACTGTCCCCCTTCCGGCATCTCTACAGCGGGTTGAGAGCGTGGTAGGGCTTGTGAGGTGGTAGTATTGGACTGGGCTACCTCTTCTGCTAAAATCCGCTTCCAGTCGATAATCTTCTCCATACGTTGTAGATAGTTGGTAGATTTGCGCGTACCCGGTGCCTCTTTGGGCTGAGGTGGGGTTTTGGGGTGGAAAGCCTGTTCGCTACGTTGTGCAACAGGAGTATCTTCATCCGAAACCGGTAGATAACCCGCCTTCCTCAACTCCTTCAACACCTTATCCACACTGTCTCCATGTATTAGCGCAATGGTATCGCTTAGTTTACGGTGGACTAAGCCCTTGAACTCCTTCCGCGCCTCTATCTCTTGCAATACAATCGGAGAATCGACCTGAATATAGAGCGTTGCCGCCCCCAAGTGGATATGCCCGTGCTTCCCACCCACCTCGTTTATCAGATACTCGATGTTTTGCGGAACCGCAACCCGTGAGGATGCACTAAGGAAAGCGAGTACCGTTTTAGGGCTCTCTCCTCTGTCCATCGCACGGCGTAACGACTCTTTGGTCAGCACAGGATGACTACTTTGGTTCCCTTTAAGGGGGTACTCGGCGTAGTTCAGTACCTCAAAGTATTTGGCGGGGCTAAGGTAGGGAGATACGAACACCTCTCCATTTGCTTGCAGTATAAAATCTTCCTCACGTGGGGGGGTAGGTACATCGTACTGCTCGCCTTTTAGGAGCCACAGCCCCAAAGGAGTAAGTCGGTAGGCTAATGGTACTATCTCTTGACTAACCTCTTGAGGAGAGGTACTGCGAACGATTTTGCGGGCAGGTGTGCCAGGGGCAGGGGGCTGTGCCTCGTCCCAAGCCAGTTCTATTAGCCCAAGCCAGTACAGACACTCTTCCAAGAGAGAGCGTACCATTATGGCAGGTGTAACCATCTCACTAGAAGCCCGTTGCTCACCAACAGCGATAAAAGGAGAGCGAAACTGGAAGAGGGCAGAGAGGTCTGCGATGGAGAAAAACGCGGTCTCTTGCGGTTCGCAAATAAGTTTTAACACTCTGCTACGCAGTTGCGTCACGAAATCAAGGGGGCGATGAGAACTCTCTTTTTTCATGGGTTCCACAAACATCTCACCCCAAAATATCCCTCCACGCCACGCCTCAAACAGCACTCTTATCTGTGTTTTTGTGTCCCAATGAAGCCAAGAACGCCCCTTCTCACTTACGCTATAGATTTGCTTATCCCCCGAAATCGTAAGGAAATCGGATTCACGGCACAAGGAGTAGAGAAAACTCACATAGTTCTCATCGGGGTACTGAAGGTAGCGCACCGCTTGTTTTAGGGCGGTTTTGTGGATATGCCCTACCCCCGTGCGAACACACTCCTGCGACTGTATGTAGCCTAGTAGGGATGTTACATCGCGTACTAGGTTGGGAGGGGTAGATATGGATTTTTGGGGAGTGCTTTGCGGTACAAGGGCAGTAGGGATATTGAGCCAGAAAGCCTCCTCATTCTCACCGCTTAGAAATCGCTTGAGGTCTGCGGGAATAATGAGGTAGAGTTCGTAGCCATAGCCCCGATAGGTCGTATACAAAAGTCCTAACGAAAGAAGCAAGTCTACCGGAGTCTCTATATTGCCTTTTTGCCAGTTCGTTACCCAGTCATGGCGATAGTAGTACCCCCTATATCCGGCAGGGGGTTCTATTACCTCTTCTGCTGGCACACTGCCCCCGCACAGAAGGATGTACTCTAGCACCGTTTTTGCTTCTGGAGTGAGTAAAATCCTTACTATATTGTGAATGTTGGGAGAAAGGAGGTTCTTGGAGAGGGCTTGGATGTGGTTGGCTTTGGTGGGTTTTGCTACCGGCAGGTCATATCTTTCGGCAAGCATGAGAACGGCTTGAGCACTGTACTCCTGCAAGCACTTCTCTAGGGAGTACCTATCTGAAAGCGAAACGGGTAGATAGCCTTCTAACCCCGATTGTAGGTGTACCTGAGTGTTGCTCAGAATAGCGATGCCCATATCGGCGAGTTCTGCTATCACTTCCCGCAGTATAGGCTCTATACGCTTACCGCCAAGATGCTCTACTACCTGTTCCCAAAGTACGGTTGTTCCCTTTTGTACCGCCATACACGCTTTTAGAAAACGGATTTGGTGCGCGTTGCAAAGGCTTAACCCATGAACCACAGCGGCAGGGCGGCTTAACTCTGTAGCAAGGATTTGGACTAACTGGTACTTCGCAGTGATGCCTTTGAAGCGGTCTAAATCCACTTGGCGTAGGCACATTATCTCGCGGAGTTTCTCCGCAGGCATCTGGTAGAACGTTTCTTTTAGAGTTGCCATTGCCTAGTGCCTACCTCTATGTCAATAAGTGCCTCGTTAGGGTTCTATGTTTGTGGGAAGCGTAACGGTAGTTTTTGTCTCGGCAGATTCTATCGTTGCGAAGGTGAGGGCAAGGGTATGCAGGTTGTCGCGTCCACTGGTCTCTGGTTCGTGTCCCTCTTGGATGCACCATCGCCAATGGTAGAGATCGAAGTGGTGTCCTTTTGCGCCAATGTCGGCAGGCTGAATCGATTCCCCCCAGCCTAGCCCCTCAAAAAACTGTTGGTGCGAATACTGCGAGAGGTCTGCCTCCTGACGGAAGAGGCGAATTCGCCCCCACTCGTCTTTTTCATTCCAGACTATCGACCCCCTACTACCTGTTATCTCCCAGCGTCCGTTCCACCCCGTCTCCATCCCCGGTGACGCAAAAGACCCGGTGTAGTTGACGCGCACTCCACCATCAAACTCCATCAGCGCAAAGGCACACATATCGCCTTGTGCGTTGCTTACGGCGGGGTTCCAAGTCTGTGCGGTTACGTTTACGGCATTGCGTCCCAAGAGGTAGCGCAACAAATCGAACTGGTGTACCGCCATATCCAGTAAAAACGGGTGACGCATGGTCTTGCGCCAACCCGCCATTAGCCCCTGAATCTGAAAATCGACTACTACATGGTCAACCTCTCCAATTACGCCGTCGGCTATCAGTCTACGGATTTGGCGGGGTTCGTTTTCGTAACGTTTTTGTTGCGTAACCATCAGGACGCGCTGTTGCTGTTTGGCAAGGCGAACGAGGTGCTGTGCCTCTTCAAGATGCTCTGCCATCGGCTTTTCGACAAGCACGTGAAGCCCACGCTCCAACGCTTTTCCGGTGTGGGCAACATGAAGCGGGGCAGGGGTGACATCCACAAACCCCTCTGCCTCTACACTGCTTAGTGCTTCTTCCACACTCGAAAAGCAGAGTTCGGAGGGAAGCCCCAAAATGTTACGGGCGTTCTCTAGGGCGGAGGGGTTTGCGTCCACAATCGCCGCGTGCTGAAAGCCCACGTTTTTGATTGCCCACACCCAACTCTCTCCAAAGCCCCCAACACCCGCTTGTATCACACGCATCTTTTAGTTGCCTCTCTACTATCTTCTACGAAAGGTGAGCCAACACCGTGCGAAGGCGTTCCAGTGTACGCTCTCTACCCAATGCCCATAAGGTCTCGAAAAGACCGGGACCTACCGTCTGTCCGGTAGTAGCGACACGGGTGGGGTGTACGACTTCTGCAAACTTCACACCCAACTCCTCTCCAATAGCACGGCTAGCCGCCTCTATCGCTTCGGTAGTCCACTCTGGTAGGCTCTCAAATGCCGCTATCTCTTTTTCGAGGAGTGCCTTGATGTGAGCGACCCCCATCCACTTGGCAATGGCTTTCTCGTCGTAGCCGTTGGGATAGTTTAGCTCTTTGAAGAAGAAGCCTACGAGGTCTACTACCTCCGAAAGCACCTTCATACGCTCCTGCTCTAGCGGGATAATCCGACGTGCATAAGCGACCTCTTCGGGCGTGGGTGGGTTCGAGAGTAACCCTGCTTTCACAAGGTAGGGAATACATAGCCCCGTAATACGCCCCGGCTGACTGCTACGGATATAGTGACCGTTCATCCACTTCAACTTTTCGTAGTCGAAGATGGCGGGGTGCTCCGTAATACCTGACAGCGAGAATCGTTCGATAATCTCATTGATACTGAGCAGTTCGCGGTTCTCTTCACCAGTAGACCAGCCTAGAAGCACCAAAAAGTTGATAAGTGCTTCCGGCAGGTAGCCCTGCTCGATAAACGCACGGAAGTTCGTAGAGCCGTGCCGCTTGGAGAGTTTTTTGCGGTCTGTGCCCAGAATAACAGGGAGGTGAGCAAACACCGGTGCCTCCCACTCCAGCACATTGTAGAGGTGAATCATCTTGGGTGCACTGCCCAGCCACTCTTCTCCCCGCAGGATGTGGGTAATTCCCATAAGGCGGTCATCTACAGTAGCGGCGAGGAAGTAGGTAGGAAAGCCATCGGATTTCAGCAGAACTTGGTCGTCTTGTAGGCGGTACTCATACTTGACCTCGCCGCGCACTGCGTCTTTAAGGAGACAAGTTCCCTCTAGGGGCATGGCAAGGCGCACCACATAGGGCAGGTTCTCTGCTTCGTAGCGGGCGCGGTCATCGAGGGGGAGATTTCTACAGCGGCGGTCATAGCCGGAAGGTATGCCGAGTTCCTGCTGACGTTGACGCATCTGCTCCAGACGCTCTTTGGTGCAGAAGCACTTGTAGGCGTGTCCTTGGGCGATGAGTCCCTCTACAATTTCGGCATAGAGAGGGAGGCGTTCACTCTGAACGTAGGGGGTATCTTTACCACCCGTTACCCACCACGAATCGGGCAGAATACCCAAGTATCGCAGACTCTCTTCGATGTCTGCGATACTTTCGGGGGCATAGCGGTCTGGGGAGCGGTCTGTATCTTCTAGACGAACTAAAAACTCGCCCCCCTCTTTTTTGGCAAGTAGCCAGTCGTAGATTGCGGTACGGAGGTTCCCAACATGGGGGGAACCAGTGGGGCTAGGCGCGTAGCGCACTTTCACAGCCATTACTCACTCCTGTTCTTCTTAAAAACGTATTAGCGGAGAAGGTACTTTCGCTTGCTCTTATTAAAGCCTTGCGAAAGTTTCTTAGAGTCGTAGACCCACGCGCCGCCGCGTTGGAAGAAACAGTGATAGGAGGAGAGTAGCGATGCAAGTAGTTGCCGATTGGTGCGGCGCACGACGTTGACCTCGGTGTGCAGGGTAAGGAACTCCAAACCTTTGCGGGAGTGTTCCATAATCTCGCGCACAATATCGAAGGTGGGCAGTTGTTCGTCTTCGGCGCGTTGCCCTAGTGCGATAAGCTCATTTACGCGGTTGCGGCTAATGAACATATTGGGTTCGCTCTCGTCGTTGTAGCTAAGGACATACTTATCGGGTGCTTGACGCTCGATAGTGAAGACGGCACCGGAATCTATAGGGATGGACTGGAACCAGTCATATAGCCCGTAGATAAGGCGGGTTTCGTTGTTCACCCATACAGGGAACTTCTGTCCACCCTGTAGTATAAACTCCACCTCTAGGATGCTAGGCGCAGTGGGGAAGAATCCAGATGGGAACTGACAGAGCGGAAGCGTACCAATCTGTTTGTGGTGATACTTAATAATGGTACGTGCATTGGAGGGCGGATTGCTGTCTGCCTCTCCGGTAGGCTCTTCGTCCAGTACATCTTGCGCCAACGGAGCCAGTACATCGCGTTCTAGTCCGCCGTCGTAGCCTTCTAGTTCCAGCAAAAAGTCTGCTTCGTTGCCCTCTGCGTCCAGATAACGGGCATCGGGAATCTCTAACAGGGCGGGTACCGAGTAGATGTAGGCGGGTAGGGTTCCCTGTGGGCGGAAACGCTCTGCTCCCAACCACACCACTCTATCGTCTTGGGCAAGGGTACTAATAAGGGTCTTTAGGTCTTCTTGGTAGGTGCTATAGTCAGGGGTAACATCGAAGACATCTTCTAGCAGGGTACTTGCGTAGACGGTCTCTTCGCTATCCTGTATCGCCTCTACCAACTGGTTTACTTCCGCCTCACCGATGGTAAGGGGCTGTGCTACCTCTTGTACTTCGGCTTCGGCATCGCTGACCTCTTGTTCGGCAAGCGCAGGGAAGTGAGCGGCAAGCGTGTCGGCAAGGGCAGGGCTAATCCAGGTTCCATCAAGGAGAGCGATAGCACCACTTTTCATAAAGAGTGTATGATAGAACGCCTCTGGTGAGAAGCCTTCTGGGTTACGCCGCCATGCAAGGAACTGTAGAGCTTTTGCGCCCACAGGCACATTCACTGCCGCAAGGAAACGTGTGATAGAGTCGGGGTCTTCGGTGGAGAGTTCTGCTTTGTCTGCCGCATCGAAGTAGGGATAGACCTCTTCGTCGTCGATAAAGTTCTCGTAAAGCACCTCTACCTCTCCAGAGTAGGAGTAGGGTAGGTCGAGATTGAGAAGCCATCCTCTGGGAGCGATATAGCCCTTCGCAGGGGCGAAGTAACTGCCTTCAGGCTCGGTAAAGCGCGGGAGCATCTCTTCAAAGGTTTCGGTAGGACGATTGTAGACCGCCGCGAGTTCGTGGGCGGCTTCCGAGATACGTAAGGGTTGCCCGAAGGTGTTTAGAGTGCGCTTCAGGTTGTGGTCAAATGTATTTGTGGTATCTAAGTAGCGGTTCCAGAGCGTCCAGCGGCGGTCTAGGGGTGTAAAGTGTGCAGAGGTTACTAGCACCACCCTTGCGAGACGCATATCGACATCGGCTCGCCCTACTGCTTTCGCTATCTCCGAAGGCTTGAGGGGTTCATCTGCCTGTACCAAACATTGATAGAGAAGCGTCTCTGCATAGAGAGAGGCGAGTTGGCTCTCGGTCATAGGTTCCATTGTAAGCGTTGCGGTGGTCACACTAATCCTCCTAAAACTTCCATACACTACAAACTAGAGAAGAATTATACCCTGAAATTGCCTAAATAGGGAGGCATTTCGACACAGGTTCACGCTTCTCTTTGCCAAATTGAACCGCAAAGTACGCAAAACTACACTATTCAGAAGGGTAGCGGGTTCCATTTTCTCTTTTGGGAGCGTAAACGCTTGACAAGTATCCTACTGTGTAGTATAATAACAAAGTGCTAAATCACAATAATTAAGAAAGGAAACACACCATGAACAAAAATAACGAAAAGCAAGGTAGGTTTAAATGAGATTGACATTCGTAGAAACTTCAAATTTTACGGATATAGTTTACAAATATTTTATTAATGACAACAAATTTATACTATTTCAAAATTCTCTTTTAGAAAATCCAGAGCGTGGTGCAGTCATGCAGGGATGCGGGGGGTTACGCAAAATAAGATGTAATGATGCACGGCGTGGAAAAGGAAAACGTGGCGGTTTAAGAGTAATTTACCTCTACATACCAGAAGCGCACCTTATTCTTTTATTGGATGTGTATGATAAAGAAGAACAGGATAACCTTTCCTATAAAGAACGTAAGGAGTTGGCAAGTATAGCAGATGCCTATCGGCAAGAGGTATTAAAATCTTTGAGAAAGCGAGGTTAGTAAGTGTGGAACGTGCAAGTTTGTTCGAGAGGCTAAAATCAGGGTTGGAGGAGGCAATCGCTTACGAGCGAGGGGAAGTTGCGTTAAAGACAACAGAAATCTCTCTCCCTGTGCCTCCCAAACTCTATACCTCTAAAGAGATAAAGCAACTGCGAGAGCAGATGAATTTGAGCCAATCGACTTTTGCACGACTCCTTATGGTATCTACAAAGACCGTACAGAGTTGGGAGCAAGGAGTGCGTAGCCCCATGCACTCCTCCCTGCGCCTGATACAGTTTATAGAGAACCCTGATTTACTTTCCGAGTGGGCGAAGCGGTAGTTCTACACTGCCGCGCCCCGTGCCGCGCTTACCATCTTCGCGCCGTGCGCTACTTCCCAGCACCGTTTGGCAGAGGGGAGAATCTTGCCAGGGTTGCAGAGTTCGTTCTGATTGAACACCTTTTTAATACGCTCCATGAGGGCAAGGTCTTCCTCTGAAAAGAGCCACGCCATCGCCTCCATCTTCTCCAAGCCGATGCCGTGTTCTCCCGTTATAGAGCCGCCCACATCTACGCACAGTTTTAGGATTTCGTGTCCCGCGTCCATTACGCGCTTCACCTGCTCTGGGTCGCGTTCGTCGAACATCAGGTTGGGATGGAGGTTGCCGTCCCCCGCATGAAACACGTTGCCCACATCTAGCCCATGCCGATTTGCGATAACGCGCACCTCTTTCAGAACTTCGGGGAGTTTGGTACGGGGAATTACGCCGTCGTGTGTCACCATCGACTTGCCAAGCCGTCCTAGCGCACCAAACGCCTGTTTGCGTGCTTTCCACAAAAGGGCGCGTTCCAGTTCGGTCTGTGCGCTTCTTACCTCACGTGCGCCGTTCTTCATGGCGATTTCGATAGCGCGTTGCGCCTCCTCTTCCAAACCCACCTCTAAGCCGTCTACTTCGATAATGAGTACCGCCTCTGCGTCCATCGGGAAGCCCAGATGAAACGCCTCTTCTACCGCCTTGATGATGAAGGTATCGACCATCTCTAAGGCGGCAGGAAGGATACCCGCCGCGATAATATCAGAGACAGTCTGGGTGGCTTGGTTTGCGGTCTCGAAGACACCAAGCAAAGTACGCACCGACTGAGGTAGAGGGGTAAGACGGGTTGTCACCTCCGTAACAATGCCCATCGTTCCTTCGCCGCCGACTACCAAACCCACCAAATCGTAGCCAGAAGGGTCTTCTACCTTCCCACCAATCTGCAATATCTCTCCATCCGGCAAAACCATCTTTACACCGGTGATATGATTCGTAGTTACTCCGTATTTAAGAGTGTGTGGTCCTCCGGAGTTCTCCGCGACGTTACCACCCACCGTACACGCACCTTGACTAGAGGGGTCGGGGGCATAGTGGAGTCCTTTGCTCTTTACCGCTTTGGTAAGGTAGACGTTCACGACTCCCGCCTGTGCGGTTAGCCGTTGGTTGGGGATGTCTGCTTCCAAAATCTGGTTCATGCGGGTTGTAGCGATGATAACTCCACCCGTAATGGCGGTGGCTCCCCCCGATAGCCCTGTACCCGCCCCCCGCGGTGTGAAGGGAACCTGTAGGCGGTTACAAAGCCGAACGATTTGCGAGACCTGTTCCGTCGTTTTAGGTAGAACCACCACATCGGGGTAGCGTTTTTCGGGGGCGTAGGCATCGCAGTCGTAGGCGCGGAGTTCCGCCTCTTCGGTCAGAACCCCATCGCGCCCCAAAATCTGGGTCAGGTCGCGAATCAGTTCGTTATAAAAAGGGGGCTTGGGAGGGCGTTGCTGATGAGTAGTAGTCATGGACGTTCTCTTTGGTGTTATAAAATTAGCGGCGACGGCGGCGGCGTTGGGGAGTAGGCTCCACCTCTTCGGGGGCAGAGCGGCGCGAGGAGGTAAATCCCGCAGGTAAGTTTAACCATACGGTAAGCATCGCTACCACCACCAGAATACCGGTCTGCGAGAGGGCAAGAATGGCGTAAGTGCCTTCCAACTTGGCAACGTGGGCAAGTTCTCCCACGCGGCGCGTAGCGTTTAGGTTATTAAAAAGATTGCGGAAACACATCTCGGCAAGCAGTAAGGCGGCAAATGTCAGCAGTTGCCGTAGCCCGTCCACAACGTAGTGAGTCTGATTTTTCTGGTAGCGGCGGCGCAAAAGGAACTGTACCAGTAGCATCGTTACCCCGCAGACATCTGCCCACGTCACGAACCGCTGAATAAGAAGGCTATAGACCTCACGGGCATCTGCCTCTGCTAGTGCAGTTCCCTGAAACAGAGCAGGGGCAACCAGCCCCCCAAGCACCACCAGCCCTCCTAACCAGAGGGCAAGCGCGAGGGTGTGAAGTGTATCGAAAATGCCGACTACCGTTTTTTGCATAATGAGAGTAGTATAGAGTCTCTTAACTTTTTTGTCAAGTCAAGTAGGTGTCAATATGAGCCTTCAATTTGCTTCCGAAGAACCCAAAAACAGTGTTATCTCCCCTGTATCAGAAGAGCAGGAGACTGTAGAGATGCTCATCGAGTCGTCTCGCGAAGTTGCAAAGCCCCCCTGCCCTGCTCATATACGCCGTATCCTGACCCGCCTACCACAAAGTAACCCCGTTAAGCCCATTGCCGAAAGCCTACTCGCAGGGGAAGCACTAGACGAAGCCCGCTTTGCTACGCTTATAAAACGCCTCCAAAATCCCTCCGCAAACCGCTGGAAAGAGCGCACTGTGGCGAGTTGGATTTTGGGAAATGTACCACTTACTGAAGAGCAAAAACAGGAGGTACTGCCCATTTTGGGCAACCTCGTAGAGAAGAGCCATAAGCAGGACAAACTGCGCGTGTGCGGACGCTTTCTGTGGAGGTCGGGAGCCTATTTTCTGCTTCTTGCCGCCCTTGTTACGGGGCTGGACTGGCTTATTATCAATGCAATACCTCCTCTACAGGGGATATGGCATGGCTTATCGGAGATAGCGAGTTGGATAGGAGAGCCTTATGGTCAATTTTGGGATGGTATTCTCCGTAATTCGATAGGAAGTATGGAGAATCTTGCCGTACCCCTACAGATACTTGCTTTTGCTTTTCTCACGGTGTTTATTCCCGCCCCTATCAGCCTACCTGTCTCTCTTATGCTAGATAGAAGGCGGCAAAACCGCGTTCGTAAAGAGGCGACTGCCTCTCTCATGCGCTTGGGAAGTTTGGAGGCATTGCCCTATCTGCTTGCCGCTATCGGACGCACTAAGGGAGAACTGTACCAAGAACTGCTCGATGGTGTTGCGACCCTGCTTCCGCGCCTCACCCCAAAGCACTACGGGCAGTTCCGCTCGGATGTGGTTCCCAACCTCTGCTATCTGCTAGAGAACTATCGGGGGAACTTTGTGCTGGTACTCCTCGATGCGGTGCAGAAAATAGGCGATAGCCGCGCCCTGCTTACTGTACGGCGGCTCGCCGAAAAGGGGGAGTCTGCGGAGGTGAGGGCGAAAGCGAAGGAGGTACTTCCCATTTTAGAAGCGAGAAGAGAGCAAGAGAACGACGCACACAACTTGCTTCGTGCCTCCTCCGAACCTGTCTCACAAAAGGAACTACTGCGCCCCGCTTATAACGTAACGGAGACGCAACCCGAAACGCTTTTGCGCCCCATTGATGCCTCTCCGAAAGAGGAGACCGTCTCGGTTCAAGTGAAACCGCCTACCCCTTGAGTGCGCCCGAAGTTAGCCCCGCAATAAAGGTTCGCATCATCAGCAAGAACATGATAAGGAGGGGCAACGAGGCGAGTACATAGCCCGCCATAAGCGGTCCATACGTTGTAGAGTACGCCCCTCTAAAGAAGGCAAGCCCTACACTCAAGGTCTTTTTGGTATCGTCAGGAAGAACGATATAGGGCCAAACGTAGTCGTTCCATGTCCCCAACGCCCCCATAATCGCAACGGTTCCCAGTATCGGCTTACAGAGCGGCATAGCGATACGGCTAAAGAGAAGCCACTCGTTTGCGCCGTCCATCCGTGCCGCCTCAAAAAGTTCCTCTGGTAACGAGGCGATAAAACTCCTCAGAATGAAAATGGCGAAGACCTGCCCTCCCGAAATGCCCGGAAGTATGAGGGCGAGGTGCGAATCCAGTAGCCCGTTGCCCCCCTCCCCGAAAATGTCGTTGCCCCCTGCCAATGGAAACCGCTTCATCCACATAAACGACGATATGAGCGTTAGTACTCCCGGTATCATCATCAATGAAAGAATCGCGTAGAACAGAGCCTCTCGCCCCGGAAAGCGGTGTCTTGCAAAGGTGTATGCCGAGAAAGAAGCCACCACTAGAGTCCCCGCTACCGTAGCGACTGTCACCATCACCGTGTTACCGATATACTGGCGAATCGCCTCCCATGCTTGGGTGTAGTTACTCCAGTGTAACGGCGCGTGTAGCCCCCAAAAGTCGTGAAAGAACTGCGGGTTGTCTTTGAGGGAGGTCTGCACTAAAAAGACGAACGGGTAGAAAGTGAGCGCAACCAGCACAAAAAGAGGCAGGTGCAGTGCCACTTCGCGCAGTTGCTTTGCGGTATGAGAGCGGTGGGTATCGGCGGTAGGAGTGGCTTGCGGGGTGTTCATTAGGGCTGATACTCCGTACTAGAGCGCAGGTACTTCATATTGATATAGGTTAGTAGCAGAATAACAAGGAACAGCACAACCCCAATCGCACAGGCGTACCCCATGCGGTCAAAGGTCATGGCGTTCTGATACATGTGCATACCAGGAACCATCGTGGCATATCCGGGACCACCGTTCGAGAGAAGCAGTTGGGTTTGGAAGCCCTGTAACCCCCCGATAACTCCTAGCACTACTAGCAGTTTTACCTGCCCCATCAAGAGCGGTAGGTCAATAAAGCGAAAGCGGGATAGCCCTGTCACTCCATCTATCTTCGAGGAGTCGAAAATATCTTGTGGGATATTTTGTAGCCCCGCGTAGTAGATAAGCAAGCCGAAGCCACCCACCCAAGGGAAGCCGATAAACACCAACGCATAGAGAACGATGCTCGGTTCGCCAAGCCATGCGTGCTTTAGCCCCCCTAGCCCAAGAAGTTCGAGAGCTTGATTGAGTAGCCCCAAGTTGTTGTCGTAGATAAAGCCCCAGATAAGAAGCACCACCACGCCCGGAACTACCATCGGAACCACAAACAGAACCCGGTAGAGGTACTGAGCGCGGGAACTGCGGAGGGCAAATATCAACTCGGCAACCGCCAGCGGCACACTTAACGAGATAACGATACCTGCGAGTAGCATCTTCACCATGTTGCTCACCGACTCGCGCAGAATATCGTCTCGAAGCAGTTCTCTAAAGTTGGCAAGCCCGACGAATGTGGTCTCCCCGCTTCCCTTCCATTCGGTAAAAGAGTGGGTAATGGCGGATAAGATAGGATAGTAGCTGAACAGAGCAAGTAGCACAAAACTCGGCATAAGAAAGAGGTACGATACCCGATGCTTCCAGAGTGCTTGTCGCGCTTTGGGAACCAGCAGAACACCTCCCACTCCACAAAAGAGCGCGGCGACTGCGCCTATTAGTAGCCCCCAAGGTTTTTTGGTAGGGGCAGGGGGTGGGGCGGCTTTGGCAACGGGAACGGGTAGTATCTCCCAAGTCGGAGAGAAACGCCAGTCGGCGGCGTTGATTTTTAACTCCTGCTCTACCCCCTCCGCCAGATACTTTTCTAGCCGCTTC
>OMJJ01000351.1 GCA_900299305.1 bacterium | reverse complement strand
GCTATTGTACTAGGACTCTTCGGCGGCGTTCAGGCGTGTATGCTTCAGGTGGTAACAAAAGTCGTTCCCAAGAACACTCTGCTCCCCTACCCAAGTGTTCTTACTCTGCTCACGGGTGCCATCTTTTGGCTGTTTCTTATCGCAATTCTCAACGTGTTTTTGCGCCGCTACTTTCCGCGTCATGCTCTGCGCCCCTCCGAGTTTACGGTCATCTACGGATTAACCACTGTAGCCGCCGCTATCGGCGCACAAGACCAACTGATGCAACTCTTCCCCATGTTCGTCTATCCCTTTCGGGCTTCCCAAGACCTAGAGATGGGAAAGTACCGGCAGTTTATTCCTCACTGGCTCGCCCCACAAGACCCCTCTGTGGTGGAACCCTACTACTATGGAGCCACCAACTTTTGGCAACCCTACCTACTCAAAGCGTGGCTTGTGCCTATCAGCGTATGGATGCTATGGCTTATTGCGTTAGGGTTCACACTATGGGCATGGAACGTCATTTTACGCCACCGTTGGGTTGAGGCAGACCGCCTTGCCTTCCCCTGCATCCAACTCCCCCTAGAGATGTGTAAGGAGGGCGGATTTGGCGGGGCGGTTTCGGGTAGGCTGTTCTGGACGGGCTTTGCGATTACCAGTGTTATCGTCTCCCTCGACCAGATACACAACCGTTTTCCCGGTGTGCCTTCGGTTCCACTGGGCTTAGTTGCAAGCCCACTATTAGACGCGGCTCCTGCCCCCTGGAAAGCCCTCTCCCCCATGACCCTCACGTGGGAACCTATTCACCTAGGAATATCCTACTTCATCCCTATGGATATTCTCTTTAGTGGCTGGTTCTTCTATCTGTTTCGCAAAGTAGAGGAGGTGTTTGGGTATAGCATGGGCTGGCGGGAGTTGGGGTGGGACGCGGCGGGATTTCCCTACACACGCTCACAGGCGGCGGGGGCTTGGATAGCCCTCTTCTTCCTGCTGGTGTGGGCAGAACGAAAACAGTTCTCAAGAGTGCTACGCGCCGCCTTCCATAGCCGTAGCGACCTAAACGATAGTAACGAACCCGCCTCCTACCGTACTGCGGCACGGTGCTTTATTGGTGGGATGCTGTTTCTCTATGGGTTCAGTGTCTTTAATGGGATGGTTTGGTGGTTGGCACTTATCTTCTATGGCTTTTTCTGGATGCTAAATGTCACCATGACTCGCCTCTACGCCCAGGTAGGTCCTCCTATTTTGGAACTCTTCTTTCTAGACCCCCAAGCGACAATTACTCGCGCCATTGGAACCATAGGACACCAGCCCGGTTCGCTGACCATGTTCTCCCTCATGTACTGGTATAACCGTACCGACAGAGGGCAACCGATGGCGCACCAACTCGCCACCTTCAAAATCGCACAAGCCACCAATACCAGTATGCGGGGTATAGGAAAGTGGGTGCTCGTTGCGTTTCTTTTGGGGTGTGTGGTCTGTATTTTTACATCACTACACTGGGCATACCGTGTGGGAGAAGACCAGTGGCAAGAGGGAGCATGGCGTGAAGCGATGGCACCCTTAGCGGTGTCGCGCATACAGCAGTGGATTACTATGCCTAAAGGTCCGGTTTGGAGTGAGATTGGCGGCATGATGGCAGGGGGCATCACAACCTTGATACTCGCCAAATGCAACTACACTTTTGTAGGGTTTCCGTTCCACCCCATCGGATACGCGCTCTCAGTCTGTTACACCATGGAGTATAACTGGCCCGCCTACATGAGCATCTGGATAGTGAAGGGATTAGCACTACGCTACGGAGGAAGAGAACTCTATTTTCGGCTTGTGCCGCTCTTTTTGGGCTTGATTCTGGGGGGACTGATTTTCCCTGTCTTTTGGGGTCTCGTGGGGTATCTCTTCCACTGGTATGCCTAAGCGTGTATTAGTCCACCACATACCAGTCATCGCAAGGAACCCCCTTCTCACCCACAAAAAAGCCCTCCTCATGGCGCACTGGGTCGACCACAATCGCAACTTGCCAAGGGTGGGGGAAGATATTCTCCTGTGTATCAAGGTCTACCCGCGAAAGAAACACCCCCATATCCGGGTGAGAGTGATAAGACCCCATCAGAGTCCAGTTTGCGGGCATCTCCTGAAAATGCGGAAACAGAGCCGCCCACGTCTCGGAGGTATAAGAGAAAGAGGTCGCGGTCTCAATTCCCTTAGGTGCGGGTAGTGCCTCTTCCAGTAGTAGCAGGTAGAGATTCAGCCGCGTATCGTGTAGGGCGCGACCAATCAACAGTCCCCCCTGCTCTACCCTTATATCGCTTTTAAGGTGTTCGCGAACAACTTCCCATGCCCGTCGTCTAATAAATATAAACGCGGTATTCGGGCGTATTTCAGGGAAAACCGTAAGCGGAAGTGAGGGCAGAAAAGTCGAGGCTATCACCGTTTCAGGGCGATACACCTCCTCCTGCTCTTCCCAACTAATCTCCGCCTCGTCTACCTCTTGCGTGGCGGGCTTTTCAGGCACTACTGCCACAGGAGTAGCTTTACGCGCTAATACACTGGCGACAAACGCCTCCTCCTCTGCCTGTGCAAGCAGGTCAGTAGATTCGGGGACAGAAGAAGTTAGTTTTTTTTTCTTAAAGAACATAAGAATCTCGCTAAAAGACGGGTATGCTTCCTAACACACAGAGTTTAATAGAACAGACCGTTGAGGGTAAAGCCATGATAATGGAACGAATTCGAGGTCTCTTTCGCCGAGATAGACGGCAAATAACCGTTCCTTCCACCAATACCTCTCCAAGCCGACGAGGTAACATCGACGATTTTATGGCGCAGGACGTACCAGAACTAAGGGAGGTGGTTTTTACCCCTCTCTTACCCGCACTCTCTGATGCCAAAATTTTCTCACTAGAACAGATTACCCTAGAATGGATAAAAGAGCAGGTAGGTGGGCAACTTTTTGACCTAGGGCTATGGACATTTCAAAACGGACTGGTAACTCGTGCCGAAGCACACGGGTTCTACCTCTATGGTACAGTCAACTCCTCTGCCCCAGACACCTCCAAAACCTACCAGTTAGAGGTCGCACTCACCGATGGTAGCCTAACAGGGGTCTGCTCATGCTCTTTGCACTACCAGTCAGTTATCGCAAGCGGAGTCCTGCCCCGCCTCGACAACCACCACCTGCCCTGCAAACACATCGCGGCAGTACTTATCGGCTACACCCAGCGCGGTACTCCCACCGCCGAAATGCCCCGTGAACCCGTGGCTTGTATCTGCCCCGTAACCCGTCAAAGACTACAAGGTGGCTCCCAGATATTTATGTGCAACCAGTGCGGAACCTCCTATAGCCCAGAGGGATGGGAGTTTCTCCAAGAGGTGGATAAAGGGAAGTGCTGTAACTGCCACGCCCCCAGTACCATCCAACCCTATACCCTATCCAGCTAAAAACGGTACGTTGTGTAACGCCTCTCCTAGCAAAAACGTCTAAGCCACAAATAACGCTCCACGTCTCTGCGGATTGGAAAGGAAGTTCATAACATGAAACGAAGGCATCGTAGCCTAAGCAGTGTCCTTCTGCTCGTTGGGTTGGCGTGTACCGGTATCACCTCGCCGATTTTCGCACAAAACAGACCCTCTAAACTAGAAATCAAGCCTCTCTCGAAAGAGATGCTTACGCTGAAATCCGACCATTTTAACAGTTACAGCAACGTCTCCTTCAAGGTTTTTGCGGAGACCATGGAAGTGCCAAAATCGCCTGTTCGGTCAACGGCGGTAGCCGTCCCCTTCACTCTGTACACAACAACCCACTTCGTCTCT
>OMJJ01000350.1 GCA_900299305.1 bacterium | reverse complement strand
TGAAAAGGGCTTTGAGATAAAGGTCATCGCTACCTTTCTCGCTTATGCCATTCTGCTACTAGCAGGTTGAGTTAAGAAAAGATGTTATATCTATTTTACCATATCTTTTGAGGAGGTCTTGTGAAAGACACGTCCCGAATTAGACAGCCCTCCTCTCCCAAGAGAGAGGAGGGCTGTGCAGAGAGCCGTGCTATCTACTTTTTGTCGGTAGAGGGGGCAGGTCTGGTGTCTGGTTTGGGGGCAGGTGTTTTGCTGTCTTTAGTGGGAAAGAGACCTGTTGGGGCAGGTGTTTTAGGCTTGTTTTTGTCTGCCGCCGCCTTTATTTTGCGCTCTATCTCTTCTTTTGCCTTGAACTTTTCGAGTTCTTTGCCCAAGTCGTCGATAACCTTCATTTCGCTTGCTATCAAATCGGGTTTGTTCAGGTTTCTGATGTTAGAGAGCATCATCTGGTGCTCTTGAACGGCGTTTTGAGCAGAAGCGACATCGGTGGGCGGGGTCGCCGTCATGAGGCGCGAAGCCATACGGTAGTGTTCTGCCGCTTTGTCGAAGTTACGGCGGTCATGATAGTACTCTGCTAACTCTTTACGGAGAGTTGGCGAGTCGGTTCCCTTGAGTCCATCCTCATATAGTGTGATAAGCCGTTCTCGAATCTTGTCGCGGTCTGCAAGCGGGGTAGAGGCTTTGGTCAGTTTGGGTTTGATAAGGCTGGCGATAATGAGGCTAAGAGAGGGATCGCCTTTCTGTTTTGCTAGGAGGGCTTCGTACTGTGCAAGTGCGTCCGCCTCTAGCTTTTCGATGTCTGCGGGGGTGGCTACTTTGCCTGTGCCTTGCCCCATCTGCTCCATCATCTCTTGGTTTCGCGCCTCTTCTATTTTGTAGAAGGCGTAGTGCGCCTTGATGGTGGGGTCGGAAATCTCTACTTTCGCCTCTTCCGTCTTTTTGCGGAGAGTCTCTGCAAAAATCTTTTGTGCTTTGGTAGACTTGAGTTCCTCGACGACTTTCTTAGCATCGAAGTCTTTGGGTAGGTTATTGCGCCTATCTTCTACGAGGGCGAATCCGTAACCCGGTGTAAAACCGCCAATTTTAGCGACTGCGGTAAGTTCTCCCTTTTTCGTGGCACGAACAGCGGTGTCGAAATCTGCCCCCAAGTTGAGAGAGCCGTATTTGTCACCCATTTGGCTTAGTTTGTACTCGCCGCGCCAACCCAAGTCGCCGCCGTTTTTACTGGAAAAGTCTCCCGAAAACTTTTTGGCGATGTCGGCAATCTTCTCACCTGCTTTTACCTTTGCAAGCAGACTCTCTGCCTGTTTCTTCGCTTCGGCTTCGGGGAGGGGTTTGGGCATATTGGCTTGTGCGGGGAAGGGACTCTTTTCGGTGGAGCGTATGAGTACCAGTTTCAACTTCACTTCAGCGGTCTGGTTTTTCGCGTCCTCTTCGGTAAACTTGAAGCCGCTCCCGTAGCTCTTGAGAAGAGCCGGTACTACGAGTTGCTTTGCCATCTGGTCGCGGAGTTCGCTTTGGCTAACTCCTTTTGACTGTAGGAAGGAGTGCCATCTCTGCTCGTCGCCGGTTTTGCCTACTACATTATCGTGTAGTTCCGTCATATTTTTGTCTATTTCGGCATCGTCTGCGCTCACATTACGCGAACGGGCATCCTCTTGAACTACGTGGCTTGCGACTACGTTTGCCATAGCACTGCCCTGTGCACGTGCCTGTTGCTCTCCGGCTTCGGAGGTCTGTCCCCCGCTTGCCGCCTGAAACTCTTTGAGGGTGATGGGGGTTCCGTTTACGGTGGCTATCTGCTGTTCGAGGTCGATACCGCCGTGTTGTTGCCCGTATCGCCCAAAGCCCGTCCCGTAGGAGATAACCAAAGAGCCACCCATTACGAGTATCATCGCCCAAGCGACTTTGCTACCGTGCTTTGTCGCAATGTTCCGCCATGTCGAAATCGAAAGTAAGTCCGGCATTCCTGTATCCTTATGCTGTCGCCAGTAGTTTTTGTAGGGATTCAATGCAAGCGCGAGAGCCGTCTTCGGAGGTTCCTTTACCGTTCTCGCCGCTACCTGTGGGGGGAATATAGTGGGTCTCTAGGGAGAGAAAACCGTCGTACCCGTCTTCGCGAAGGGCGGCGAGGTGTCCCACATAGTCTAGCTCTCCCTCTCCAATCACACAGAACTTGGGGTGTCGCCCCTTCTCTTCATTAACCACCATGTTCGCGTCTTTGATGTGCATATGTACGAAGTAGGGCTTTATGGCGTTGTAGCCGTTGGGGTAGGGAACCTCGTCCGCACAGAAGGCGTTGCCCGGATCCCACACAATTTTTAGGTTGGGGTGGTTGATGGTCTGCACTATTCTCGCGGCTTCTTCACCCGTACCGATATAGCAGGAGTACTCGTTCTCTAGGAGGAGGGTAAGCCCGCGCTCTTTTGCAAACGCGAGAGGCTCTTGAAACGCCTCTACAATCTGCGCTTCAATCTCTGGGGTGAGAACCGCCTTGCGCCAAAAGGTGAACACACGCAGATACTTTGTACCGAATAACTCTGCCAAGTCGGCACACCGCCGTAGTATGTCCTTTTGCTGTTCAAAGGTACGGGGTTGCGCGAGGTGCATCGGTCCGGCTTTCTCTCCCTCGTTCTCCGAGTTCAGAGCGAGGTCGCACTTATAGAAGGGGGTAGAGAGGCAAACCACACTCATACCGCGCTCTTCTAGTGCGTTCTTTGCACGTTGCGCCTGTTCGGGTGAAAGGTCGGCGATATTGGTTCCCCATAAGCCGCGTAGCTCTGCATGGCGAATACCGTATTCTAGTAGCACATCCAGAGCGTGTTCAAAATTTTGCGAGATTTCGTCTGTAATTGCGGTGAGTTTCATTATAGGTAGAGACCCTGTGGCGGCACGGTTCTTCCGCGCCCAAAAGTTTTATAAAATAGAGTGTACTATCAAATAGAGTTTTTGTAAAGACGGGAAGCCCCCCTCACCTAAGTAGAAGCGGGTGAAATTCGTAAAAAGGGGGGCATCCCTCTGCAATTCAGACCAAACCGCACTGAAACCTGTCCCCTAGCCGTATCGTAATGTTACCTAGCAGGGGAGAGTAGGGCGTTCTAAAAATTCGTGAAAACCTCTTTATAAACCTGTAACTAGGACGTTCTTGGCTTGACAAAACTAGATAGGGAAGTCATAATGCCTATGAATAAGTTTGATATGTTTGTGGCTTTGGGTGGGCATTTGTTGCGTCTTCCCAAACCAAGAAGGGATTTCCAAAAACCATGAGTTCGACCTTAATGAGCGAGTTAATCGCCTTTGTTGTCTATTTCCTGTACGCGAGTTTCTTTGAATGGGCGTTTCATAAGTATCTGTTCCACTCGAACAAGTTTATCAAAGCAACGTTTCGCGCACACAACCTCGTCCATCACCTCCGCTACAAGTACTCTCCCTCCTCCTACGAGTGGCATGAGGGGCGCACCAAAGAGCATATTGTAATGGACTGGTTTGCACTGCCTCTGTTTATTGGGTTTCACCTCCCGTTCTTTATCGCGATTCAGCACTTTACGGGTATCGCGAGCGTTTGGGGGGGAGTAGCCGCCGTTACAGCGTACTACTTTGTTTACGAGTACTTCCACTACTGTATGCACGTACCCAACCAGCGCGTCTTCGAGAAGTTCTTCTACTTCCGATTTGCCAAAGAGCATCACCGTATCCACCACAAGCACTTTTTGAAGAACCTGAACGTCTTCTTCCCGCTGGCAGACCTCTGCTTGGGAACCTTCATTACTGCCAAAGCGAGCCGCGAAGAGGATGCAAGACTAGCACAAAGTACTACTCCCGTGCAACCCCTCCGAAAAGAGAAGGTCGCCGCCCGATAACCTTTTCCTTGACAAGAGAGAGGTTTAGGAGTATACTCTCTCTTGATGACGCGGGATGGAGCAGTCCGGTAGCTCGTCGGGCTCATAACCCGAAGGTCGTGGGTTCAAATCCTACTCCCGCTCCCACTTAGCCACTCGGTCGTTTAGATCGAGTGGCTTATTCTATTTATTCCCACTTTGTAAAATTTAACTGAACGTGCTTGTTTGCCACATGTTATCCAATGTGAATTTTAGATTCGAAAGATGAAGGAGAAAACTATAGGTGGATGACACAGTGGTTATCGAGTATTAGAATGATGAGTACTATTGAGCAATGTTGATTATTGCTTGTAGTATATGATTGGCTGCTTGCCTCAATGTGGCTATTGTACATAACCCTGCTCCTCGGCTTTCGATAAACAGCGTCCATCAAAATAGAAAGAAGAAGATGTCTCGATCATACTATTACCGCGAAATTCAACAGTTTCTATGCGATAATTCGAGTTTCATACTTGGTGAACTGACAAAACATCATGAGTTTGCCTTGGAGGAGAACCAACGTAACGCCTGGTGGACTCAGATTAAACTCCTGAAATCGTGGCTTACAGGAATTGACGGGAGCGTAGTGTTTGAGTATAGCATCCCTAGGATGGGGCGTAGGATTGATTGTGTTTTGTTGGTTGGAGGGATAGTCTTTGCCATCGAATTCAAAGTTGGAGCTACAAGTTTTGATTCAAATGCTCTCGATCAGGTAACTGATTATGCGCTAGACCTCAAAAACTTCCATGAACAGAGCCATTCTCGAATTATCGTTCCAATACTAATATGCACGCAGGCAGCTCCCGTCTCAATACGCTTAGAGCTATGTGAAGACAAAATTGCTAACCCTATTCGCTCTAACGGAACCAATGTCGCTGATATAATTCGCCGCTTCGTTAGCTTGTATACTGAGCAACCAATTCTTGCCAAAGCATGGATTGAGTCCGTTTACAAACCAACACCGACTATAATAGAAGCAGCCCAGGCCCTCTATAGAGGGCATAGTGTTCATGAAATCTCACGTTCAGATGCAGGGGCAATAAATTTGTCGCTGACGGCTGAGGCTGTTTCGGCGATCATTCAACATTCTAAGCAAGAGAATGTTAAGTCTATTTGCTTTTTGACAGGTGTGCCAGGAGCCGGGAAAACTCTGGCGGGTCTGAACCTTGCCAATAGTTGGCACAATGTGAATAATTCTGAACACGCAGTTTTTCTGTCCGGAAACGGTCCGCTGGTTGATGTGCTTAGGGAAGCACTTGCCCGGAACGAAGTGGCATCTAATAAGGAGGTAGGAGAAAGAGTCAAGAAAACAACTACTATCTCAAAGGCGAAAGCATTTATTCAAAATATACATCACTTTCGTGATGATGCCCTTAGCAGTGATAAACCTCCCATTGAGAAGGTCGTTATTTTTGATGAAGCCCAACGCGCATGGACACTTAAGCAGACCGCCGACTTTATGCGCACAAAAAAGGGGCATCATAATTTTCAGATGTCAGAACCAGAGTTCTTAATCAGCGCATTGGACAGGCATAAGGATTGGGCAACTATCGTCTGTCTTATAGGCGGAGGACAAGAGATCAACACAGGTGAGGCTGGGCTACAGGAATGGTTTGATTCATTGAATCGTTCTTTCCCCGAATGGCAGATTCATGTTTCTAGCAAACTGACAGACGATGAATATACACGAGGGCGGCCTCTGTGGAGTATGACTCAATCACCTCGAGTACATACAAATGATAACCTCCACCTCGCAGTTTCGGTTCGGTCGTATCGGTCTGAAAAGGTATCAGCGTTTGTTAAGGCATTACTTGATATTCAGATTGATGAGGCAAAAGAGCTATGCCCTGAAGTGAACACGACATATCCGATAGTCGTAACCCGAGATCTGTTACATGCAAAGAAGTGGCTGCGAGAAAAAGCACGTGGCTCAGAGAGATTTGGAATAGTTGCGTCGTCTGGAGCTACGAGGTTACGTCCTTACGGTATTCACGTCAAGTCAGATATGAATCCAATATACTGGTTCCTAAACTCAAAAGATGATGTCAGGTCGTCCTATTACTTGGAGGAAGTCGCTACTGAATTCGCAATCCAAGGATTAGAATTGGACTGGACGTGTGTCGCCTGGGATGCAGATATGAGGTTTGAGGCTGGGCAGTGGAATATGAAGGGATTTCGTGGTACGACTTGGCAAGACGTGAATAACCCTGATGCCAGACTCTATCTGAAAAACGCTTATCGCGTCCTGCTTACGCGTGCTCGTCAAGGCATGGTGATATTTATCCCCAAAGGTAGGAAGACTGATCCAACTCGTTCCCCTGAGTTTTATGATGGAACTTTTGATTATCTGATGTCTCTAGGGCTTCCAGAACTAAAGGATAGCATTTAAGTGGTCGCCCCTATGTATGCACCGTAGGAGTCTTTTGTGTTTACACTTGAAAATCCTACAGAAAGAAGTTGTGAATGAAAAGATACCGACTCTCTCCTCGAATACTACACGTTACACTTCACCTCCTAATACTATCTGTGTGTGCCGTATCTGTAAGTGCCCAATCTAAACTGCAAAAGCCTACAGGGTTTCTTGGGTTGACCTATAATCCTTTGCATGGCGAATCGGCGGAAGGTAAGACGAATTTCAAAATTGCTCTGCGCCCTATAGGCACTATTAGGGCAGTCATGCTTTTTGCAAAATTCCCCGATTCCACACGAGAAGAGACGACAAAAGGACTTTATGAACGTTTAGCCCCAGAAGGCATCGCCTTTATGGAAAGAGCCTCTTACGGTAAGGCAAAACTGACTATAGACCCTCTGCATCGCTGGATACGTATGGATCACCCTTCAACATGGGAAAACTATAATCAACGTACTTTTGAAGGGCATCGCAACTACATTCAAGAGGTCGCTACCAAGTGTGCCTCGCTCGTGGACTTTGAAAAATACGATATTGTCTATGTGGTAAGCTCCTACTCTCCCGGTTGTCCTATCTCGCCTACCTTTGGGGCTACTTTTGCAGATGCGCCAGGGGTGAACGGCGCGGTAATACGTCATGCCGTTACCTTTGGGAACGACGCTCGTAACCCAAATTGGGGATGGCAGACATTGGCACATGAAACGGGACATATTTTCGGCTTGCCCGACCTTTATAGCTTTGATAAGCCTACTGGACGCTACAAAGACGGTATACGGCATATTGGTACTTGGGATGTTATGTCGGATCAGTCGGAAGGACAGGAGTATCTGGCTTGGCAAAAACGCAAACTAGAGTGGCTTGCCGATGAGGACTTTTTAGTAGTAACGCAAGGCGAAGCAGTTGCCACTGTGGTTCCTATCTATGAAAAGAGAGGGTTACGTGCCATTGTTGCCCCCATTAGCACTAGTCAGGCGTATGTAGTGGAGGTGAGGGCGAGGGAGGTTAACCCTGAATCGGAGTGTGGTGTTTTGGTATATCTGGTTGATTTATCAAAAGGGGCAGGACAAGGACCTATCCAGATATTGCCTGCCGCCCAAGATTCACAAGACCCCGAACTAGAAAAGAGGTTTATCACACTCTACAACGCCCTCTATCGTTCGGGAGTGGTAGTCAACGATGCTTCTGCACACCTACGTATAGAGATTACAGGGCGGGACGGGAAATCATTCAAATTCCGTATCTCCCACCCTTAGTGTGTACAAGGCAAAGTGGTTTGGGGTAGAATGCTCTACTTGCTATTTAGAATTGAGGGACTGATACACCTCGGCGTAGGGCAAAAGCAGATTTAACTGTGCTGACAAGCGAGACTCGTTCTCCTCTGTGTTATTTGTCACCATAACTGCCGTACCTACCTCAATGGCTTTTACTTCGCGGCGCACTCTTGCGCCTAGTGCATCGAATGCGAACAGACTTCCATTTCCTCCCGCAGAGCCTACCAAAAAGAAGGGGCGACCCACGCGAATACTATCTGAGTCCAGTGCAAAATGGAAGAAGTTAATAATATGCGCGGAGGGACCTCCGTTGTACACAGCTCCCGTCATTACCCAAGCATCTGCTTCCTGAAAACTTTTTACGAGGGCGGTTTGGGTATCGTCTAACTTCGTGGGATAGAGTTCAAAGGGGGTTGTGTGTAGGTCGATAAATGTTACCTCCACATTGGGCAGTGCCTCTAGTTGGCTTACCACATATAACGCCGCCTTCCGAGAACGCGAATCGCGACCCGGACTGGTGGAAAGAACACATATTTTCGGCATAACGTAACTTCCTACTTTTCTAATGAGAGAGTAGCCCTATTTTTAGAAAGGGCTATCATGATACTAACGATACACTGCTCTGAATACGGTTATGGAACGTGGTTGGGGCGGCGGGTAGCTCGGTTCCTTCTGGAGGAGCTTGCCATACTCCATCGGCTTTCAGCAAAGCTATAAGTTCGTTTACCCCGTTCTCTTGCGAGATACCTGTCTTTACCTCGTCCCGTTTGCGGTACAGCGAGATTTTGCCGCCCGCTTTGCCTACATAACCATAGTCGGCATCTGCCATCTCGCCGGGCCCGTTTACGATACAGCCCATAACCGCAACATTCAAGCCCGATAGGTGTCCGGTTGCGGCTTTAACCTGCGCCAACACGGTGGGCAAATCAAACTTAGTGCGCCCACAACTGGGGCAAGCGATAAACTCGGTCATAAAGCGGCGTAGCCCCAACGCTTGCAGAATCTCACGGCACACAGGTATCTCATTCACGGGGTCTTCGGAGAGCGAGACGCGAATAGTATCACCAATCCCTTCCGCCAAAAGCGTACCAATACCCGTTGTACTTTTGATACGTGCGTACTGCCCATCTCCCGCCTCCGTTACCCCCAAGTGAAGCGGGTAGTTCATGCCGAGTTCGCTCATGCGTTTTGCCATGAGGCGGTTCGCCTGTATCATAACGGAGACCCGCGACGCTTTCAGCGAGATGACGAGATTGCGGAAATCATGCCGCTCACAAATCTGTAGGTACTCAATGGCACTCTGAACCATGCCTTCGGGGGTGTCGCCGTACATCACGGTTAGGCGTTCTGCCAAAGAGCCATGGTTTACCCCTACCCGCATAGCAAGGTCACGCTCTTTACACGCTTTAATGACGGGTAGCAGGGAAGCCTCTATCGCCGCCAACTCCTCTTCGACCTCTGCGGGACTATAGTCGATGGTGCGGTCTACCCGCTTGCGAAACAGAAATAAGCCCGGATTGATGCGGATTTTATCGACATACTTCGCCACCTCTACCGCGATATCCGAACCCTGATGGTGAACATCGGCGACGAGAGGAACGTCCATATACTTCTGCTTTAGTTGTGCTTTAATATCGGCGAGGCACTTCGCTTCTGCAAGGTTCGGGGTCGTAACGCGCACAATCTCTGCCCCCGCTTTGTGCATGGCGATTATCTGTTCGACGGCATTGGGGACGTTGTGAGTCTCCTCGGTAATCATCGACTGAATCACAACAGGGTGGTCGCCGCCAATCACTACCTGCGACCTATCGAAACCGACCCGTACTGCACGAGTGGCACGGCGCGGATACTCCATTTCGGGGATAGACATCTCTTCTCCTAAAATTCTAGTGGGGTACGGGCATTTTCTTCTGCGCCCAATAACCCCTTTTTACCCCTAAATTATAGCACAAACCCCCTAGCACAAGGCTTGCAAATCTCCCTGCAAAGAGAGTATAATCTCCCTATTATCGGGGGGTCGCGTTCCACCGTAAGGAGACGCGCCCCCTGCCCTGATTTTGGGGTGTTCTATGTCGCAGTTTATGGCACCAACAACTTCAACGTTACGAATGGTTATGCGCGAAGCCCCCAACCTTGCGCCAACAGATAGCATCGCGCGGTTTTTGCAACGGTTGAAGTACCTGCCTACCCAGAGCCTTCCGGTTTTAGAGAGGGGCTATCTGGTGGGGGTGGTGCATCAGAGCGATACGCTTCCCATTATTGCAAAGCCCGAATCCGAGCGTGAAAGCCTACTTGCCGCGCCGCTCAGTTCTATCGTTGTGCCTAGCGTGGTCGCTACTCCCGATAACACCCCTAGCGAGATAGGGGAACTGATGGCGACGCACAGCGTAACCATGCTTCCCGTTGTGGACGAAGAGGGCTACTGTCTCGGTATGGTGCTGGCAAGCGACCTGCTCTCTCCCGATATGCCCGTTCCACGTCCCGCGATGGTGGGCGGTATGGCGACTCCGTTTGGGGTCTATCTTACGGATGGAATGCACCAAGCGGGTGCGGGGAACCTTGCGCTTATCACCTCTGGGGTTGTGTTGGGGCTGATGTTCAAGGTTACGCTATGGGCAACAGAGGCACTCATTCACTTTGGTTATCACTACGGTTTACCGCATACCGTTAGTTCCAAAATAGACGATGTGTCGGCTACAACGGGAACTACTGCGCTCATGAGTATCGTTGTGCGCCTCGTCAGCCTTCTTATTCTGCTGTTGCTAATGCGAATGACGCGACTAGCCGGCTACCACGCCGCAGAGCACCAGACCGTACACGCCATAGAGCGTACCGAAAAACTGACTCCGGATATTGTGGGGCGTATGCCCCGTGCCCACCCGCGTTGTGGAACCAATATCATGGCGGCTGGAACCCTGTTTTTTACACTTTTCCAGTTGGCTTCTATGCTACCCAACCTCGATTCTGCGGCTCCTATCGTGGCACTCATAGGAACACTCGTCTATTGGCGACCCTTTGGCGCGATACTGCAAGAGCGGTTTACCACCCGCCCCGCTTCGGAAAAAGAGCTTGTTAGCGGCATTAAAGCGGGGGAAGACCTGCTGTTGCAGTATCGAACCGCATCGCCTACTCGCACCCGCCTCTGGAAGCGTATCTGGTGTATGGGGATGGTGCAGAACCTCATCGGGGTCGCACTGGTACTTACGCTTACCGACGCGCTGGAGATCGCTCTCCGCGCTCACTATCATTTCTAAAACTTGCCCTCATTCTGTCCTTGCAGGACATCTTTTCCCCAATTTTGGGGGAAAGAGAGAGTAGTGAAGTATTCTCGTTAGTAGCAAGGTATGCCTGTACCAAAAGGCAACCACCTTACTATACGGTGCATTCGCCTCTTCGCCCAAACTTGGGAGAAGAGGTTGGTGAGGAGGGCTACTACACACTATCATTTCTAAACTCTGAAGGAGTTCTCTTGGTGATAACTTCCGTACTTATAGAACTTGTACGAACGGCACTTCAAAACGCGAAAACAGCGGGAGAGTTGCCCCTTGACGACGACAACTTTCCTGTTCAAATTGAGACTCCGCGCAATAAGCAGTTCGGCGACTACTCTAGCAATATCGCGCTCACGCTTAAAAAGGCGATGGGGCTGAACGATAGCCGTGACATTGCACAACGTATTATCCGCCATTTCCCCGATAGCCCCCATATCGACCACTTGGAGATAGCCGGACCCGGCTTCCTGAACTTCTACCTCAAACCCACATGGCTACACGATGCCATGCTGACGATTGAGGCACAAGACACCGCTTACGGTACAAACACCCGACTAGAGGGAGAGACCATCCTCATTGAGTTTGTGAGTGCCAACCCCACTGGTCCCATCAGTGTTGTGAATGGACGTGCCGCTGTACTTGGGGATGTGCTTGCGAGTCTGCTTGCCACACAGGGCGCAGAGGTCTCGCGGGAGTACTACATCAACGACGCACTGAACTCGCTCCAACTAGAGAAGTTCGCAAACTCGGTTGCCATTCGCTACGCGCAGTTCTTGGGGCATCCGGTGGTCGTTCCTCCTGCCGACGAGAGTTCACAAGAGACCCTCGAACCCGGTACCCCGCAAACCGACCCTGCCAAAGCCGTGCTTCACTTTCCCAAAGACGGCTATCGTGGCGAGTATGTTAAAGACATCGCGCAGAGTATTTTTGAGGAGGTCGGGACGCACCTAGAGACCGCCCCTGCGGAAGAGAAATCCGACTACTTCAGAACCGCGACCCTCAAGCAGATGATTGCTACCCAACGCAACGCGCTTCAAGCCTTCGGAATAGAGTTCGATACGTGGTTCTATGAAAGCACCCTCTACACAGAAAACAGCGTGGAGCAGACCATCGAATCGCTGAAAGCGCAGGAACACGCCTACGAAAAAGAGGGCGCGTTGTGGCTGAAATCTACCGAGTTTGGAGATGAAAAAGACCGCGTACTGGTTCGCTCCAACGAAAAAGCGACCTACGTCGCCGCCGACATCGCCTACCATGCCAACAAGTTCCAACGGGGAAATACCAAACTTATCAACATCTGGGGGGCAGACCACCACGGCTACGTGGCTCGCCTAAAAGCGGGGGTTGCCGCCGCAGGGTACAACGCGAAAAACCTCGATATTATCCTTACGCAGATGGTCTCTTTGGTACGGGATGGGGAAGCCGTTATCGGTGGTAAGCGCAAAGGCAACGTTATTGAACTTAAAGAGGACTTGGTGGACGATATTGGCAAGGACGCTGCGCGGTTCTACTTCCTGCTGAACTCCTACGAGACTCCCGCAACCGTAGACGTGGAACTCGCGAAACGCCAAACCAACGATAACCCCGTCTACTATGTGCAGTATGCCCACGCTCGCCTCGCCAACATCTTGCGCCGTGCCGAAGAGCAGGGCTTCCAACTCCAACCCGTCTCGGTGGTCGATAGAAGCCTACTGATAGAGCCTTCCGAACTGGACGTACTCCGCAAACTAACCGAGTATCCCAACGAACTCACCTCTGCAACCAACGAGTACGCTCCGCACCGCCTTACCCGCTTTGCAATGGAACTCGCGAGCCTCCTCAACGGCTTTTATGAGAACTGTAGGGTACTACCCGGTAAAGACGACCCCGTATCCGCCGAACTCACACAGGCACGACTGTCGCTTGTAAATGGGGCGCGTATCGTTCTAAGGAACCTGCTCAATGTGATAGGTGTTACGCCAGTCGAGAAGATGTAACAGGAGACCTTTTTCCATGCTCTTTACCCCTGTGCAAGAACGCACTCTCGCCGCCCTCTGCGACTGCCTTATTCCGCCCGATGACTATCCCGGCGCATGGGATGCAGGGGCAGGGGAGTACCTTGTTCGCCTACTGAACTCCGACGGAAGCCACCTTGTAGACACCTATCAATTAGGATTGGATTCTCTGGAGGCAGAGGCACTGGCACGATATTCCCTTCCCTTTGCAGAGGCAAGTGAGACACAACAAATCGCGCTACTAAGTGCCGTAGAACTGGGTGAGGTGGTTGCGAACTGGTTTGTCTCTCCGCAATCTACCTTCCACCTCTGGGTACAGCACGTTATGGAGAGTTACTATAGCGACTCCGGTAATGGGGGTAATAGAGGCAACTGCTCTTGGGAGATGGTGGGTTTCGAGAGACAGGAGGCAACTGCGTGAGCGACTACGATGTTATTGTGATTGGAGCGGGGGCAGGGGGCGGAATCGTTGCGAATGTCCTGTCCAAAGCGGGGAAGCGGGTACTGCTACTAGAGCGCGGCAAGTGGCTCAAAGACGAGGAGGTTCCTTACGACCACCTCCGTAATCATCGGTTGGCGCAGTACGGTCACAATACCGGTCCCGACCTACAAGGAAACCCGCGTGTTTTTGTAGATAGCAGAGGGAACTCACACCTACTACGCCCACACGAAGGCGGCTACAACAACAACGCTATGACCGTAGGGGGCGGAACCCGTGTCTATGGGGGGCAAGCGTGGCGGTTTATGCGCCAAGATTTTCAGATGGCGACGACTTACGGCGTACCCGAAGGCAGTTCTCTTGCCGACTGGCCCCTAACTTACGAAGACCTCGAACCCTACTACGAACGCGCCGAGTGGGAGGTAGGGGTTTGCGGCTCTGGTAACGCCAATGCGTTTCAGGCACCGCGCAAAAAAGGCTACCCCATGCCCCCTGTTCCCGATACCCTTACGCGCAAAGTACTCCAGTCGGGGGCAGAACGGCTAGGGTGGAACACCTTTCCGATTCCCTTGCTGGTAAACTCCGTTCCGTTTCAAGATAGACCCGCCTGTGTGCAGTGCAAGTACTGCGTAGGCTTTACCTGCCCCTCCAACTCCAAAAACGGAACACACGCGCATATCATCCCTACCGCAATCGCTACGGGCAACTGTACCCTCGTCACGCAAGCGATGGTAGAGCGCATCGACACCGACTCCGCAGGAAATGCGACGGGCATAACCTACTATCAAGAGACGGAGGGAACCGTTCAACGGATAACCGCTACCGCCAAGGTGATAGTCTCGTCTGCGGGGGCAATCGAGAGCGCACGGCTACTTCTCAACTCCAAAAGTGACAAGCACCCCAATGGCATCGGGAATGATAACGACATAGTGGGGCGCAACCTACAAGGTCATTACTACCCCGGAGCCATTGCCCAGATGGAAGAGGTCGTGTACAGCGGTTTGGGACCGGGACCGAGTATCGCGACGTGCCAGTTTAATCATGGCAACCCCGGTATTATCGGGGGCGGTATGCTTGCCGACGACTTTATCAAGTTGCCCATCATCTACCGCAAAAACGCGATACCGCCTTATGTTCCCACTTGGGGCAAGGCGAACAAAGACTGGATGCGAAACGAGTACCGTCGTAGCCTACAGATTATGGGACCTGTGCAAGATATACCCAACCCAGAGTGCCGTGTCACCCTTGCGGCGGATGTACGCGACAAGTTTGGTATACCCGTTGCACGTCTCTCTGGTACAACGCACCCCGAAACTGTCCGAACCGCCTACGCACTACGAGAACGCGCCGTAGAGTGGCTAAAAGCCAGCGGCGCAAAAGAGGTCTACCCGTTCCCCATCGGGCTAGGGCTAAGTGCGGGGCAACATCAAGCGGGAACCTGCCGCATGGGCGACGACCCCAAAACCTCCGTTACCGACAGTTGGGGGCGCGTTCACAACCACGATAACCTGTTTGTGATAGACGGCTCTCTACACGTCACCAATGGCGGCTTCAATCCCGTTCTTACGATTATGGCTCTCGCGTTCCGCTCTGCCGAGTATATTGCTAGTAACCTTTAGAGTACAGGAACTCATGTTACGCAGTGTGGAAGGTTTTAGCCCTCATCACCAACCTCTTCTCCCAAGTTTGGGCGAAGAGGCGAATGCACTGTGTAGTAAGGTAG
>OMJJ01000349.1 GCA_900299305.1 bacterium | reverse complement strand
TGCTAATATCGGAGCCAACCCGATATAGGTATCCCAAATCGTTACCTCTGGGGGCGTACCAAAAACCTCCTTCAACTCTTTCCAAGCCGCATAGGCAACCCGGTCGCGGTAGTAGGGTTCTAGTCGGGCAGGAAAGTATATTCGTACCTTCTGAGGAGTCTCGAAGCGCATACCAATCGCTATCGCAGGTTCAAACCTCCTAAACCGCTTCTTAAACATATCGACATAGATTCGGCGTTTCGCCTCCTCTGGTTTCTCGCCTTTTAGAAGCGGGAGCTTGCCTTGTAACACCGTGCGAATCTCCGCAGTAGTGGGGGAGGCAAGTACCGCCTCTGCCACCACATCCGAAGCCTCTGGCTTGTGTCTAATAAACAAAAACCCGATGCAAGGAACGATTGCGACACTAGCAATAACCATATTTCGCCGCATATCCATACCCCCCTTTCTCGGCACAAGCCGATACCCCCAAGTTCTGAGAACGTACCTTCATATTCGGCACAAACCCGTAATCTCCTCCCAACAAAGCCGCGCACAGAACGGAAAGATAGTCACTACAAAAAATAGTCTGCTGAATCTTGTTGCAGATTCAGCAGACTATTAGAACTCCCCGCGATGGACTCGAACCATCAACATTTCGGTTAACAGCCGAACGCTCTGCCATTGAGCTAGCAGGGAATAGAGGTCTCTTGTGGGAGATAATATATCACGCTTCGCCCCCTTTTGTCAAGGTAGAACCTATTAGGAAACATAAGAAAATTGGGGACAAATCACCCCCCAATAACGTATTGAGGGGTGAGAGTAGAACACTAGAGCGATTTTTTGGAGAAGTACCAGTCGGTGGCTTCTACATTCGAGTCGTTGAGGCGTGCCTCTGCCCCTGCGGAGGTGGTGGGCGCGGGTACGATTACTTTCTCACCCGGTTGCCAGTTTACGGGGGTGGCTACGGCGTTCTTATCGGAGGTCTGTAGCGCGGTAACAAGGCGAATAATCTCTTGTACGTTGCGCCCGTTGGTAAGCGGGTAGTATATCATGGCGCGGAGTACACCCTTGTCGTCTATCACAAAAACGCAACGCACGGTGGCGGTACTGCTTGCTCCGGGATGAACCATGCCGTAAGCAGAAGCGACTTTCATATCGAGGTCGGCTATCATGGGGTATGGGATTTTTACTCCAAAGTTCTGCTCCATGTTGCGCGTCCATGCGATATGCGAATAGATGCTGTCGATGCTCAAGCCCACGAGGTCGGTGTTCATTGCCTGAAACGTGTCGTAGTTTCGAGCAAACTCCACCAGTTCAGTGGTACATACAGGGGTAAAATCGGCGGGGTGCGAGAAAAGAACCACCCATTTTCCGCGTTTGCTAGAGAGGGTGTATGCCCCGTGCGTGGTATTTGCGGTAAAATCTGGGGCAGGTTCATTTAGGCGAGGCAGAGAACGAATCTCGTCCGACATGGTAGTTTTGTCTCCTTATAGAATGGATGGGCGATAGGCGGGGTAATCCTTACCAAATCTATCATCATTGTAACCTTTTCAGATAAGGGTTGTCAAGATTGCCCTCTGCCTCACAAGGAAATCGTTAGGAAAAGTATGAAGCAGTCGTTTTCAGATAACTGGCTACACGCCATTCGTGCACTTAAAATCAATGGGTTGCGCTCTCTTCTCACTATGTCGGGGATTACCGTTGGAATGCTGGCAATCGTTACGCTGGTTGCGGTACTGCAAGGGGTACGGGCAGAGATAGAGCGCGAAGTAGATGGCTTGGGGGCAAACCTCATCATCGTGGTTCCCGGCAAACTCGACGAGAACGGGGTTCCCAACCCTATGGCGATGATAGGGGTCTCGCCGCTAACCGATAAGGACTATCAGGTACTGAAAGCCGTTCCCGGTGTAGAGAAAATCAGCCCTGCTCTGTTCGTCTCTGGTACGATTGAGGGCAAGAATAAAAAGACGGCTTCGGGACTGGTTATCGGCACCAACCGCGACGGGGTTATTATGAACCCCACCCCGCTTCAAGAGGGACGGTACTTTGAGGAGAGCGAGAGCGACCAGAACTTCTGTATATTGGGGGCAAAGCAGAAGGAAGAACTCTTTGGTAAGGAGCCGGCAGTTGGGCAGATGCTAACCATCGCGGATAGAAAGTGGAAGGTGCTAGGAGTCCTCGCCAAGCCCCAAAACGACGGCTCACTAGGGAATGCTATTTTTGGACTCAGTGACTTTATCTATCTGCCCGAAGGGGCGGTGCACCGCGATGTAAAGAACTGCCAAATCAACCGCATTGTGCTAAAAACAGACTATAAACACCCCGCCGAAAAGATGCTGAACACCATGACGCAGACGCTTATGAAACTGCACAATGGGAAAGAGGAGTTTGGCCTAATCACCCAAAAGAAGGGGCTTGCACTCGTGATTAAGTTGGTCTCTATGGCACAGGCTCTTCTGGTGCTGATAGCGGCGATTTCGCTCTTTGTGGCGGGGGTGGGCATTATGAATATCATGCTCGTTACCGTTACCGAACGTACCCGCGAAATCGGTATCCGCAAAACGGTGGGCGCACGGCAGAAAGATATTTTTTGGCAGTTCCTTACCGAAGCGGTGGTGCTTTCGATACTCGGTGGGGGGGTAGGCTTGGCTCTCTCTACCGCCATCTGTAAACTGATAGCGCGGTTCTCTATGCTCACCCCTATCATTACCCCCGTTGTGATTGGTATGGGTATGGGACTCTGCCTTACGGTAGGTGTGATTTTCGGAGTGACCCCTGCCCTACGCGCCTCCCGTCTAAACCCAATAGAGGCACTGCGTTACGAATAGGGTTCTACTTAGGAGTCTGCTCTCCAAAGTGCTTTACAAAGAAGGCTTTGATGGTGAACACGGCGACGGGTGGTATAACGTGTCCCGACTCCCAACGCTGTACATTCTGTTGCTCGTCTACCCCTGCGGCGGCAAGCAAGGCTTTACTCGCTTCGGGGGGAATAATCTCGTCGTGGTTGGCGACAATCACCAGTAAGGGGCGCGGCAGAATACGCCCTACATAGTAGATGGGGTCAGTAATATCTACCACCTCTTCGATAATTTTCATAATTTCCGGTGTCTTCTTGAGGGGCCAGTGCGCCTTGATAACGGGGTACTTCTCCATATTGTTCACAATATCCAGTAGCCCCCCTCCCGGAACCGCAAGGCAGAAACAGGCGATACGCCCCTCTACTCCTCCCAACACCGAACCCAACATCGCCCCCTGACTAAACCCCATGTACCCTATCTTATCGGCAAGCACATCGGAGCGCGACTGCAAGTAGTCCACGCACCGCCGTAGGTCGATAACGCTCTGCACCCAAGCGTCCCGCATACGGTACGAGTCGGGCATATGAATTTCGCTACTCACCCCTTTTTTTGCCCTATCTCCATGATACTGCGTGTCGATAGAGAGGGTAATAAACCCCGCTTTCACCAGTTGATCGCCAATAAACACAATGTACGAACTCTCTTTGTGCCCTCCCGAACCGTGTACCAGTATCACCGCAGGGTGTGAAGCGCGGTGCGTTTTGGGAACCGTAAGCAGGGCGGGAACGCGCTGGTCGTGTGCGCTATCGAAAGCGAGTAGGTAGCGGGTACGAGTTGCTGTGTCCTCTTTCACTTTCTGCGTTACGTTTAGCGGCAAGTTGGGGTCATAGGCAAAGAAGGCAAAGCGGCGTGCCTCTGCTGTATCTTTGGGAGGGGGCAGTTGGAAACGGGCAGTTTGTGCAAAGGCAGAGGTAAGAGAGTAGAAGAGCAGAAGCGCAGTAAGCAGAAGGCGCACCATAAAACCTCCTAGTTGAAGTGGTGAGTAGAAGTCGGCATGGCGTAGACGCTAAGAGTGACAACCAGTGCCAAAATAAGCAGGTACTGTAGACGTGTTCCGCGCCAGTTTAGCACAAGCCGCGCCAAAAAGTAGAACACATAGACACACCAGCCCCCTATTGCAGTAAGCGCATGAGGGTCGATAAGCCACGACTTCGTGGGCTGAGTGAGGGCGGCATCGAACGTTCGGAGTATGCCTAGCACCAGACCCAGCGTAAGTAAGGGAAGCGCGTAGGCGGCAGAGTGGTAGGCGGTTCTATCGAGGGTCTCTAGGGCGGGAAGGCGGCGGAAAAGCGCGTTCTTTTTGTGTTGGCGCAAAAGCCGATTCTGAATGAGATAGAACACCGCGCAACTAGACGAAACCGCAAATATCCCAAAACTCGCCAATGTGGTGACGATATGAAGGCTCACCAGTTGCCCCAAAAGTAGCGGAGTTTCGGCGATGGGGTTTTTAGACTGTAGCAGTGCCAAAAACAGCACAAGGCAGGTTATGGTAACGACAATGGCTCCCACCGCGGGAAGCCGTTTGCGGGTCTCCAAAACGCCAAAAGCAATCGCGATTGCCCACGCAGTCACTGAAAGCGTTCCAAATGGACTTGCAAACGGCGAGCGATGTGTGGTAACACACCAAGCCCCTATCGCACAGAACTGCAAACAAGCACCCAAAATAAGAAAGGGACGAGCAAATCTGCCGAAACTCTGTGTTGGTACAGCCCCTTCCCCCGCTATAGGTGAGGCGGGGGCAAGCAAGAACGCCGTTGCGCCATAACACGCCATAGACGCGATATAACTTACAAACGCAAGCGCGGTAAGGAGAGTAGGCAACATATCAGCGCACCTCGTTTTCGGAAGGAGGAGGGGTAGCCTCTTTCTCAGTGGCATCTAGCCCAAAAATCTCACGGGTAGCGGTAACAAGGTCGTACTGCTCCTGTATCCCCTCCGCTTCGGTCTCTCGCTTTAGGCGCAAGATAGGCTCACGCGCGACCTTGTTCATCATTGCAAGCGTAGCAGTCTCTATTGCTTGCCACTCTTTATCTGGTAAGTGGCGCAGTTTGGAACGCAACACAGCGAGGTCGTCTTGTCTAATCTGCTCTAGTCGGCTCTTTAGTTGCGAGATAACCGGAACCGCCGAACGCGAACGATACCACAACATAAACTTCTCGGTCTCGTCGGCAGTAATCGCTTGGGCGCGTTGCGCCTCTACCTGCCTCAGATTTCCCTCCTGCTGAACCACCTCTTGCAAGTCGTCGATGTTGTACAAGAACACGTTATCCAGTCTCTCTACCTGCGGGTCGATGTCGCGGGGAACGGCAATATCTATCAGAAAGAGGGGTTTTCCGCGCCGCTTTTTGATAACGGGCACGAGCATCTCTTTACGCAAAATAAAGTGCGGGGCGGCGGTAGAAGCAATCACAATATCAGCGTGGGTGAGTTCTTCGGGGAACATATCGTACTGAATCGCCCGCCCCCCAAAGGTATCTGCCATCTGTTGTGCGCGTTCAAAGGTACGGTTTGCAACCACTACCGCCTTCACCCCATTACTTAGCAGGTGACGCACGGTCAGTTCGCTCATCTTACCCGCTCCCAAAATCAGCACCGTCGCCGTCGAGAGGTCGTTAAAGATGTGCGTTGCAAGGTCTACCGCCGCGTGACCAATCGAGAATGCTCCCCGCCCGATACCCGTCTCGTTCTGAATTCGGCGACTGGTGGTTATGGCTTGCTGGAATAGGGTAGT
>OMJJ01000348.1 GCA_900299305.1 bacterium | reverse complement strand
TAGTCTATTTTAGCGTCTTTTTCGTCATTTTACACATCGTACCCGGAATGGGGGTTCCAATTCTCCCTACCCTCGTGTTTTTCCCCCTCATTACGCTGGTACTGCTTTTGCTTGTAATCGGCTTATCGCTATGGATGTCGATACTCAGCCTGTTCTACGAAGATATTCGCTTTATCGTACAGACATTTATGAACCTGCTGATGTTTGTGCTACCAGTGATAATCCCCGCAGACGTGTTCCGAGATAAGTCTCCGTTTAGAGAGCATCCTTGGCTTTTCCAGGTCTACATGATGAACCCTGTGGTCTCGGTAATAGATTCGTACCGCAAAACGATTTTAGAGCCGCTTCCTGTCAACTCGTTTAATATGCAGGGGTACGCCCTGCCTATGAACTGGGTCGCGTTTGGGGGAGCCACCGTTATTACGCTACTTATTCTGTTTTCGGGGCTTGCCTATTTCAACTATCGAAAATGGGAGATAGTAGAGCGGTACTAGCCGATAGAGGATAACTTGTAACTACTTGGAGGTACAAACCGTGCAGAGCATCTTTTCTCTTGGTTTGGTGTTGGGCAGTCTGTTTTTGGGTATCCTAGCAAACGCGCAAAAATCACAACAGCCCTCGGAGTGGCACACTGCTACTGAGTTCACCCTAGAGGGCAAAGGCTGGAAAGAGACCCAAAGCCCCTATGACCGCTTTCCACCCAAAGCGCAAGGCAAAGTAGTACAAAACGTGTGGGAACTTAGCGAACAGTCGGCAGGGATAGCGGTACGCTTTCAGAGCGATGCCCCACGTATCTGGGTACGTTGGTCGCTTACAAGCCCTCTCGCTCTCCTTGCCATGCCCCATATGCCAGCAACGGGGGTTAGCGGTGTAGACCTCTATACACGCCAAGCCGATGGCAAATGGGTCTTCGTAAATAACGGGAGACCTCTACAGGTAGAGGGTAATCTCGCCTCATTTTACCCCAACAACAAAACCACAGAGATGCAGGAGTACCTGCTTTATCTCCCCCTCTACAACGGAACAAAGAGCCTAGAAATCGGTGTAGGTGAAGGTAAGCGCATACAAAACGTGCTTCCGCGCCCCCAAGACAAGGCGCAACCTATTGCTTACTATGGGAGTTCGATTGCTCAAGGGGGTTGCGCCTCGCGCCCCGGTATGGCGTTCACGGCAATACTCGGACGCGCCCTAGATAGACCGATACTGAACTTTGGCTTCTCCGGTTCCGCCATGCTCGAACCCGAAGTCGCCGACCTCTTGGCAGAGCTAGCCCCCCTCCTTTTTGTACTAGATAGCCTCCCAAACTCTCACAACCTCCCTCCCGACCAACTCGCTTCACGCCTCACAGTGTTCGCAAAAACCCTCCGTGCCAAGCACCCCAGTACCCCAATCCTTTTTGTAGGTCAGTCAAGTGTCTTCCCCGCAAGGCACCCTCTCGCCTCTTCCAAAATACAAGAGGAGGTAGTCAAGTCACTGCAAGCAGAAGGAGTAAAGGAACTCTATGTGCTGGACGGCGCAAAACTGTTTGGAACCGATAGCGAAGGAACCGTCGATGGGGTACACCCAAACGATGTGGGGATGGTAGCACACGCGAAGGCACTGCAAACCGCTATCGAGAAGATAATCCGCGCCAAACAACGGGATTAGCAGGAAATCGGCTCTCTATTCTTGACTTTTTGGCGTTCGTGCCTTACAATAATGGAGAGTTGTTTTTGGGTCTGTAGCTCAGTGGATAGAGCACCAGTCTTCGGAACTGGGTGTCGGGCGTTCGAATCGCTCCAGGCCCGTTTAATCCCCATCAATAAGCCGGAACATCCAATCCCTATAAAAAACTGCCTCTGCGTTTTTCTTATAGAAAAACGCAGAGGCAGTTTTTTATAGGGATACGGGGAATCGAACCCCGGTTACCGAGCTGAGAACCCGACGTCCTGACCGCTAGACGATATCCCCTCAAAGCGGTTCCAACACCCATTAAGATACACCATTCCCCCCCCATTTGTCTAGGGAGAATTTTATATTTTCGCTTACAATCTTGCCAACACTCGCTTTTGCCCTCTCCAACTACCTGCTAAAACTACCTTACTATCTCATTCTCCCCCCATTGTGAAACCCTTCGCACCCAACCTGTTACCTATCTCACATGAACATAGGAAACAAGTTCATATCGCTCATAGTCCAAATAAATGTAGAATGAAGACATCAAATCCACTCTACATAAATCAATTAGAATGTGGAACAACCAGTGTGAACCGAAACGGGCGACAGCACCAAAGTGTTGAAACCACGAAAGAGGAAACTCCAATGAAAACGATGATGAAATGGGCACCGAACACCAACGAAAACCGAATACCCTCTAGCAATCTCGATGCCGAAAAAACAAGTACATCGTATATCAACCACCTGACCCGAAAACGCCTTCTCTCCTTTGAAGAAGAGGTCGCACTCTCTGCTCGAATCAAAAACGGCGATACCCAAGCCCGCGACCAAATCGTAGAAGCCAATATGCGCCTCGTTATCAATATCGCTCGAAGTTACAAAACGTGCCTTATTCCCTTTGAAGACCTTATCCAAGAGGGTGCGATTGGACTAATGACCGCCGCAGAGCGGTTCGACCCCAGCAAAGGCTACCGCTTTAGCACCTACGCAACCCACTGGATACGGCAATCCATCAGTCGAGCGATAGACAACAAATCCAAAGCCATCCGTGTACCTGCTCACGTCTCCGAAACACTACGCAAAATGGAGCGCATACGCACCTCCTATACCCGTGAGATGGGTGAAGAGCCGAGTGCAGAGTACCTCTCCAAAGAGCTAGGCATCTCGCTACGTAAGGTAACGCACTTGCTACAAGCCAACCAAGAGCCTGTCTCGCTAGATATGCTCGTGGGAGACGAAGATAGTACCTCCCTCGCGTCACTCCTAAACGACACTACCGCCGAAAACCCACAAGACGTAGTGATAACCGCCGAAGTTCAAGAGGTACTCAACAATCTCCTACAGATACTTACTCCCCGCGAACGTGAAGTAATGAACAGCCGCATGGGTTTTGAAGGCGATGCCGCCCACGTACTCCAAGAGATAGGAGAGAAACTCCAAATCTCCCGCGAAAGAGTACGCCAAATCGAACTCCAAGCCATTCGCAAGCTCAAATACGCCGCTCGTCGCAGAGACCTCTACGGATATATCTCGGACTAACGCCGCGATTCCATAGTAACACACAAAAACAGCCCTGCATTCAGGGCAAAGTAGACTCACGCTGATAGTACAGCTTCACATAAAAAGTGACTACCGCCAACTGAGGTGGTAGTCACTAAATTTATGTTATTCGGCAAATGAATGCAGGAATATCCCGAATGTCTCTCTAACCTTCTTATCAACAGGTATTTGCAACTTAAACTATCCTTACCACACTTCCACGAAGGAGCCATTTATGAAACGCCTTTCACATTACAAAGAGGGTCTTCTCAAATCGTTACTCAGTGTGGCACTCTGTGCCAGCCTATTCACACTATCCAACCCAAGCCACGCACAACTCGGTATACCCAATCTTTGGGGTTCCAATCAGTATGGGCAACTGGGAGATGGAACCAACAACAACACCTCCAACCCCCTTGCGCTAACGGGCGTAGGGAAAGTAATCCAGATTTCCACAGGATTGAGCCACACCCTCGCCCTAAAAATAGATGGAACCGTATGGGCTTGGGGGCGCAACCAACAAGGGCAACTTGGTACTGGCAACAACACCGATTCCAACACCCCTGTACAAATCACTACACTCTCCAAAATTGTGCAGGTAGCAGCAGGTGATGGGCACTCTCTCGCACTCGCACAAGATGGGAGCGTATGGGCATGGGGGCAAAACGACTATGGGCAGTTGGGAATTGGGAATACCATTGGCAAAAACGTTCCCACGAAGGTCTCCAACTTAGCGAAAGTCGTTCAGATTACCGCAGGACAGATACACTCTATTGCCCTCAAAGTAGATGGAACCGTTTGGGGTTGGGGAGGCAACCGTATCTATCAACTGGGTGTCGGCGACCCTAGTAACCATACTGCCCCCACTCGCATCTCTACCTTTACCAACATTATACAAGTTACAGCAGGGCAAGCCCATACTCTTGCCCTTACTACAGATGGTTCTGTTTGGGCATGGGGTGCAAACAATCAAGGGCAAATTGGAGATGGAAGCAACGATGCATTCAAAACTAGCCCCAGACTCATCAAAGGTATCTCCGATGTCCTGCACCTTGCCGCAGGTAAGTTCCACTCTCTTGCCCAAAAACTGGATGGAACGGTATGGGCTTGGGGTTCCACAGGTAGCAAAACCCCCCTCCAAGTGGCGGGATTAGAAAAAATTCTTCAAGTTGCCGGCGGAGGAACGCACTCCCTAGCCCTCAATGCCGATGGAGATGTTTGGGCATGGGGAGGCAATGACGCGGGGCAGCTTGGAGATGGAACCACCACCGACCATTCTAACCCTACAATAGTCCCCAATCTTGCAAACCAGACCCTCATCGCGGCAGGAGATGCCCACAGTGCATCCCTCATAGCTATAAAGCAAAACTCAAAACTTACCCCATTCAATATCAAGCTACAGTACGGCAAGCCTGTAGGGTTACTCGGAGTGCTAAAGAACAAGGCTACCGGGATGCCTATCCTCCAAACTCCTGTTGGCTTCACTCTCAATGGAGTAGACAAAGGGAGTGCCTACACCAAAATTAATGGACTGGCAACCCAAGTCGTAGCAGACCGTCTCACTTATACTGTAGGGACATACCCCATCGTTATCAGTTTTGCAGGAAATGGACTTTACAACCCAGCCACCTCCGTAAATGCTACTCTCACCATACTTAAAGCCGATACTCTCTTAGTTGCCGCCAAATCTACAGGAGCGTACGGGCAGATAAAAACACTCATTGCAACCTTAAAGCGCAAGACAGACAAAGCACTTCTAGCCAACATGACCGTTAGTTACACCCTCGATAGCAAGAAAATAGGAGATGTTACCACTGATGGCACAGGGAAGGCAGGTTTAAATTTCAAGGTTGACGATACTCTCACTGTCGGAACGCACACCCTTAAAATGGACTTTGCAGGGGACGGAAACCATAACGCTTCTACCCTCACAACCACTCTAACCGTAACGAAAGCGAACACAACAGTACTCGCCAATAAAGCGACGGTAGCCTATGGAAAGTCCACAGGGCTACTTGCCATACTAAAAAGAGCTACAGACAAACAGAAACTCTCCAGTCAAAAACTCACTTTCAAAATAGATGGCACACAGGTTGGTACAGCCACAACCAACGCCTCTGGACAGGCACTCCTTAACTACAAAGCAACGGACGCGCTTACCCCCGGAGCGCACAACCTAGAGGTCAGTTTTGCTGGCAACGACAAACTCAATGAAACAACAGGTAAAGCAACCCTAACCGTCACACCCGCCAATACTGCCCTACTACTACTCAACTCGAGCGGCTCTTATGGGCAATCAGTGAAACTTACAGCAACCCTAAAACGCACCACCGACAAAGCAAAACTTGCCAAACAGACCGTTTCATTCCTAGTAGACGGAACGAAAGTAGGTGATGCCACCACAGACGATAAAGGAAATGCGATATTCGCCTATGCCCTTGACGACACCCTAACACCCGGTACACACACCCTAGAAGCAGACTTTGCCGCAACAGACCACTACAACGCCTCTACAGCAACAGGAACCCTCACCGCAAAAGTAACCGCTACCAAACTCACAGTTGTAGCCGCGTCGGGCAAGGTGGGGGAAACGGTAAACCTAACTGCAAAACTCAAACGTAGCACCGATGGAAAAGGGCTAGCTGGCAAGCCCCTCCACTTCTTAGTTGATGGGGTAGAGGTTGGAGTCGGAGAGACTAACAGCGATGGGATTGCCATCCTCAGTTTCACCATTCCAGATACGCTCAAGGCAGGAGCACACACGCTTGTTGCCACCTTTGCAGGAGACGACTACTACAAGAGCAGTACCTCCAACTCCGCATCCCTAACCGTTAAGTAGGAGGCCAGAGCAGAGGCTATACCACTAGCAAGCCTGTTTTCTCTATCGCTTGCTCAACTCTAAGAAAAGGGGTTATAACGACATGAAGCGATTTTCTAACATACTCGCTAGTACACTTCTTCTAGTGTCTGTCTTGGGGCTTATAGCAACAACTGCACAAGCCCAACTCACAACGGGAGGCATCACGATATGGGGCATAGATGGCGCAAGGGAGAGTGCCGCCAGTGCCGCCCTACCTGTCTCCATTGCCGCAGGGCATCATCAGTCCTACGCCATTCGTAAGGATGGAACCTTTGTCTCATGGGGTTACGGCGGGCTAAAGCAGAACCGATGGCCCTCCGACTTGCGCTACGTCAAGCAGATAGCCACGAATGGGGACAACAATTCGGAGTCCTTCACAGTGGCTCTCAAGCAGGATGGAACCGTAGTCGCTTGGGGGAACGACAGCAATAATGTCGGCACTCTAAATGTACCGCCCGGTCTCTCAAACGTCACGCAAGTAGCGGCAGGTGCTTACCATGCGCTTGCACTACGCTCAGATGGAACCGTCTCTGCATGGGGTTACAACGGTTACGGGCAGTGTAGTACGGACGTATGGACAGGAATCAAGCAGGTTGCCGCCGGCTGGATACACAGTGTAGGATTACGGACAAATGGCACCGTAGTCTGTATCGGCGACAACAGTAACGGAGAGTGTAATGTACCCACCGGATTGAAAGGAGTAGTGCAGGTTGCCGCAGGTTACTACTTTACACTTGCTCTAAAATCGGATGGAACGGTAGTGGGTTGGGGTTACAACGGACATGGTGACGTTACGGGAGGGGCAGGTCATACCAGAATCGTCTCTCTCTCCACAGACTGGTTTTCCACTATCGCTCTCAAATCCGATGGTACGGTGGCGGCATGGGGCGATAACAGTTACGGTAGTAGTAACGTACCTGTGGGGCTTTCTAATGTAGTTCAGATAGCAAAAGGAGGCTACTTTAGTGTTGCCCTTCAAGCCAACGGAAACATCGTTTGCTGGGGCAGAAACGACGTTAATCAGAGTGAACCTCCTTATGGCTGGCAAGGAGCGTACCAGATTGCACTCGGTGGAAGGGACAATCATGCCGAACGCTTTGCCGACATCCTTAAAGCAGATGGTACTCTCGTTACGCGGGGCTACTTCCCAGATGGATACATCCCCCTCCCCATAGGCACTTCTCCGGTAAAACAGGTCTCCGCTGGAACCTACCACTCTGCCGCACTTAAACCCGACGGAACCCTCGTCTTTTGGGGTAATAATGGGTATGGGCAGTGCAACATCCCGACAGGACTAGGTAGTGTAGCACAGGTCTCTGCGGGATATATAGGAACCGTCGCCCTCCTCTCGGATGGAACGGTACAGGCGTGGGGATACACAGGAAACGGCGCAACCAACGTCCCCTCTGGTCTCTCAAATGTCACACAGGTTTTCTCTGGATATGAGGCGAACTTTGCCATAAAATCCGATGGCACAGTAGTGGCTTGGGGGTATCCCGGTAATGGTCAGATAGACATTCCTTCTGGATTGACGAATGTGGTACAGGTCGTCAATAGTTACACCACGAGCATGGCTCTCAAGTCGGATGGAAGCATCGTTGGATGGGGATGGGACGGCTACGGCAAACTAAGCGGAGGACTTGGAGTAACAGGGCTTACCCAGATTGGTATGGCGTTCGCGCACGTCGTTGGGCTACGCACAGATGGAACCTTCGTCGGTTGGGGCAACAACGACTGGGGACAGATTACAGGAGTAGAGGGCGTACCTCAAAGTGCCTACATCGCCGCCGGAAACGGTTCGAGTGCGCTTATTCCTGCCGTAAATGTATGGATAAATCAAGGCTCGCTCTCTAGTGATGCTCCCGCAACCGGAACCATCACGCTTACAAAGGCGGCAGGAGTAGGTGGGGTAGATGTTGCCCTCAGTTCCGACAATGCGGCGGTAACGGTTCCCGATACCGTTCATATTGACGAGGGAAGCCGTACCGCTACCTTCTCGCTTACTGCCAGCGATGTCTCTACCGAAACCGTAGCTGCCATTACCGCTACACTTGGAACCGCAACCAACGTCGCCGTAGTGACAGATACCCCTCTTACACCAACCCTCATAACCCTCTCTACTACTGCTAACACCTTTACAGGCGGGTCTGCAACGGTAGTTACAGGAACGCTAAAACTAAGCAGTATCGTAAACACCGATACAGACATCACCATCACCTCTACCAGTCCCAACGTCACCGTAGGCACAGTTACGGTAAAGGCGGGCTACGATACCGCATGGTTCCCCATCGCGCACTCCGTAGTCTCTGCCGACACGCTTGTCAAACTCTCGGCATCGCTTAACGGAGCCTCTAAATCGGTATCTCTCACCGATAAGGCACTTACAGTAACGGCAATAGGTATCACCCCGCAATGGTTGGCAGGTGGCTCTACTGCGAAACTAACGGTGACACTCAGCGACGAGGTAGCAGACGATACCCTCGTGTCTCTCGCATCCTCTAACTCAGCCGTAACCGTTCTCGCCGCCCTAAAAATTGCGGCAACAACGGCGAAAAGCACCATAACAGTTAGCACGTTACCCGTCTCAGACATCACCACCGCGAGCCTTACGGCAACCTACAACGGAACCCACCTGCAAACGGCTCTTACCGTAAACCCGCCGCAACTCAAGTCGTTCAAACTACCCTCGCCGCTTTTCGCACTCACAAAAGCAAACGCGATCATCACTTTCAACGACCCAACCCCTGCGGACGGTGTAATTAGCCTGACCTCCAGCAGTTCTGCCCTCGTAGTTCCCGCAACGGTCACGATACCTCAAGGCATGACCTCCATTACCTTCCCCTTCACAACGGGAGACCCAACGGTACAGACCGACTGTGTAGTGACCGCTACCT
>OMJJ01000347.1 GCA_900299305.1 bacterium | reverse complement strand
GGAATCCCTTGCGCCGCAAGCAGTTGCTGTATCTGTTGGGCAGACATCTGGGCTTGAGGCGGGTTTTGCAACTGCGTAGGAGGCGGTTGCTGTCCACTCCATGCCCAAGGCTGACTACCATCTAGTGGCTGTTGAGGCATAGGAGCCATAGGGGCAGGTAACGGTTGGAAAACAACTCCCCCCGAAACGCTTGCGTTGGGCGGATACTGCCCATATTGAGGGGCTTGCGTCCCCATATTAAGCGGTGGAACCGAGGGGGTAGTCGGTGGATAGCCCATACTATTGGGGGAGTTGTATGCTCCCGTTTGGCTACCCAGCGGCGGCGGCAAACTCATGGAGGGCATTCCACCCAAAAACATAGGGGGGACTTCGGAGGCGTTTCGCAGGTCGAGTTTCATCTGCTCTGCGGAGTAGGGACGCTCCATGGGGTTTTTGGCAAGGGCGCGGTGTACTATCTGCTCAATGCCGTAGGGTACTCCCGGCATGGGGGGCGCGGGTTGGTTCATTATCGCGTAGGTGATACCGATAACGCTATCGCCTACAAACGGCTTGCGCCCTGTAAGCATCTCATAGAGCAGAACACCTGTTGCAAACAGGTCGGTGCGGTGGTCGATATTACGCCCCTCTATCTGCTCTGGCGACATATAACTAGGGGTTCCGAATATCTGCCCGTTACTGGTAAGTGCTGGCTCTTCGGTAAGGCGTGCGATACCAAAATCGGTGAGTTTTACGCGATTACCGGGTAGGAGATGGATGTTGTCGGGCTTGATGTCGCGGTGAATAACTTGATGGGAGTGGGCATAGAAGAGCGCGTCGAGGAGTTGGCAGACCACATCGAGGCTGTCTTTAAGCGACATAACGACGGTTGCGGAGAGATGGTCTCGGAGGGACTGCCCCTCTAGGTACTCCATGGCAATAAAGTACCTGCCTTCGTCCTCCCCAAACTCATAGATAGAGACGATGTTGGGATGCGAGAGCCGCCCCGCAGAACGGGCTTCGCGCTGAAAGCGTTCGATGCGCTCTCGTCGTGCTTGCCCCGTTAGTCCCTGCGTGATGTTCAGCTCTTTGAGGGCAACGCGCCGCCCCATAGACGTGTCGAGGGCTTCGTAAACAATATCGTTGCTACGAGCGATTTCGCGCACTATCTGGTATTTGCCTTTGAATACCTCTACCAAGCGCGTCTCTCCCTGCCTGTTAGGCTCTTTTCATATCCCTACATAGAGAACGGGTGTAGCCCTCGAACCGAAATCACGAAAACGGTGATGTTGTCGCGTCCGCCCCGTCCGTTCGCGAGTTCGATAAACTGCCGTGCCGCTTCGGAGGGCGAGTAGTTCCCTGCGATGTTCAGTATCTCTGCATCGGTAACGTAGGTGGTTAGTCCATCCGAACACATCACCCAGATGTCGCCCGGTAGTGCCTCTTCCTCGAAGAAATCGGGGCGTACCATACTTGTCGCTCCAATAGAGCGGGTTATCACGTTCTTAAAGGGTGAGTACTCGGCATCTTCACGGCTCATTACACCTGCGCGTACCTGCTCTTCAACCCAAGAGTGGTCGAGAGTGACCTGCCGAATTCCCCCCCCACGTATGAGATACGCTCTGCTATCTCCTAACTGCGCCAAGTGAACCCGATTTTCGACAAATACCGCGCAGGTTAGGGTAGACCCCATCCCTTGCCGCTCTAGTACCGCCTGAGATACAGCGAACACCTTGTCGTTGGTAGCGGTGATAGCGTCGTACAGAGCCGATTCGATGTCTTCCGCGGGGCTTTCGTAGTAGTAGCCGATGAGGTTTTTCATCGCCATTTCGCTGGCGATTTGTCCTGCTTGCGCGCCCCCTACCCCATCTCCTACCGCAAACAGAGAGCCTCTTGCGGCGAGTATCGCGGGGATTTCTGGCTCGTAGTAGTCGAACTTATCTTCGTTGTTCTCTCGAACCTGCCCCATATCGGTTTTTGCGGCGTATTTAAGGATAGGTAGCACGTGAGGGAGTCTCTGCTCATACTCACGCCACCCGCGTACCAGTTCGTCCCTATCGAATTTCGCCGTAGAATCGAGACTAGAGCCGCCTCCACCGTCGGTCTGGTAGTCGCTCATAGTTAGCCCTCGTCCAGAGCAAGGCGGAAGATGAAGCGGTTTTTGCCTAGTTGAATTTCGTCTCCTTCACAGAGTAGCACGGGTTGGTTTGCCTGCACTCTCGCTCCATTGACTACGGTTCCGTTGGTGCTTCCCACATCAATCAGGTAGGTTCCTGTGTCGTCGTGGCGAATGAGGGCGTGCCTCCCGGAAACAAAACTGTCGTTTGCGAGTACGATGTCGTTACCCACCTTGCGCCCAATGCTCAAAGAGCCTTCCATAACGGGAATGTCGGGGGCATCTCCATCTACACAGAACAGAGAGCCGCTGACTCCTGCCTCGTGCCGATGCGGACTACTACTAGGGGCAAACGCTTCATCCAGAGGAACGGGCTTACTGCTAGGTACAGGGGGGGCAGAGGCAACAGGAACAGGCGCATCATCAGATGCACCGTTCTGTAGTGCGTTACTTACATAGGAGTAGTCTAGTAACCCAGAGAGGGCTACATTCTGCGCGGCTACCTCTTCGTAAGAGGGAGGAGTTTGCCGCTTGACTGCCTGTATCGTCTTCTCTTTCTTCTCTGGAACGGGAGGCGGCGGCGGGGGAGGCGCATCCTCTGCGTCCTCGCTTACCTCTCCGGCACTGGTGATTTGTAGTACTGCACGCCATGTTCCAAAGCGTAGTTTTGCGCCATGCCGTACCGGAGTAGATGCCCCTGCAAGAACACGGTCGTTATCTACTTTGGTTCCGTTACTACTTCCAAGGTCTTCTAGCACAATGAGTCCGCTATGTATCGTGATTTTGGCATGGTTTCGGGATACGGTAGCGTCGTTTATGGTGACATCGGAATTAACGCGCCCAACGGTGTTCACTCCCTCATGGAGGGGGTACTTTTGGCGGGTTTCGCGGCAGATGATATAAGCGACCACTTCGTCGGGGACATCCGACTCAAACACGGGTACTCCTCCAAAACGGAAGCCGCACTCTGGGCAGAAAACATCTAGCGAAGAGGCGGTAGCGCGGCATACGGGGCACTCGAACGTGCCTCCCATCTGGGTGCGTCCCCCTCCTGCCATCATGGTAGGATCCATGGCTTGCCCTGCAAGGCGTGTTCTTTCGTAATCCGACATAGTACCTGTTCTCCTATTTAATGGGCGGAAAAGCGTAAGAGAGATAGGCGTGTGCTATCCACTCTCCAAAGAAAACCGCCAGAAAAAAACCGATGACCATAAACGGTCCAAAAGGGACTGCGGTGGGTGCGGGTTGGAACGGCTCTTCTGGGTGTATTACACTTTTGCCTTGCCAGCGCACCTTTACGTCTTTAAGGTAGTCCCACAAATCCCCTAGTACAAAACAGTAGACAATAAACCCTATCTGCTCTCGAATGTTCGAGTTCGATTCGGGATAATCCTGCTCTTCCTCTTCCTCGCTAGGTGCTTCGGGCATCGTTTTTTTGCGCCATAGTATCATTATGGGTCCCACAATAGCACCAGAGAGGCAGCAGAGCAGTAGCCACGTTAGGAAGTGGTAGAGGGGTGTTGTACCTAACGGGGCAAACGCAATCAGAAACGCGCCCATTCCCCGCGCCAGTAGCACGTCTCCCAACCCCATCGCCTCTTGCCGCTTCCACAGCCACCCAATAAGGCGTATCGCCCCAAAAATCGCCATACCTACCCCCGCCCCTAAAATCGAACGCGGGAGCCATCCACCTAGTAAAACATGGTTCGGCTCTTTTTGTATAATACCTATTATATCACGAACTAGCGGAATAAAAAACCCAAAGAGGTTTAGCGAATCGGGAATCGTAAAGGTGTCGAGGTCGGTAAAGAATATCGAGATCATCACCGCAGAGAAGAGAAGTAGCGCGATACAGTTGGTGGGCGTTTGCCAAAAGCGATAGGTAATCACTAAAAAGGTTAGCCCAGTGAGCAACTCCACATTGAAATACCGCCACGAGATAGGCTGTTTACAGTAGCGGCACTTACACCCCTGCATTAGAAAACTGAGTAGCGGAATGAGGTCTATTCCGTGTAGCGAGTGCAGACAGTTGGGGCAGAAGGAGGAGGAGGGATTGATAAGTGACTTACCTTGCGGCAAACGCCAGATAACCACGTTTAGGAAACTGCCGATGGCGAGTCCAAAAGCGAGAGCCGTTACCATCCAGAAAGCGAGTTGTGTCGTGATAGGCGCGTCCAGGGGTCACTCCTAAAGGAAATATCTTAGTCTCAAAACAGGCTCTTCTCCCCTCTTTAGGTGAAGGGAGAAGAGCAGAACGGGTCTTGTGAGAGGCAGGAAACCTCTATTTGTCTCCGCCTTTGTCGTCGCCGCCGCCTGTCAGGTTTTGAATAACGCTGATGAGGGGCAGGAACATCGCGATAACGATGAACCCGACGCAGACACCGAGAAAGACGATCATGATAGGCTCGATAGCAGAGGTAAGCGACGCGAGAGCCGACTCGACTTCACCCTCGTAGAACTCCGCGATTTTAGAGAGCATCTGGTCTAGTGCACCAGACTCCTCACCAATGGAAATCATGTGGACGACCATCGGGGGGAACATCTTACTCTTGAGGAGGGGTTCGTTGATTTTGTCTCCTTCACGGATACGGGCGCGAGCGTTCATAATCGCTTCGGAGATAATTTCGTTACCAACAGTTCCCGCAACAGTTTCGAGTGCCTGTAGAATAGGTACACCAGAGACCAACAGGGTAGAGAGGGTTCGAGAGAAGCGAGCAAGACAGATTCTGTGTCCTAGTTTTCCAAAGACAGGAATCTTGAGTTTCATGCGGTCTATAACACGCCGTCCTACGCGAGTGGTTCCGAAGAACTTAATGGCGAACCACATCACCACAATACCGCCCAAGCCGATATACCACTTCGTCTTTAGGAAGTCACTAAAGTCGACGAGGAACTGGGTCATGGCGGGTAGGTCTTTCACGCCTAAGTCTCGGAACAGTTCGATAAACTTGGGAACGATGAAGGTACACAAGCCGAGAACGATAAGGATAGCGACCACAACGACGATGGAGGGGTAGGTCAGCGCGGCTTTTACCTTGCGCTTGAGTTCCATGTCTTTCTCTAGGAAGTGCGATAGTCTTTGGAGGGCTTCCTCCAACACACCACCGACCTCTCCTGCGCGTACAAGTCCGACGAACAGGTTATTGAAGACACGGGGGTACTTCTGCATCGCTTTGGAGAGGGTCTGTCCGCTCTCAACTTCGGTCTGGATTTCGCGGATGATACGCTTTAGTTTCGGGTTTTGCGTCTGCTCTCCCAAAACGTCTAGCGCACGTACCAGCGAAACGCCCGCGTCTATCATGGTAGAGAACTGGCGGCAAAAGATAGAGAGGTCTTTGAGTTTGACTTTACCAAACCCACCCCCTTCGGTCTTCTTTTTACCGCGTGCGGTCTGCTTTACGTCGGCAACTTGGAAACCCTGTTCAGACAGCCTTCGCTTGAGAATATCCATATTCTCTGCATCGGTAGTACCCGTTCTTACGGCTCCGGTGGAGTCGCGCACGGTATATTGGAACTGTGGCATAGTCTCTCTCCTTGTAGTGAGAACGACATCTCGCCCATGCAATGAGGGCGAAGTTTATTCGTAGGAATTAACGGCTATAGCTACTGGTCTGTCCAGTGGCAGGCATCGTCATAGAGCGAATCATCTTCTCAAGTTCGGGTGGGTTCATGGCGCGGGTCATGGCTTCGTCCATCGTGATAAGCCCCTTAATAAAGAGGTCACGGAGGCACTGATCCATGGTCTGCATCCCCACGTTGGCACTGGTCTGAATCATGGAGGTTATCTGGTGCGCTTTCGCCTCGCGAATAAGGTTTCGGATAGCGGGGGTGGCACGCATTATCTCTAGGGCGCAAACACGACCCGGTTGGTTGGCTCTGGGAATGAGTTGCTGGCACAAGATGGCTTGCAGGTTGTTGGAGAGCTGGAGGCGTACCTGCTCTTGCTGACCACCGGGGAACGAGTCGACGATACGTTCTACGGAGCTTGCGGCGGAGTTGGTGTGCAGGGTTGCAAAAACAAGGTGTCCTGTTTCTGCGGCGGATACTGCCATCTGCATGGTCTCTAGGTCTCGCATTTCACCCACGAGGATAACATCGGGGTCTTCGCGGAGAGCGGCGCGGAGGGCGTTCTTAAACTGGTGGGTATCTTGTCCTACTTCGCGTTGGTTGATGATACTGAACTTGTGGTTGTGCAGGTACTCGATGGGGTCTTCGATGGTGATGATATGCTTCGCCTCTGCGGTATTAATGTTGTTCAGCATGGCGGCAAGCGTCGTCGATTTTCCCGAACCGGTGGGTCCCGTTACCAGTACCAGTCCACGGTGCAGTTTGGTTAACTCTTCCAGAACTTTGGGAAGCCCAAGATCTTGGAGTGTGGGTATCTTTTGCGGAATTTGTCGGAAGGCAGAGGCGACGTTTCCTTTATCGCGGAAGACGTTCACGCGGAAACGGGCAGTACGTCCGAGTTGGTAGGAGAAGTCGAGTTCTAGTTCCGTCTCGAAGCGTTGGATGCGTTCGTCGGTGAGGATGTCGTAGATAAGCCGTTGCGAGTCTTGTGGTGTCAGTTTATCCCAAGGCAGGGGGGTAAGCCCACCATCTACGCGCATAATGGGTGGAATCCCGACTGCCATGTGGAGGTCGGAGGCTCCCTTTTCGTGCATGGCGCGTAGTAGGTCATCAAGGTGGGTATCGTCGTAAGACCTTGCTCTTGCGGCGGCAGGAGGCGCAAACTGCCCCGTCATCTGACCGGTAAACTGCCCTGTCATCTGACCAGTGGGCATAGGTTGTTGCCCCGTAGGGTTCGGGGGCATACCGGGTACTCCGGGGGGGCGAGGCGGATTATTTGGAAAAGAAGGGTTGGACACAGAAAACTCTCCTCAAATTGTATTACTTTAAGAAAACAGACTATTAGCCGTCGTACCCTGCGGTAAAGACGACGCGCATAACTTCGTCAGGGGTGGTCTGTCCTTCGAGGACTTTTATCAGACCGTCTTCGCGAAGTTCGTGCATCCCGTTGTCTTTACAGGCTTGACGCAGGTCGGTAAGCGGGGCGCGACGCACCACCATCTCTTGAATAGTACCGTTAGAGCGCATCAGTTCGTAAAAACCGAGGCGTCCTTTGTATCCGGTATAGCGGCAGATTTCGCATCCCTTACCCCTTGCGAGTTGTACCACTTGCCCCTCTGCTTCGGGCACAAAACCAAAGCGGCGCAGATTGATAGCCTCTTCCTCGTAGTACTCTTTGCAGTTCGCACAAACACGGCGACCAAGGCGTTGTGCCATAATTGCCACTACGGTAGCGGCAACGAGGAAGGCATCGACTCCCATGTCGATAAGACGGAGGGTAGCGGAGGGTGCGTCGTTGGTGTGGAGGGTAGAGAGGACAAGGTGTCCGGTAAGGGCGGCTTCTACTCCGATGCTCGCGGTCTCTAGGTCGCGCATCTCTCCTACCATGATGATGTCGGGGTCTTGTCGGAGGAAGGAGCGAAGTGCTTTGGAGAAGGTTAGCCCTGCTTTGTTGTTCACCTGCACCTGTGTAATCCCACTAAGTTGGTATTCGCAGGGGTCTTCTACGGTAACGATGTTTTTCTCTACGTTGTTAAGAAGGTTGAGTAGCGAATACTGGGTGGTGGTCTTACCGGAACCGGTGGGGCCCGTACTCAGAAGCATACCGTTGGGCTGTTGCGCCAGTTCGATAATCTGGTCTTGTACTTCGGGGGTAAATCCGAGTTTGTTCAACCCAATCATAACCGAACTCTTGTCGAGAATACGCATAACGATTTTCTCACCGTAGAGGTTCGGAAGGCAGGAGACGCGGAGGTCGTAGGGTTTGTTTTCGTAAGAGATTCCGATACGTCCGTCTTGGGGAACACGCCGCTCTGCGATGTTCATTTCGTACATAATTTTGTAGCGTGCGATAAGCGGGGCTTTGATATAGTTCGGCATGGTCATAGTCTCATGCAGAACTCCGTCGATGCGGTAGCGCACTCTCATACCGCGTTTTTCGGGTTCGAGGTGAATATCGGAGGCTTTCTCTTTAATGGCTTGCTGAATAATGGTGTTTGCGAGGCGGATAATGGGTGCGTCCTCTACCTGCTTGGCGAGGCTGTCCTCATCATCAGCGGCTCCATCTGCCCCTGCGCCGTAGATAGCCATTGCCTCTGCCATAACCGACTTGGCATCGGCGGCAAGAAGTTCTCCTCCACCTCCAGCGGCAGGAGGCGCACCGCCGCGCATGGGGTTCATACCACCCCGCGCCATTCCTGCGGGAGCCATGCCAGGGCTTGCGCCTGTAGCGGGAGCGGCGGCAGGTGCATCGACTCCTACTCCTGCCCCATAGAGGCGGTTGATACTATCTTCGATATGGTCGGGAACGGCGAGAACGCCGCGAATGGTACAACGAGACACAAGGCGCAACGAGTCGAGGGCTTGAATGTCGTCGGGGTTTGCCATCGCAACATAGAGGATATTACCCTCTTTTTTAATGGGGAGTGCCGTGTAGCGTTTCGCAATGTTCACGGGAACCACATTGACTGCGGTTGCTTCGGGTTTCCAAACACTTAAATCTACAAAACTTTTAGCAGATTCGGCGGCTTTTGCCTCGTAGACATGAGTGGGGTTGATACCCATATCCGTCAGTATCTTAGCGAGTTCGCCTTTTGTGTTCTGTTGCGTCTTTTTGGCATTTTCGAGCTCTTGGGGAGAGAGGTAGCCCTTCTCCACCATGTAGTCGCCCATCGTCTTGCGAGCTATTGCCATTGTTATATCTCCACCTTCTGGTTACGTGTCTTCATTAACATGGGGGTACGATAACCGAACCGAGCGCAGTACCACCCTAACAGGCGTTCACATACCCATTGTAGTCTATGGTAATGAACGATTATAACACACTCCCTACAAACGCGCAAGAGGTATATTCCTTAGTGCGTCTCGCGAGTCCTGCAAAAAACTCGGTTTTTTTGATGCTTTTGAATTATTCCACATCCAAGCCCCGATTTTCATGCAAAACTTAGGTTCGCAAGCCTCTATTTCAGACCTTGCAACACGGCTTGCTCCATTACATCGGTGGGTGGGAACACGCCTGTCCATCTCTGAAATGCGATAGCCCCTTGATAGACGAGCATCTTCACTCCGGTTAGGGTCGCGCATCCACGCGCCTCTGCTTCCGCGAGTAGGCGGGTTTGAATAGGATTATAGACCAGATCGTAGACGGTGATACCGGAGTGCAGTGCCTCTAAGGGTATCTCTGGTAAAGCCTCGATATGAGGGTACATCCCTACTTTGGTGGTCTGTACCAAGAGTTTAGACTGCCGTAGTGTCTTTGTGATAGCGGAAGTATCGTCGGCACGGAGGCAGGTGATTTCGCCCAAGCCTCTGGCGGCAACGTCCTGCGCCAAGCGTTCTGCCCGTTCGAGGGTACGGTTCACCAGCACCACGCTTGCGCCCTCGCGTACCAATCGAAACACAACCGAACGCGCCGCGCCCCCCGCCCCTAACACAAAGACGGTCTCACCTTCTACCGAGAAGCCCTGCTCTCGGAGGGGTTCCCAAAAGCCGCGTCCGTCGGTGTTGTCTCCTATCAGTTTGCCGTCTACCACGTGTACCGTGTTTACGGCTTGAATGTCTTGCGCCTCTTCGGTTAAATCATCTATATAAGGTAACACAAGCTCTTTATGTGGAATAGTCAGGTTCACCCCGACTACTCCCAACGAAGAGAGACTACGAATGGCGGTTCCGATGTTTTCGGGTAGTACCGGAAACGGCACATAGACGTAGTTTAGTCCCAGAGCCGCAAATGCCGCGTTGTGCATTGCGGGAGAGAGGCTATGTGCTATAGGGTAGCCAAACACCCCCACCACTTTGGTACTCCCCTTTAGGGTAAGAGGAGGCGAGTTATCTTGCTTAGACGTTGACTGCGACGGTGTTGTTCCCACCTCAGAGTTGCCCCTTCTTACTAAAGTAGCGAAGTAGCATCCGCTCTGGTGGACGGCTTATGTAGCGCGTATAGGGAAACTCGTGCGGGTGTATCGGCTCTACCATAATGGTAGTAATCCCCATTCGGTTCCCACCTAAAATATCGGTAAACATCTGGTCGCCAACCATTGCTAACTCTTGGGGCGGCAGTTGTAGTGCCTGTAGAGCGCGGCGAAAGCCTCCTTTGGTGGGCTTTTTGGCTTGCCTTACGTTGGGGCAACCTAGCCGCTTTGCAATGCGCTCCGAACGTTTCCCAAAAATCGAATTCGAGAGGATACAGAGTTTGATTCCCGCCGCTTGTAGTTGCTTCAACCACTCAAGGGTCTCTGGGGTAATCTCCTCTTGATGCCAGAGTACCAGTGTATTATCTAGGTCGAGGATAACCCCTTTAATTCCCAAACCCGCGAGGGCTTGCGGCTCTATTTCGGCTACAGAGCGCACTCGGTTATCGGGACAGAACAGGTTCATGCCTTTGGGCGCGGGAGATGCTTTTCGAACCAGCGGCGCGGCGGTTTTTACAGGTGGTCTGGTCATGCTATCTGCCCTGCTCCTTTCGTGCCTGCTTTTTTGCCGCTTCGTGTTCGGCAAGGGTACGCGAAAAGATATGGGTTCCATCGGGGCGGGCTACGTAGTAGTAGTAGTTATTGTCTTCGGGCAGGAGTGCCGCGACGAGTGAGTTCAGCCCCGGATTGGCGATAGCGGCAGGAGGTAGCCCTGCCACGCGGTAGGTGTTGTAAGGTGAGTTTACCTTTAGGTCGGCATAGAGTACACGGTCTTTGTGCTTGCCTAGTGCGTAGAGTACGGTAGCGTCTATCTCTAGTCTCTGCTTCTTCTCTAACCGATTGTAGATAACCCCTGCAATGCGCGTTCTGTCTTGCGGTGCTTTTGCCTCTTTCTCAATAAGCGACGCAATGGTAACGACCTCTTGGAGATTGGATTTGCGTTTCTCCATCTCTTTGAGATAGGGACGGTAGAACTTGGTAGAAAAGTTCAGTAGCATCTCCTCTACCACTTTTACCGGCGATTCGTTCCGCTGAAAAAAGTAGGTATCGGGGAAGAGATACCCCTCTAGGGTGGTTTCGGGGAGGGGAAACGAGGCGTGTAGTTGCCGAATACCGTCGGGGGTTTGGGTTAGGTTCAAGAAGGCGGTTTTAGATACCACGCCTTTGGATTCGAGGAGGCTGGCTATCTGCACGAGTGTATAGCCCTCTGGTATCGTAATGCGGGGGCGGTCATCGTAAGCCCCATTGGGACCGATGTTGAGCGCGTGAACGATTTCGCGCAGACGCATATCAGAGTAGAAAACGTAGGTTCCAGCATGAAAGCGGCTTCCTTGCCCTTTCCAACGAGTATAGATTTGAAACGCGGCTCCGCTTCGTATAACGCCATCTTGCTCTAGGGTTTCGGCGATAACGCGGACATTTGCCCCCTCTGGTATCTCCACTTTTTGCGGAGTGTGTTGTTTGGAGAGCGGGGTAAACAGAAAGTACATTCTCCACAACACAAGAAGCAACAGAGCCAGCACCACTGCGATACCGATACGGAGTTTACGTTGCGGCTGTGCCTTCATTTCACGGCGCAGAGGGCTTTCGGGGGCAGGAGTGGGTTCGGCTTGGTCGCTCATTCGTGGCTCTCCTCTGTTTCAAGGGAGCGTTTCCTGCTAAGGTAGGTTTGTAGAATGAGGGAAGCCGCCATAGAATCGACCACCTGTTTGCGCTCTTGCCGCGAGATACCGAGTGCCATCATGGGTCGCTCTGCTTCTAGAGTAGAGAGGCGCTCGTCCTGATAGCGGATAGGGATACGGACATAGTTCCGCAGAGTAGCCACAAAATCCTTCACCTTTTCAACTTGAACCCCTTCGGTTCCATCCATCATTAGGGGCAAACCCACCACAATTTCGCCTACTTTGTGCTGTAGAACGAGGTCTCGTATGGCAGAGGCGGTCTTTCGCTTACCTTCGGTACGTAGCAAGGTACTACCGGGCAGTGCCATTGTCCCCGTATCGTCGCTAAAGGCAGTGCCTACCGTTTTATCGCCTATATCGAGTGCCAGCACACAGGGCATGAGGCGGTGTCCCCTTTTTTCGTTTGGTTTGTATTAGGGAAGTATACCCCAAGTGGGCGCACTCCGCGCTTTGCTAACCTAACTATTAGACCAAACCTATTTACGTTGGCAACCTGTATTGGGGTACAGAAATGAGAGAAGAGGGGGTAAAATGAGCATGAAGAGCGTACCTACTGCTTACTATCATAAGGGGAACTACCATAGAAACCAGAAAACGTTACGATGTCGTTACCTTCGGTGAGACTATGTGGAGGCTTAGTCCGCCAAATTTTGGGCGATTGGAGGAGGCGGTCTCTTTGGATGTCCGCATGGGTGGATCCGAGTCGAACACGGCTGTCGCACTCAAGCGGCTTGGGCTACGCACCGCATGGTGGAGCAAACTACCCGACAACCCACTAGGACACCGTATAGAGAGCGAAATACGCCGCTGGGGGGTCGATACCGACGCGGTGGTCTGGGATAAAAACCCCTCTGGCCGTGCGGGTCTCTACTTTATCGACTATGGAACCGCCCCCCGTGCCACCGATGTTCACTACGACAGAGCAAACTCCTCCGCCTGTAAACTGCGCTCCGAAGAGGTCTCCATAGAGCAAATCGAAAATACGCGCATTCTGCACCTTACGGGTATCACCACTGCCCTGAGCGAAAGTTGCCGTGAGGCGGTCTCTGTCGCCATGCAGTACGCAAAACAGGCAGGAACTCGTATCTCATTCGACGTAAACTACCGTACCAAACTCTGGTCGCCACAAGAGGCAAAGGCGGTACTAGAGCGCGTTATTCCTAATGTAGACCTGCTTTTCTGCCCCGAAGCCGATGCCAAAGCGGTATTCGGAATTGTGGGCGGAGCGGCAAATGTTGCCAAAGAACTTAGTCAGCGTTTTGGGGTTCCCACAGTCGTCGTTACTAGAACCGAAGGGGGCGCGAACGCTATAGATAAGAACGGCGAGTACGCTACTCAGCCCTACCCTCTGGGTCAGATAGTAGACAGGGTGGGCGCGGGAGATGCGTGTGCCTCTGGGGTTATCTTCGGCTATTTGCAAGACGACCTGCGCTTGGGCATGGACTACGGAGCGGCAATGGGTGCGCTAAAACACACTATACTCGGAGATTTTCTCCTCGCTACCCGCGCCGAAATTGAGGCGGTAGTCGCAGGGGCAAAGGGCGGAATATCCCGCTAGACATTTAACTTTGGAAGGAACGTTTTTCATGCCACGATTTGATGGGCGCGGTAGTAATCAGATGCGCCATTGCAAAATTACACCCGCGTTTATGCCCTACGCAGAGGGGTCTTGCCTTGTAGAGATGGGGAACACCCGCGTTATCTGCACCGCGTCGGTAGAGGAGAAGATTCCCCCCTTTCTAAAGGGACAAGGGCAGGGATGGGTGTCGGCAGAGTATAGTATGCTTCCTCGTGCTACTCAAACCCGCACCCAACGCGAAACGAAATCCGGTCCCGGCGGCAGAACCGTAGAGATTCAACGGCTGATAGGGCGAAGCCTTCGCACAGTAGTAGAGATGCCAGTACTCGGTGAGCGTACCATCTGGCTGGACTGCGATGTACTACAGGCAGACGGGGGTACTCGGTGCGCCTCTATTACAGGGGCTTATGTGGCTCTGGCGATTGCGTGTAGGGGATTGGTGAAGAGCGGACAGATAAACCGAATGCCGCTACTTGGGCAGGTTGCCGCGATTAGTGTGGGCGTGGTGAATACCGATGAACTGCTGGACTTGTGCTACGAAGAAGACCACAAGTGCGGCGTAGATATGAACGTTATCGCGACAGACAAAGGCAAGTACATTGAGGTACAGGGTACAGGTGAGCAGATTCCCTTTGACCGCAACCGCCTCAACCGCCTACTCGACCTCGCTCAGATTGGGCTAGATGAACTTTTCCGCCTACAAAAAGCGGCGTTGAAGGACATACTCTAGTGGCAGAGGCGACACGTAAACTACTTATCGCGACCACAAACCCCAAGAAGTGCCGCGAAATGGGAGAGATACTAAAAGCCGCAAACCTGAACTTGGAACTTGTTACCCTAGAAGCGTTCCCAAACGCCCCCGAAGTAGACGAGACGGGCGAGACCTTCATGGAGAACGCGCACCTGAAAGCACTTGCGGGGGTACGCCATACGGGTTTAACGGTGATTTCGGATGATGGAGGGCTTTGTATAGACGCGCTGGACGGTCAGCCGGGGGTGAAATCGCACCGTTTCTTGGGTGAGAACACCTCTTTTGTCGAGAAGATGACCCGCATTTTCGAGATGATGGAGACGGTTACAGAGGAGAGGCGCACCTGCCGATTTCAGTGTGCGGTGGTTATCGCTACAGCAGAGGGGCAGACGTTCGAGTGTATGGGAGTCTGTGAGGGGCGCGTTGGGTATGAGATGCGGGGGCAGTACGGCTTTGGCTACGACCCGCTTTTTGTACTACCAGATGGAAGACACATGGCGGAACTTACCCCCGAAGAGAAGCACACCCTAAGCCATAGAGGAAAGGCTTTGGCGTGTGCCGTCAAGGTTTTGCAACAACTGTTTCCGTAATCCTCACTAGAAAGCGATAGAAGCCATGAGCCGATTTGACGACTGTTTGCACCTGATACTGAACTTCGAGGGCGGGTTTAGCAACGACCCCGCAGACCCCGGCGGCGCAACTAATTTGGGCATTATCCAAAAAGAATATGATGCCTACCGTACTGGACACGGCTTGCCCAAGCAGTCCGTAAAATTGATAACGCAAGCGGAGGCAAAGGACATCTACCAGAAGCAGTACTGGGATCCGCTACACGCCGAGTTTTTGGCACAACCACTGGATGTGGTGCTGTTCGATACCGCCGTCAATCTGGGGGTTGGGAGAGCACTGCACTACCTACAAAACGAACTCGGCGTAGCCAATGCCTCTACCTTCGACAAGAACACCAGTGATGCTTACCACGCCTACACCGCCAAGCATGGTGTAGCCCCGCTTGCTACTGCGGTGCTCACTCAGCGGGTCGCGTGGTATCACCATATCGGGGATTCGGGTAAACTGAACAAGTTCCTAAAGGGCTGGCTGAACCGCGTGGATGCACTCAAAAAGTGGGCAGGAATGTAGGCTTATGAACCCTATCGAGCAGTACGAATTTGACCGGCTAGGCTATACCGTCATAGAGAATATGCTGACACCGGAAGAGGTCGCCTCTCTTCTTACGGCGGTAGAGGCTCTTGAGGTGGAGGCACTTGCCAATATCGCTAACCCACCCCATAAGAAGGCTCTCTGGGGGCATACCTATCACCATAACGCGGAGCGGGGCTACTTTGCTTTCGGGAGCGACAACGAGGGCGAAACGCTGATGGTAGAGGACTTCTTCAATGCTGACAAGGCTTTCGACTGCTTGGTAGACCACCCGCGCACGATGGAGTACATCTCGGCGATAGTGCAGGGAGCCATTCGGATAAACAACTCCGAAATCCGAATCCGTTACAAGGGCAACCTAAGCGGAACGCACATGGGAGGCCCCATCAATCACAAGTACCGCTACGGCTTTCATCAAGGCGGTATCGACTGTATGATGGTGCGAATGATATACTTTCTTCAGGATGTCTTGAATGAGCAGGGCGCGTTTTGCGTGGTTCCCGGAACACACAAAACCAACTTCCCCTCCCCCTACAGAGGTCGCCCTGAAGATGAACCGGGCATGATTGGCTTAGAGGTGAAAGCGGGAGATGCCATTCTGTTTACTGAGAACCTGCGGCACGGCGGATTTACAAACCACTCTTCCCAAGTACGAAAGACCCTACATATCGGGTACGGTCCGGAGTGGATGATGTCGCAAAACATCGCTACCATGGACGAACCGCAGTATATTCTGCCCTCTACCTTAGAGCGATATACCCCGCGTCAGAGAAGCCTGTTTGTGCTACCGGGTTGGCGGCGTTAGGTAAGAAGTAGTGCCTGTACCTGCTCACCCGCCTGTACCCCTGTGGAGTCTTCGGGAATAACCAGTAGGGCGTTCGCGCTTAACAGAGAACTGAGACGGCTAGAACTCTGGTCGCCAGTTACGGTTGCGGTAAAGCCCTGCGCGGTAGGCGTTACGATAGCACGAACGTACTCCCGACGCGACGGGGTATGAGGAACGTACTCTGTAAGCATTACGGGAACCGTAGGGCGTAACAGGCTACTCCCCACAATCCCCATCATCTTACGCAAGGTAGGGCGCACAAACAGTTCAAAGGTGACTGCCGCCGAGACGGGATTACCGGGTAGCCCAAAGAAGAGGGTATCGGCAATGCGCCCAAACGCAAGCGGTTTACCGGGCTTCATCGCAATACGCCAAAACTCCAGCGTCCCCAACTTCTCCAAAACGGGCTTTACATAGTCCCTATCCCCTACCGAAACCCCTCCTGCCGTTACAATAACCTCCGCCCCGCTCTCTACGCAGTGCAGAAAAGCGGCTTCGGTAGCGGCAAGGTCGTCGGGGATATGGGTAATGGAGTGAACTTGTGCTCCCGCCTCTAGCACCATACTGGCGAGTGCGTAGCGGTTGCTATCTCGAATTTTGCCGTAGAGAGGTGGGGAGGGCGTGTCGATGCCGACCAGTTCGTCCCCTGTAGAGATGATGGCAACACGAGGCTGACGGTAGACGGAAACAGTCCCACAACCTGCACGAGCCAACGCGCCAATCTCGGAGGATCGAATAGGTATCCCCCCTGTAAGCACCGTATCTCCCTGCCGCATCTCGGAAGCACGATAGCGAATGTGGTCTTTAAGACGAACTGGGAGGTGTATCTGCACCTCGCTAGGAGAGACAAGGTGAGTGTCTTCCACCATGACCATCGCGGTAGCATTGGGGGGCATAGGCGCACCGGTCATTACACGGATGCAGGTTCCGCGTTCTAGCGGCACTTCTGCGAGTTGTCCCGCCATTACCTCCCCGATAAGCCGAAGTGTTTTGGGGTTTTGGCGGCTTGCGCCTTCTGTGTCCTCTGCAAGCACCGCATAGCCGTCTACCGCAGAGTTATCGAAGGGAGGCAGGTCACATTCGGCGGTTACGGTTTGCGAGAGAATACGCCCCTGCGCCTCTAATAGCGAGACCTCTTCCCTTCCTAACTGCGGTGTCACCTCCCAAATCCCTTCCAACGCCTGTTCTACGGTCAGCATCACTACTCCCCTCTTCCTGTACTCTAAAGGTTACGCACTCGCCCTCATTCTGTCCTTGCAGGACATCTTTCCCCCAATTTTGGGGGAAAGAGAGAGTAGAGAGGCATTCCCGTTATTCAGAAAGGTGTACCTGTACACAAAGGCTACTACCTTACTACACAGTGCATTCGCCTCTTCGCCCAAACTTGGGAGAAGAGGTTGGTGATGAGGGCTAAAACCTT
>OMJJ01000346.1 GCA_900299305.1 bacterium | reverse complement strand
TAGTGAGTATATACTCACTAACTATCAGTGTCAATAGTATTTCTTAAATTTCTTAACAAATTCTTAATCTTATCTTCATAAAATACTTCGTGTTCGCTAATAGAGGCAATTTAGTTTGGAGTAAATACAAAAATCCTCGCTTTTCCGAATTGGAAAAGCGAGGATTTCTAAAGTTGGCTACAGCCCGTTAAACGGCTAGCAGGTTTTGAATTTGCGGCGGCGAAGCACCCATAGTCCACTAAGTGAGGTGCTTGCCAATAGGCTTACCATCCCAGGCTCTGGTACTTGGCTAGGACCGAGTATGTCTTGCCCTAGTCCTCCCGCATTAAACCAGGTAGAGTGAGCCGTAAGGTAGGAACCGTTACCAATCGCGGTAGTTAGAGCAGAGAGGTAGGTGTTGGCTTGGGCAATGACGGCAACCTCAGACGAATCGACACTGTACCATCCAGAGGAGAGGTTCAAGTTGTTATCGTAGAGTGCCTCCCAAACAGCGGCTTGTAGCCCCGCGGCTTGTAAATTGGTGGTAACGGAGCTGGAGTAGGTGTTATATAGCCACGCCACACGGTAGCCAGAGTTGGGAGAGATAGAGTTCTTGGTTAGTCCACTGGTATCGTTTATCGTAACGCTCTCGTTATTTGTGAAGAAGTGTTCGATGTCGACACAGTAGCCTGTAAAACTGGTTGGATAGTTGGCAGGACCACCAGCGATACCGTTGTTCTGTTGCCCTGTCCAACCGTTGAACGAACTCGCCCCATTATTGTAGTAGTTTTTAACGTTCTGCCCCAGCATACCCGCAATACTAGAGGTGAGGGTCGTCGCATGAGCGACCTGAGAGAGCGCAAGTACCCCTACCGCGATGCCAACCGAGAGCATCTTCTTAAACATGGTTGTAATCTTCCTTTTTGAATATCTCGTGTAGATATGTATGTGAATCTACGGTGATTGGATACCTCCTCTGCGTCGCGGCAAGGAGGATATAATTGGATGTAATTATAGTATAACACGCTTTTTATTCGCCCGCTATGAATTTAACCACAGATGCTTGCAAAACAGGTACTTTCTCTAGGACGAAAATCAAAACCCTACATATAGGCTCTTTTGTTTCAGAAACGGCAGGACTTAGGTACGTGTTCCCCGAATAGTAAACGGGAATCCATTCACTACTTAGGAGACGATTTTTATGACACCCGAAGGTAAATTTGGCATTGCGCTTCTCTCTTTTGCCCACGTTCACGCACGGGGCTACGCCGACAATGTACGCGACCACCCCGACTGTAAAGTGGTCGGGATTTGGGATGAAGACCCCACGCGCGGGCAGGACGAGGCAAACAAACGCGGTACGGAGTTCTATCACGAACTAGACGATATTCTGGCTCTGGACGAGGTAGACGGCGTAGTGATTAATGCCCCGACAAATATGCACCGCGACATTATGATAGCCGCCGCTCAAGCAGGAAAGCATATCTTCACCGAGAAGTCGCTTACTATCACTACTGCGGAAGCGACAGAGGTGCTTAACGCGGTACAGGATGCGAATATCAAATTTATGATTTCGTTTCCTTCGCGGGTGCGACCCGAAATTCTGTTTGCAAAGAAGGTTATCGATGAGGGTTGGCTAGGCGATGTGACCCTGATGCGAGCGCGTATCGCACACATGGCGGCGTTGGATAAGTGGTTTTCGGGCGGCTCTTTGTGGTTTGGTGAGGAGGAGAAGGCGGGAGGAGGCGCGTTCTTCGATTTGGGGTGTCACCGCGTGGATATTATGCGCTGGTTCTTAGGCGACCCCTCTTCGGTAGTAACGCAGATGCAGAACTTCAGCGGGGCTTACGACATCGACGACAATATGGTCTCGGTAGTCAAGTTCCGAAACAACGCGCTGGGGATTTTGGATGTGTCTTGGGTACACCGCAATGGTCCCAACCCACTAGAAATCTACGGCACAGAAGGGTATCTTGGTATAGATGTCGCCCCGAACGGGCCCCGTATTCAACTGGTGAGTACAAGGGTTAGTATGGGCGACCTGAGCGGCTACGTGATACCCTCCCAACTGCCAGCGGCTTTGCCCACTCCCCTCAACCAGTGGGTCTCTGCCATTAAGGATGGTACTCCTATGACCATCAATATCTTCGATGGTTGGAACCTTGTGCAACTCATGGAGGGGTGCTACATCGCGGGTCGTGAGGGGCGCGAGTACCTCTTTTAAGCAGCTATGTCTAGGAGCGGGGGAGGGTTCGTGTCCTCCCCTCTCTTTTGTTCGTGTTTCCAAGCGTCCCCTACAGAGGAGTGTGTAGGTAGACTGCTTCCTAATTTCATCGACTTAACGCCTACGAGATTTTTAGGCAGTTTCGCATCTTCGGTAGTACTAACGGAGATGGGCAAGTCGTCGGCTACACGGTCTAGGGCAGAGCGGAACTCTACCTGTATCGCGGTAGAGTAGGAACTTGGCGCAGTTAAAGTAGCAGGTGCGGTACTGCTGTTTGGCGTGTGGTTCTTCTTGTGGTCGAAGTGGCTTTGGGTATGGTGTTGTTGGCTGTCGGGGGTAAGGCTTTGCATCCGTCGGATGATGATTTCCGCGCCACCCAGCAGACGTATATTTGCCACGTTTCCTATAGATTCGAGCATGGGTTTCCTTCCTTTCCAAACCTCTTTCTACCCCTATCCCACCCGGAGTTAGGGGGCAAAACGGCTGACTTTACAAGCCATAGAATTGTCGGCTACCCACAGGAGGAGATTACCTATTAAATGTGCTAGAATTACGTCTCCCCTTCTCTCCTTGCGCTATTTCTCCACAATAAACCCGTAGTACCTTCCCATCCAGTAGGGCAAAAGCCATACTGCCGCGTCCTCCTCGTTCGCTCCGTTGGGAGAGCCTCCGTTACATTCGTAGGGGTTGCCGTTCCAGCGCATCAAGCAACGCTCACTAGGTGGAAGCACGTTCACCGTTTGGATACTGGCGCGTCCCCCTCTGTCGGTACGAAGCAGTTCTACATCATGACGCTGTGTGCCGCGTACCTCCCAATCTACCAGTTCCCAAGCCCAATCCTGTAGAGCAGTTACACTCGCCTCTGTGTCGCAGGGGTTCCCAGACTGCGCCCCGTATACAAAGTTAAAAAACGAACTGGCTTCGGGTCGCTCTATCTTCCAACTGCGCTCTAAGCTCTGCTGAAGCACACGGCGGGTACTCGGCTCCTTCTCCAAATCCATGAGGGCGTAGTACATCATAAACGCCATTTCGTCGTCGGAGTGATTTACAAGATACCAAGGCTCTGCCTTTTTTTGGTTCACGGTGTTTAGTAGATAGTGGTGCTTTGTGATGAGTTCGTGGTACTTGTCGGTGTAGCGTTTGTCGCCACAGATGTACTCTGCTACTTTGAGGAAGGTGAGTATCTCCAGTGAGTTCAGTCCCCGCTCTTCCCACCAAGTGGGGTCGTCGTTGATGTATTTGGGATGCCACACGCCCCAAAGCGTTTTGCGCCCCGTGTGACCAATGAGAGTAAGGTCGCCCTCTAGGATATGGTCTGTCACCTCACGAACCACGTTTCGTATCTCGGCTTTCTCTTGGTTATCGGCAACCAGTTTGTAGTAGAGATACCATGCATAGTAGTGACCGTCCATCTCATCGGAGGAGGTATCGCCCTTAACGAGTACATTAGGATCTACAGGAGAGGTGTACCATATTTTCTCGGTCTCCCCTGCAATACGGACGGTCTCATTGGGGTCGTAGCCAGTGACTACCTCTCCCTTGCGAATCATCGCTCTTGCCGGGTAGCCCTTCACACCGGAGTATTTTACGAGGTCTAGCATCGCCCGCATGGACTTTTGGGCAAGAGTACGCGCCTCCGGCTCTTTGGTGACGGCATATCGGTACGCCTCTGCTCCTACATAGAGCGATGTCCATAAACCGTCGTTGTCGCTCGCCTCAAAAATAGTGCCTTGTGAGGGGTCACCGGGCTTTTTCAATCCACTTCCCGTCATAAAGCCGTAGCGGTTATGACGTTCTGAAATCTGCTCGTAGTGGTTGGCTTTGTCTCGTAGGGTTATCTGCTTATCGTAGAGGTGCGCGACCCCGCCCTCGGTAGCAACCCACGCCGAACCGTCTTCCAAGCCCAGTATCGCGTTCACCTTATTGTGAGGTAGCCAGCGTTTTCCCCAGTAGTACTGCCACTGCCCCTTGGGGGTGTAGCGGCAAACGCCTTCTGTAGTTCCCACCCAAACGGTTCCATCTTTTGCTAATGAGAGGCAAGTCACCATCTCGTAGGGCAAGCCGGTAGTGCCGTCTATGGGGTTCCAGAAGTTCTCTCCGTCCGTCGCATACAGCCCCGCGCTCGTTCCTAGCCATACGTGCCCCAACGAGTCCACGTCCACACAGGTATAGACCGCATCGGTGTTTACAAAGGGTTGGCGCGTGAGATAAGTCTTAGGTTTTGTAAGCGGTAGGTACTTTCCGTCTTTGGTATAAAATGCCCCCTTGTCTGTCACGACCCAAACCTGCCCATTCGGTGTCTTTGCCGTAGACCAGACAGCCGCCCCTGCGGGGAGTTGCTTGGTATCCACAGGAATAGCGGGAAAAGGCTGGGGCGCGGACTTATGCCACTTGCCTTCCGAAAAGACAGATACACCACCGTTCGTCGTCGCATATATTTTTTCCCCAATGCGATTTAGGCGGGTAACGGTGGTGCCTGTTAGCCCTTGCTCGGTAGTATAACGGTCAGACATTCGTTGCGGAAACTTCGAGACAACAACAGAGTTGGGCATACTGATTCCTTTCTGAATACTCCCCCCCAAAAGGTAGCACACACCTATAACAAATGCGGCTTGCCGTAGCGACATTTAGTTCTCCTAGTTTGGGGGCTTACCACGCTATTTTGAGAGTAAATCCCCTATTTTGATATGCCTATTATAGCAGAGATAACTCCTACTTGTATAAAATAACGATTCTCAAACATCTCCCGATTTTTAAGCCGATTTTAAGGCAACTACTGCTATAATCTGTAACACGTTTCCAGTCTGAACCGTTTGCTTTGGGAGTCCTTACAATGACATGGATTAAAACCTTTAAGCCGCGAGAGGCAAGCGACGAGCTAAAACAGGCGATAGCGGGTTATCAGCACCTCTATCCGGTGGAGTACCGTACCGAAGTTCCCATACTCAAACCGGTTGCGAGTAGAGAGCAAGGCGGCGGTATCACCGACTCGCACGGGCTACTTCCCGCCTCATTGCACCACGCCTTTGCCCTACTCGGCACCCTCCTCTCACCCGACTTGCCCCTCACCCGCCGCCAACACGAGATGATTGCGACTCTCGTCTCGGTACTTAACGACTGCTTCTATTGAACCGAATCTCACGCAGAGTTTCTGCGTCGCGTTTGCCATGACGAAGCCCTTGTTGCCGCGCTTCGCACCGACTACCGTACCGCCGACCTCACTCCCGATGACCGCGCCATGCTGGAATACGTGGAGAAACTGACCCTCGAACCCGTTAGCGTAACGCGGGAAGATGTGGAGAACCTACAGTCACTCGGCTTTAACGATACCGCGATACTACAGATAAACCTTATCGCCTCTTGGTTCAACTACATCAACCGCGTGGCAGATGGGCTTGGGGTTGGAAGACCCTAAACGGAGAAAACGCATGAATATCCCCTCCGATATACCCAAAGAGGCTCTGCCCATCCTAAACGAAATGGGCTACTTCGACACCGATAGGCTCCACGTAGGGGATGCCTCCCCCCTCCTCACTTTGCCGCAACTGGGAACCGATACAAAGGTAACGATAGGCTCCACCGAATCTCTACAGCCGACGGTACTGGTTTTCGGGAGTTATACCTGACCGCCGTTTCGTAGACAGGCGGTTCGCCTCGAACAGATATACCAAAAGCACAGAGCGAATGCTACCTTCTATGTCGTCTACATTCGGGAGGCACACCCTACCGATGGTTGGCAGACCGAATCGAATCGTAATGAGGGCGTAGTCTATGCCCAGCATCAAAGCGCGGAAGAGCGTACCGAGGTCGCTTCTGCCTGTGCTATCGGTCTAAAACTGAGCCTCCCTACCCTGCTAGACAACATGGATAACGCGGCAGACATCGCCTTTAACGGCTGGCCCGAACGCCTCTATGTTCTCTCGGAAGAGGGGCGGATAGCGTATCAGGGAGGAAAAGGACCTTATGGGTTCGATTTGGAAGAACTGGATACTTTCCTCGACGCTTATCTCGTTGCGCGTTGACATTTCCTCTCGAATGAGGGTATACCTACCCTATCTACCCAGAAAGGTACTTCCTTATGAAAAAACTGATTGCCCTCGTTATGACCCTCTCTGTGCTTGCCGGCACAACTGCCCTAGCAGATGGCTCCAAAGACAAGAAACCCGCCCCCAAGAACTCCGAGAAGAAGGCGACTGCCAAGCTTACCGATGTCTGGACGTGCGCCATGACCGGAGAAGCCGTCACCGACAAAAAAGCGAAAGGCTATACCGTCGGAACCTATCGGGTTCATTTCTGTTGTCCCGGTTGCGATACACAGTTCTTCAAACTGAGCAAAACCGAACAAATCGCCAAAGCCAAAGCCGCCGCAGAAAAGAAAAAAGGCTAGAAGCACCTGTTCTGCACTCACCCCATCCTAGCCTTCCCTCTGTGAAGGGGAAAGGTTGGATAGGGGTGAGTTTGTCTCTCCAAAGGAGTGTCTCTTCTCTCATGTCTTCGTTGTGTTGTGTTCGGTGCTACCGCCCCCTTATCGTTACGCTTACCCTGCTATTTGCCACGCTTTGCCGCCCTGTTACTGCGGAACCACCTGCCCTCTTTCCTATTGTGTTCGCGCCCGGTTCCCTCGAAGAGACCCCCTATATTGTAAAAGATTTCGGCTCTATATTAGACAAAAACACACGCAGAGCAGAGGTAGGCAAGTACTGGAACTACAGTTTTACCATTCTGCCCGGCGCACGGTGTAGGCTCACGCTAAAGCTGGAAGGCGATAGCGCAACGGCAGGTCAGCCCAATGTAGTGGTGATTGCCCCCGACCTCAAGCCCATCCAAAACGCGGTAGAACGCGCTCCCGATGGAGGTCTACTGATACGCTGGACGGTTCCGACTACTTGGAAATGGGGCGACAAAGCAACCGTTATTTTGGGGGCAAAAACACAACCCTTTGGAGTGCAGTCGGTACGGTTTTTACAGATAGACACGGATGCAGATAACGACGGACTACCCGACAACGTAAAACGCCTACTTACCGAAGGCTACCCTCCCAATACCCCCATCGTCGTGCGGCGTACCCCTAGCCAACCCTACACCATTAGCCAAACCCCGCGTATTCCCACGCCAGAACTCGAACTACAAGCCGATGCGATGTTTGTCTATAGCACCGCCATCGAGTCGATTTTGGGCTGGAAGGAGCGCGGCTACACCGTCTGGACGATGGGAGGCTCTCGTGACGGCAAAGAGTACGCGGATGGCAATCCCGCCGAGCTCCAACGGTCTCGTGACGGTCAGCCGCTAACCATTGAGGGAAGTTACTACCTGCACCCCACCCCAAAACGCATTGAGATAGAGAGTAAGTACTACGCCCAAGCCCTACAAAACGGGAGCGACGGTATCTGCCCCGAAGAGCCGGAGTACTGGGCAAGAGCGGGGTATGAGGACGCATTTAAGGAGGCGTGGCAGAAGGAGTATAACGCCCCGTGGCAACCTCCGCACAGCAGTCTCGACGCAAGGTATCGGGCGAGTAGGCTGATGGGACACCTGGAAGAGCGGCACATAGATACCCTTCTGAAAAATGCCCAAACCCAAAAGCCGAACCTACGCCGCCTGGTCGCGCTACATAGCCCTATCAACTACGCGCAGTGGGGGATTGTTGCGCCGCAGAATCGGATTACCTCACTAGAGAGCGTACAAGAGGTGATTGGTCAGGTGTGGACGGGTACGGCGCGTTCTCCGGTGCGTTATGCGGGGTTGCGCCAAGACCTCACCTTTGCGCTGGCATACCTCGAATACTCGTCGTTATACCAAATGGTGCGCGGAACCAATAAGCGAATGTGGTTCCTGCTCGACCCCCTAGAAGACAATCCAAGCCGCTCTCAGCAAGACTACAAGAGCCACTACGAAGACACACTCGCCGCCGCCCTGCTCTTTCCCGATGTCAACGCCTACGAGGTGATGCCCTGGCCCGAACGGGTTTTCGGACACATTCCTCCTGCCTACGCCACCCAAGTAAACAGCGTGACCGCCGCCCTGCAAGAGATGCACAACCAGACCGAGATTAAGGGGAATCCCGCAGAGGCGAACAATATCGGGGTCTTTGTTTCGGATTCGATGCAGTATCAGCGGGAAGCACCCAATGCCAGCGACTACGACGGTGTTTTCGGTCTCAGCCTTCCGCTACTACAACACGGTGTACCCGTTCAGATGGTGTCGTTGGACAGAGCAAACAACCCCAACTACCTAAAGGCATTCAAGACCCTCGTACTCTCCTACGACTACCAAAAACCGCCCTCTTCAGCGGTACACACCGCCCTTAGTAATTGGGTAAAAGCCGGTGGCAGTCTCGTGTTTGTAGGTGGTACGGATGCCTACCACAAGGTAGGTGACAGTTGGTGGCAACAGGCAACCTACTCTCCTCCGCAAGCCGACCTCTGGAACCAGTTGGGAATATCTACTGGCAACCCGCTCACCAATATCGGGACAGCAGAGCCTCCCTACTCATTTACCGAGCTTGCTCGTGCCGACGGCAACGAACACGACCTTAAAAACCAGAGAACCTATACTTACGACATCACCAACTTTACGACGGCAACCGGAAGTATCGCGATAAAGTTCCAAGATGTCACACCTTCGGATGGATGGGGTGCACTGGTATTCTCGGTTGAAATAAAGGTGGAGGGGCAGACCGCCCTCTCGTTTCGCACAGGGTCGGAGCTGGAAAACCGCTTTCTCGCCTTCGACCATAACAGCCAGTTCAATGGTAAAGCCCGCTTTGCAGACGGCAGTGCCTACTGGGTGTATCAGATAGACGGCTTACCGCGAGATAGGCGCGTAACCCTCCATATCGAAATGGGCAACGGCTTCCTAGTTTCGCTTGCCCCCGCAAAAGTAGATACCTCTCGTACCCTACTGGGAACCAAAGTCGGCGGCGACATCGTGCAGGATACGCCTCGTATTAAGATAGGTCTCACCTACCCCATCACTACCTACCCCGATTTCCCCAAAATCGAGAGCACCCTCCCCGTTCCCAAAGGCAAAGAAGAGGAGGCAGAGCGACTTCCCACCGCCTTCTACACCTTGCGGGACGGCAGTATTCCGGTTTGGAAGCAGAATGTGGGAAAAGGGACGGTACTCTATGCAGGGGTAGCACCGGGCATCTTTACCTCCAGTTCGCGGACGGGGACTCTGCTACGCTCTTTGGTGCAGTATGCCCATCAAAAAGCGGGAGGAACCTACACCGAACCGGAGGTCTTTCGGCTAAGGCGCGGCAAGTACACAGTTATCCGTACCCTCAACGATGCTGAAACCGTCGAGGGGCGCGTTATCGACGTGCTCTCTCCCACTCTTGCCGTTACCAATGAGCGTACCGTTCCCCCCAAGTCGGTAGGGCTGTTCATCGACCTACCAACAGGAAATACTCCACGAGTAGGCTTCGTTTCGGGGCGCATACAGGCAACCGTAGAGCGCAACGACGCAACCGCCATTTTTGTAAAGGGGGCATCCAAAACACAAGGGGCGGCGCGGCTTTGGGCAGGAAATAAGACCTTTAAGGGAGTGCGCGGTATGGATAGATTCGGGAACAGTGTGGAGGTAGAGTCGTTTGTAGATGGCTCTACAGTACTCCTTCGCTATCCGAACCTAGCGGATGGGGTGATACTGCGAGTGGGTTGGGAGTAGGCTATCCGCCCAGTGGTATCGCCTTCTCGTTTGTGATGGGGGTAGCCTCTTTGTCGGGCGGGGCGGGGCGGCGTGAAGCGTGGAGAAGGTAGGCAAACAGCACACCAACGATTAGCCCTGCATAGAGCAAGGCGAACTTCTCGCTACGGTCATACTTAAAATGTCGAAAGTTCAGCGAGATAACCACGACTGCAATCGGGACAAGGGCAGGGAGCGGTGTCCCCGTAAACGCAACGGCGAACATATAGAGAACCAGTACCGTCACCAAAACCACAAACGTTTTGCGAGAAGGGATACCAAACCTACGGAAACAGGCGAAGAACACCGCAATAAACAGAAAATCCGCAAAGCCTACTGCCAACTGATACGGCTCTGCCCCCGCCTTGACCTGTGTTGTGGGCAAGTTTACGGTAAGGGCTTTCATGGCGGCTTGCGCTTTTGGCGAGTGTCCGCTTACCGCCTGTGTTACCAACCCACCCCCAAACACCACATAGAGGTCTACCATCGCCAGCATAACAGCGGCGGGGAGCAGTATCTTCATCTCTTTCATCAGGCTCGAAACAATCAATCCCACCGAAACCGCCAAGCCCACCATCACCAAACCGTCTACGCCGGGTAGAAGATGCGGTATAAAAGCAAACGTGCGTACCTTCATCAATACCCAGAGTGTCAGCGAGGAAATCTGTAGTAATGCAACACTGCGCCACGTCTTTAGTGACCGCGCCAACGTAACGGTGAACGTGAGTATCAACACCAATGAGAGTAACGTCGTCGCGATTACGTTCAGATTGGTGTTGGGCAGGTACATCGCAATACGGTAGAGAAGAAGGTACGAAACACCGCTGATTACGGCGTACCGTATATCAGGCAGGTGTGTGATTTCAGGGGCTACGGGAGTTGTGTCGGGTGCTGTATCCAAAGATTACGGTCTCGTTTCAAGGAATTTCGGAAATCGCTTTACAAAGCAGGGGATAATGTACTATAATTATACTATCTAAAGCGTTTTGTAACCGCCTCTTAACCCCTTCCGTAACCAAATAATCGCACGGTTTCAATGGCGAAACTGCTGTCTTATGGGCAAGACCTTCGGTACCTCTTCTCGTGTTGCTAGTTTCTCCTTGTATTTTTGTCTCGCTAACTGCTTCCCCCTGATTAAAGCGTAGAGTTGGGTTCCGTTGGGTTCTGCCTTTGCGGAGGGGTTGGCGCGTTGTAGTACACGCCCACCCATTTTCACAACTTTACCGATACTTAGGAGTAGACGACCATGAGCGATAAAAAACTACGCATTGTAATAGCCGACGATGAAGCCATTATACGCCTCGACCTGAGAAAGATGCTGGAAGATATAGGGTACGATGTCGTAGGCGAAGCGGCAGATGGAGTACAAGCCGTAGAGGTGACGAAGGCATATCGTCCCGATGTGGTGATACTTGATATTAAGATGCCAGAGATGGACGGAATAGATGCCGCCAAAATCATCACGGAACAGAAAATAGCCCCCGTTCTCTTGCTAACGGCGTATAGCCAAATAGATCTCGTGAACCGTGCCAAAGATGCGGGAGTCTTCTCTTATCTTGTAAAGCCCTTCAAAGCCACCGACCTCATGCCCCAAATCGAAGTGACGGTAGCACGCTGGGAGAGCATACAGAAGATTGAAGAGGAGGCGAAGTCGCTGGAAGACAAACTAGAGACCCGCCGCGCCGTAGACCGTGCAAAAGGTATTCTTATGGATCAGTACGGTCTTAAAGAGCAAGAGGCGTTCCGCCGTATCCAAGTCCAGAGCATGAACACGCGCAAATCTATGCGCGAAATCGCCGACGCTATTATCATCGCCCATAGCATTTAGGGCGCGTACCCGTTTGTAGAGGACTCCGCTGTTCTCGCCTCTATTCCCGTACCAAAGAAGGTCTGTACTACCCAAAATGAGAAATCGCAACGTCCACACGACTTCCCTATGGCGTACCCGCCGCCTACTCTCTGCCATGCGCCGTAGCGACGACCCCGATGTCTACCTCCTTCAAAAAGAGTTGGAGAGACGGGACAGACAACTCCGTGAGGCGACGGTACTAATAGAGCAACTTCAAGGGCAGGTACACGAGACAAGAGCCGAAGCGGAAGCACTGCGCCAAGTGGGAGAAGCCACCGGCTCCGCTATCGACCATGAGCAGATGCTACAGGTAACAGCCGATGTTGCCGTAAAGATAACCGAAACCGACTCCTGCCAAATCTATCTGTACGACGAAGAGAACGAAGAGCTGATACTGAGCGCAACGGATAGCGAAGCGCAGGATATGGCAGGAAAAATCCACCTCAAACTCGGTGAGGGGATTACGGGTTGGGTGGCACGCGAACGCAAGCCCGTCGCCTTTACCAAAGAGGCGTACAAAGACCACCGCTTTAAGTACTTCCCCGACCTACGGGAAGGCGAATTCGAGTCGATGCTCTCGGTTCCCCTACTCAATCAGGGGGCGTTGGTGGGCGTTATCAACGTGAGGACGCATAGCCCGCACGTCTACACCCGCAACCAGACCCGGCTCCTCTCTAGTATCGCCAACCAACTTGGCGGGGCAATAGACCACATCCAAAGGTATCGCAAAATGGAGAGTCGTGCCGTACAGTTTACAACACTATCCGAAGTGAGCCAAGCGATAACCGCCAACCTCTACCTCGAAGAACTACTCCAACTCTTTGTAGGCATGACTGCTCAGACGATGAACTATCGTATCTGCACCGTCATGCTGGTAGATAAGGACAAGGGGGAGTTGGTCATTACGGCAACACAAGCCTCAAATAAAGAGTACCGTAAAAAGCCCAACCTAAAAATTGGTGAGAGCGTATCGGGGCAGGTGGCGAAAACCGGACAGCCCATGCTTTTGCGAGATGTACAGAAGTCTTCGGAGTACCGATTCCCGGATATTGCACAGAAGGCGGGGGTGCGCTCTATGGCAAGTGTGCCGCTTATGGTGCAAGGGGAGGTCGTTGCGGTTCTGAACTGCTATACCGCCCAGATACACGACTTCACCAAAGACGAACTGGTGGTGCTACAGGCACTGGGTAATCAGGCGGCACTCGCCATACAACACGCCAAACTGATGGTAAAATCGGCGGT
>OMJJ01000345.1 GCA_900299305.1 bacterium | reverse complement strand
GCTCAAGCCTTCGCGCTCTGTGGTGCGGGCAGGTATCGAATCCTCTGCGTCTACCGTCTCCAGTTTTCCCGTTACGTAGTGGTTAATGGCGGCGTTGACTACTGCCCCGCCCGCCCCCTTCGCAAAGATATTTACATCTGTCCAGCCCCCCGCAAAGTCGATTCGCACGGGGGCACGGCTTGTTACTAGCATCGTGCCTTCTCCTTATCCCTGTATCGTATCTTTTCGCTCTCTCACTATTCCACAAACAACCCCGAATCTCCCCTTTACAATGCTCATTGGGGTATGTATTTTGTGTTTTGAGATAGTAAAGGGGTTTCGCACTCACCCCACCCTAACCCTACCCCTTTACAAGGAGAGACTTGCAATGCACTGTTTACTGCTCAGTTTTGAGAGTTAGAAAAGCCTTTTGTCAGAAGCGACGTTCCTTCCCATTGTAAAGGGGAAGGCTAGGATGGGGTGAGTGCAAACTGTACTACAAGCAACCCCCTTGTAATCCATCACATCACTCTAGGATTCTTTTTTGCGAATTTAGCGAAACTTGCCCTATTTTGGTTCGTCTTTTGAGTAGCATTGGCAAAAAGATCCAGTCAAAAGTAGGCAGAATACTTTAGGTGGACAAAAATAGGGAGACATTATTCGATGAGAAAGCCACTGTACCCTTCGGTACTAGCAACGACGATGTTTATCACGGGGAGTTTTTTGGTTTTTCGCGGTTCGCCATGGCAGAGCCAAGCCCATTCTCTTAAACAGGCACAGACTACCGCCTACGAGCCGGGCTACTACGAGTACGATAAAGAGACCGCCAAACTTTATGAAGAGAATAAGAGAATGGCTCACGCCAAAGAGGGTATCCTCTCTCTCGCCGACGAGAAAACCGCCCAAAAGTTACACATACGCCCCGAAGTACAGAAAAAAGCACGAGAGATACTGAAAGACTTGGAGAAGCGCACCGACGCAAAAATGGAAGAGGCTCTTCAAGAGTGGCGGCAAAAGCACCCTGACCAAAAAGTAGGAACTCCTGCCTTTATGACTCCCCACTCAAACCTCTCATTCCAACTCGAAGACTGGAAGATACGGGCAGAACAACAGGTATTCGACCTTCTGAACCCTAAAGAGCAACAGGCATGGATACAGTCTCGGCAGTCACCTATTGCTCATAAAATGCTTGTGGTAGCCAACGCAGAGTAGCCACTATCGCTTACAACAAAGCCCCTCTTACTGGATAGTAGAAGGGGCTTTACTATATCGCACTCGGTAGGTAGCACCAAACTACATCGCTGTCCAACCACCATCTACAAAGAGTGCGATACCCGTGCAGAATGAACTCTCTTCGGAAGCGAGGAAGAGAATAGGGTACGCCACCTCACGAGAGTCGGCGGCGCGTTTCATTATCTGCCGCGAACCGAACTCAATTCCTGCCTCTTCCCGCGTCAAGCCGCCCTCTTGCGCCATGCGCTCCACCTCTGCCGTCCAGATAACTCCGGGGCAGACGCAGTTCACGCGGATATTGTCTTCCGATAAGTCGAGTGCCGCACAGCGGGTCATTTGCAGAACCGCGCCCTTGCTGGCGTTGTAGGTCACTCGTTTGGTCTGCGCGATAACGCTAGAGACGCTACCCACATTGACCACCGTTCCCCCGCCCTGCTTCCGCATCTCTTCGGCGGCAAAGTTCATGAGGTAGGAGTAACCGAATACGTTGGTCGCCATGACCGCTTGCCAGTCTTCCGGGGTCGCCTCTACCCCTCTAAGAATAAAGACTCCCGCATTGTTGACGAGGGTATTCACACGCCCAAATGCCGCGACACACGCCTTTACCACACCCTCACACTCCACCTGTTGAGAGACGTTTGCCTTATGAAACACGGCTTTCCCGCCCTTGTCACGAATGGCTTGCGCCGCCTCTTCTCCGCCTACCGCATTTACATCTGTTAGTAAAACCGATGCCCCCTCTTCGGCGAAGAGAGTCGCGGTGGCTCTTCCGATACCGCTGGCGGCTCCGGTAACAATGGCTACTTTGTCTTTTAGTCGCATACTGGTTCCTTCCTTGTTTGGGTTACTATTCGCGAAAACTAGGGTCTAGTCTGTCTAGTTTTCGTAACACTCCGGGACACGCCAACGCTCCACCGGACTGGCGTGTTGCCTGCTGTACCTGCTCTTTGGCAGTGGCGATGATGGTTGGGTCGATAGGAATGAGGTCGCTACCGCCGCTCTGTGCCATTATCTGTATTTTACAGGCGGTCTCGAAAAAATACATTCGCATAAACGCCTCTGGAATGGAGTCGCCAACGGTTATCAGCCCATGATTACGTAGCATATAGAAGTTTTTGTCGCCTAAATCTGCTACCAGACGGGGCTTTTCGTCGTCGCGTAGTGCTACCCCCTCGAAATCGTGATAGGCGAGCGAAGCGAGTACCAGAATGGAGTGTTGGGAGATGGGCAACACCCCCTCTTTTTGCGCCGATACCGCTACTCCGCTGAGGCTGTGCAGGTGCAGAACGCACTCCGCGTCTTTTCGTGCTGCATGGATAGCACTATGGATAACCAACCCCGCCGGCACGACATCGTAGGGGGTTTCTAGCACTTTACGCCCCTCAAAGTCTACTTTGATAAGGCTAGAGGCGGTTATCTCCTCGAAAAACATTCCGTAGGGGTTCATAAGAATGTACCCCTCTTCGTTCGGTACACGCGCCGAAATGTGCGAAAAGATTAAATCGTCCCACCCGTAGTAAGCCATCATGCGGTAGCAGGCGGCAAGGTGAACACGCTGTTCCCACTCTGCTTCGCTGACTTGTGAGCGTACCGATAGTGTGGAGGCACTCATGCGTTGGGTTCTCCTGACTCCTATGAGTGAAAGTTCTCTGCCGCTACCCACGTAACGACTTTTGCGCGGCGTTGGGTAAATACAAACTTCTGCACAATCTCCCACGCTACCTCACGGGAGACAAAAGCCGTTGCAGGGAAATGGGTGTCTGTGCCACCGATAGAGCGGGTCACGGGTTCAGTGTTCTCTTTTGGTACAAGAGGGACAAACTCCTCTCCTCCTACCTCACGAAACTGAAAAAAGATGCCGTGCGGCTCTTGGTAAAAGAAAAAGAGACCCGGACGGTGCTTGAGTACATTCAGGTAGGTCTTCCCTTGCGCCGAGCGGAACCAGTCTAGGCACACAATGTCGCACTCCTCCCAATGCTCTTTCCCATCGTAGACAATCTCTCGGAGTTGGGCAAGGGTGGGATGAGGGAGAACTCCTCTTTCATAGGGATAGAGGCTGAGGATTTCGCGCTCCTGCCGCCACCACGCAGAATCGTCCCACTTTTGAGCGGCGTAGCGAATTTGTCCTAATAGTGTGCTTAGACTAGGCAACGATTTCCTCTCGAAAACTAGGGGCTACCCTGCGTTTCGTAGCATCCGCATACGTTTGCGTACCGCCTCTTTGGTCGCGGTACGCACTCCCCGCGGGTAACGTGCCAAATCGACAAACACCTTTTCACCGCTACCGATTCGCTCAACTTCGTCTTTGAGGGCGGTAATGTAGACGCTTCTTACCTCTGCATCCACGTTTACTTTTGCGATACCCGCAGAGATAGCGGCACGAAGTTGCTCTTCTCCTACCCCCGAACCGCCGTGTAGTGCCAAAGGTACGCCCGTTCTCTCCGCAATAGCACGAATACGAGGAATATCGAGCCGCGCCATAGGCAGGGGGCAACCGTGAATAGAGCCGATAGCTGGCGCGAGAATATCTATCCCCGTTTCGCGCACAAAGGACTCGGCGAGTTCCGGCGGGGTGAGTAGCCCCTGTATCGCCTCCATCGCCTCTTCGGGGGTGGCGTAGTCGCTAAGAAAGCCTATTAAGCCCAACTCCGCCTCTACATCTGCACCCACCTCGTGCGCCCTTGCTACAACGTTACGGGTATGAGCGATATTCTCCTCTAAGGGAAGTTTGGAGCCATCGTACATAACGCTGGTGAACCCCGCTTCTAGGGCTTGGTACGCAAGTTCTTCAGTGGTAGCGTGGTCGAGGTGGAGCGATATGGGAACCGAGGCACGTCCGGCAAGTTCTCGCACCACACAGGTCAGCGTGGGAAAGCCCCAAGTCTCTATCACCTCTGCCCACATCTGAAGGATAACCGGAGTCTGTTCTTCCTCTGCTACCTCCACAATCGCCTGTATCTGGTCTATGGTGTAGGGTTCAAACCCTCCTACTGCGTAGTTGCCGTTCAGAGCGGCGCGGAGCAGTGTACCTGTGTTTACGAGAGGCAAGGGGCTTCTCCTTTTCTAAAGAAATGCGTTTCATTTTGCGGGACGTAGCGATTTGTATGTAACAAGTCGCCCTCTCTTCTGTCCCAAAATAAGCAGGTTCGCTTGATTTCATGCCTAGGGCAATCGTACTATCAAAAGATTAGAGGCTATGTACCTTACAGCGGGTTAGCCCTCATCCTGTCCTTCGGACATCCTTGCCCCCAAGTTTGGGGGAAGGAGGATACAGCTGTCAGGTTTTCTTGTTACAAGCAAGGTATATCTGTGCAAAAACATAACTTGCTTGATATACAAGGCATTCGCCTCTTCGCCCAAACTTGGGAGAAGAGGTTGGTGATGAGGGCTACCACCTAATAG
>OMJJ01000344.1 GCA_900299305.1 bacterium | reverse complement strand
GTTTTGGCCCCTCGCCTCTGTCTTGGGGGCATTTGCCACCCGCATAAAAGTAAACGAGGAGGGAACCAACTATCTTGCCGCCTCTTTTGGTTCTATTGGACCCATCTTTACCGCGGTGGTATGTGTGCCGTTTTTTGCGGGGTTTCTTATTGTGGCTTGGGGGGCGTTTACACAACGGGACTGGGGTTATCATGGCAGTTTTGGCGTACTGGGGCTATTTGGGGTGCTTGCCCTTATGAAGTTCGGTTCTGCCCCCGCGCTAACCCTGTTTTGGCTAGTACTGGTGGTGACGGGAGTGGTGTTTTGGCTAAAGTCGGATGTGAAGGCTTGGTATGGGCTAGACTAACATCTATGAGAAAAAGGGTATACTTCTTAATATCACCCCCTTAACTTACTACCTTTGGTGCTACTCGTAAAACAATGAGCCACTACACAGACAGAGATACCGACTACCCCGATGAAGGCTTACGCCAGTTAGGAGCCTTTTGGCGCGTTAATCTGCCTGAATCGTTTTGTACCTTCTATCATCACCTCCAAAGCCCCCTCCTTGGTCCGTGTGAGTTCTATCCTATCCGAATGATTGTGCAGGGCGCGGGGCGCGTGTTTGGGATGTTGCCGCAGTTTCTGCCCTTTGGTCGTGCGATAGGAGATGGGGGTATCTACGGTTTCTATGTCACCCCCGAAATTGCGCTGGGTACGCTACCTGTTGTCTGTTGGGAAGAGGAGGAGATGTACCTGCGCCCTGTCTCCTCTAGTTTTCATGCGTTTCTTGCACACTGCATCACGGTAGGTCGGTATGAGATGGAAGAGGACTGGGTAGAGGAACTGGACGACTGGCAGGAGAGTGCAGAGCGCGATACACTGATGCAGACACTCGCTCTCCCGGAAACCTTACTCACTCTGGAGCCACCCCGCAACAACATCGAACTACACGAACGCCTTCTTCAGTTCGACCCGCAAGACAGTACCAGCCTCTGCTATCTGGGAGGGGTACACCGCGCCCAAAATCGGGTAGAACGTGCCCTCGACCTCTTTCATAGGGGGAGTGAAGTGACCCCCTGGTGTGGGGACATCTCTTACCTGATAGCAGACATCTTCCGAGAACGCGAACAGCCCGAACGTGCTATTCCCTACTACTGGTCGGTGGTGCAACACGCTCTGCCGCTCTGTACTCAAACCATGAACTGGGACTTGGGAGAAGAGCACCCTGAAGCCGACATCTACGAGGTCGCGGCGGATGTATTGACCCAATGGGAGAAGCACGTCCCCGCCGAGATAAAAAAACATCCGCTCTGGCGCGTAGTAGCACACGAAGACCCCTACGACCCCGATGTACGCGAAGCACTCGGAGATGCCTTCTACGCGCAAAACGACTTTGCCAGTGCCGAACGCGAGTACCTTAGCGCGTTATCACTCTGTTACATGGAGCATACCCAACAGCCTGTCCGTATCTACGACGCGCTTTCGCGCCTGTACGAGCGGCGCGGGTACACCCGTGATATACAACTCACTCATTTCGATAGGCAACTACCCCGTAGCCTATTCTAAACCCATCCCATTTTCTCAATTCGTTGCTAGGGGCGTTGCCCAAGACGAAGGAGTGCGTAACTATGGTTGAAATTCTAGAAGATAACGGGCAACTGGTTATTCTTATTGCACAGAACGAGTACGCCCGTTATCATTTTGCCCCCAACCGCGCAAAGCCCTACCTGTTTCCGCTTCGCGCACCCAACGGACTCTCCTTCCTTGCCGACTCTCCTACCGACCATAGGCATCATCATGGGATATGGTTGGGACATGGGCGCGTGGATGAGACCGATTTCTGGGTGGAGCGGCACAACACGGGTAAGATCCTTCATAGAGAGTTTATAGAGCGCACCAGTGGAGAGCAAAAAGGCGGCTTTACGGAGGTTTGCGACTGGCAAGCCCCAAGCGGTGCAGTAATGCTAACCGATACGCGCACTTTTACCTTCTATCATACTCCTGCCGAAGCACGTTATTTCGACCTCGATATTCGCCTCTCCTCTCCCGACCAGCGCACGGTATTGCTCAATCAGACGAACGAGGCGGGGCTACCCCATATCCGCGTAGCCGAGAGCCTCTCTCCCAAAGGCGGCGGAACCCTTGTAAACGCACAAGGTAAGCGCAACGAACGGCAAACCTATCGCCAAAAATCAGAGTGGGTAGACTGTTCAGGGAAACTAGGGCGCACTGTTTGTGGTATCGCTGTCTTCGACCATCCCCACAACCCCGACCACCCCTCCTACTGGTTTACCCGCGATTACGGACCTCTCTCTCCTAATTACGGCTTTTTCTATGCCGACCCCATTGAGATTACTCCCAACACCCCCCTTCATCTACGCTACCGCTTCTATACCCATACCGGCGACGCAGTAGAAGGAAACGTACAGGCGGCTTTCGATGCCTACCTGCGAGAAGTAAGTGCCTCTCCGTAAAGAGAGGTTGAACTAGGTTGTAGAAGACAAAACTCACTGGAATGCAGGGTAGACGCTCAGGTCTGCCCTGCATTCGTCATTTCGCCGCCACTCTGTTTTTAAAATCCCGAACACAATAAGAAAATATATCTCTTGGCTCTTGACAAAGGCATAAACCCTCTTGTATAATACCGTCAACATTGAATCCTGACTTAATTGATTAAAATAGTCAAGATTCAAATCTAGGAGGTAATTCGATGTATCGTGCATCTAACCGTAAAGCGTTTACGCTCATTGAACTTCTTGTGGTGATAGCTATTATCGCTATACTTGCCGCCATCCTTTTTCCCGTTTTTGCACAGGCGCGGGAGAAAGCCCGCTCCACTGCCTGCCTTTCCAACACACGTCAAATCTCTACTGGCTATGCCATGTACATTCAAGACTACGACGAGAACTATCCGCCCACCGTTACCGAGAGGCAAGCACCTCCCGGAACCCCCGACACCGCTGATGCGCGTGCCCAATACAGTTATCGTAATCGTATCAACCCCTACGTCAAGAGCCAGGATCTCTTCAAGTGCCCCTCTGCTCTTCCTTGGTCACCGATTGGTCCTGGTAACTGGTACCCCACCGACTACGGTTGCCATCTGAACGAGGCGTACCTGACTCCCGCCGCAAACAACCATCAGAAAGAGTACGCCGGTGTAGGAACTATTGACCTGACGGACTTTGGTTTTAACGACCACACCCCGCTCGCCAGCATCACCTACCCATCGCAGTTTATTGTGTTAGCAGACGCAGGGCGTTCGGATAAAACCTCCTCACGTGGTGGTCTCTATCCGCAACCTTGGGCGTTTGATGTTGCCACACAAGCTCGTCTTGTGGCGCGTCATCAGGGCGGCGGAAACATCGCATTTAGCGATGGGCACTCTAAGTGGAAGAAGCCAGAAACTACATGGCGTAGCTACTTAGATAACGACTGGCGGCGCAACCCCGTAACCAGCCCATAAGCTCTCGCTTTCTTAAATATCCCAAATCTTCGTAATCCCAAACCTTTAGGGGTAGAGCCGATGGCGTCTCTACCCCTTTATCTATGAAACGGAGGTAGGTACTCGTAAATAATCACAAGAATCCTACGGGATTCTCGAAGGGAGATATTGACTTTATGGGGAGAAGAGGTGTACAATACGAGGGTTTGCTAAGTACCGATAGGCTATCAACCACTCAATACACCGGTTTGATAGTAGGCACGACACCAAAGGAGGCGGATAGAAAGGCTTTTGCCCTTACTCTGCGTTTAGTTCGGTAGTTCCTAATTCAGTAGAACGCCGTGCGTCCCTTGTCTGCCCTCTCGGTTTGGCAACGAGGGATTTTTTAATGCCTTATCGCTTCCTATAGTACTTAGGAAGACCGACCCAATATCCAAAATCTAGTAGCGACTGCCTTCCGGCAGATAGGGGTGGAACGAGAAGAATGCCCACGATTAACCAGTTAGTGCGAAAAGGTCGCAAGCGTACCATCAAAAAGACCAAGTCCCCGGCTCTACGCTCCAATCCGCAGATGCGCGGAGTTTGCCTCGTAGTCCGAACCGTCACGCCCAAGAAACCGAACTCTGCACTTCGTAAAATTGCCCGTGTACGCCTTACCAACAAAGTTGAGGTGACTGCGTACATTCCCGGTATCGGTCACAACCTACAAGAGCACTCTGTTGTTATGATACGCGGAGGTCGTGTAAAAGACCTACCCGGTGTGCGCTACCATATCGTGCGCGGACACCTTGATACCGCCGGAACCCGCGACAGAAAGTCCAGCCGTTCCAAATACGGAACCAAGAAGCCCAAGAAATAGACCCCAGACCCGTTTGGGATGCGTCTTGAGGCACTGCTGAGATGCAGTACCATACTTGCCAAGAAAAAACCCAACGGCACGACGCAAACGTGCGGAACGTGCCAAAGAGAATCGGAAAAGACAGGGACAGGTTCAACCCAAGCCCATTGGGGAAAAGAAACCTTCTAAGGAGTTGTCTGATATGCCACGAAAAGGTCCTGCGCGAGCCAGAAAGTTCACACCAGACCCCGTTTATAACAACGAATTGGCGCAACGCTTTATCAATCGCCTTATGGTAGACGGTAAAAAAGGCGTTGCAGAGCGCATTTTTTACGGAGCCCTTGAAATAGCCGAGAACCGCGCCAAGCGACCCGGTATAGAGGTCTTTGTAGAAGCCGTAAACAACTGTATGCCCCAACTCGAAGTTCGTCCCCGCCGCGTAGGAGGTTCTACCTATCAGGTTCCGGTAGAGGTACGCCCAGAGCGCAAAGTCGCCCGTGCCTTCCGATGGATAGTCAGCAACTCCCGCAAGCGCGGTGGACGCACCATGACCGAGAAACTCGCTGGCGAACTGCTGGATGCCTACAACAAAACCGGTGCCTCGGTCAAAAACCGCGAAGAGGTACACCGTATGGCAGACGCAAACAAAGCCTTTGCCCATTACCGCTGGTAGTTCTATTCTGATTGAGGGAGAGACACCCTCGACCTATTCTTAACATAAGCGCGAGAGCCACGTCGTCATAAAACGACCCTCTACCCGCAGAGAGAAACGAAGACACAATACCATGGCACGAGAATACTCTTTAGAAAAAACAAGAAACATCGGCATCGCCGCTCACATCGACGCGGGTAAAACCACCGTCACCGAGCGCATCCTCTTCTATACCGGGCGAACCCACAAAATCGGGGAAGTTCACGACGGAGGGGCTACGATGGACTGGATGGTGCAAGAGCAGGAGCGCGGTATCACCATTACCTCCGCCGCTACCACCTGTTTCTGGAGCGACCACCGTATCAACATCATCGACACCCCCGGACACGTAGACTTTACGGTAGAGGTGGAGCGTTCTTTGCGTGTTCTGGACGGTGCGGTAGCCGTATTCTGTGCGGTGGGCGGTGTTCAACCCCAATCCGAAACCGTTTGGCGGCAAGCCAATAAGTATAAGGTTCCCCGCATCGCTTTCGTAAACAAAATGGACAGAATGGGCGCGAACTTCCTCTCTGTTGTGGAGAAGATGGTCGAGAGACTCGGCGCAAACGCTATCCCCATTCAGATTCCGATTGGCGCGGAAGCCGATTTTGTGGGCGTGATAGACCTCGTGAAGATGCAAGCGTACCGCTATATGGACGATGCAGGTAAAGACATCCGCGTGGAAGCCATTCCTGCCGACCTCCTAGATGTTGCGAACGAGTACCACACCAAACTACTGGAAGCCGTTGCCGAAGCCGATGAAGACCTTATCGAAAAGTATCTCGAAGGCGAACTGATTACCGAAGACGAGATTCGTAACGCCCTCCGTAAAGGAACCGTTGCGGGGCAAATCGTTCCCGTACTCTGCGGCTCTGCCTACAAAAACAAAGGCGTTCAGCTTCTCCTAGACGCGGTTATCGACTACCTACCTGCGCCTAGCGATGTGGATGCGATTACCGGCAAAGACCCCGACAGAGGAACCGAACTCACCCGCAAGCCGCTAGACGAAGAGCCGTTCAGCGCACTCGCCTTCAAAATCGCTACCGACAAGTACGGTCTACTCACCTTCTTCCGCGTCTACTCTGGAACTCTTAGCACGGGACAGACCATTCTGAACTCTGGCAAAGGGCGCAAAGAGCGCATTGGGCGCATCGTCCGAATGCACGCCAACAGCCGGGAAGACGTGGATATGGTCTATGCTGGTGACATCGCCGCTATCGTAGGCTTGAAAGATACCCAGACCGGAGATACCCTCTGCGACGAGAAGTCCTCTATCCTATTAGAGAACATCACCTTCCCAGACCCCGTTATCTCTATCGCGATTGAGCCTAAGACCAAGGGCGACCAAGACAAACTGGCTACTGCCCTGCAAAAACTGGCGAACGAAGACCCCACCTTCCGCGTCTCTACCGACCAAGAGACCGCGCAGACTATTCTGAGCGGAATGGGTGAACTTCAGCTCGACATCAAAATCGACATCCTAAAGCGTGAGTACAACATCGAAGCGAATTTCGGTGCGCCCCAAGTTGCTTACCGTGAAAGCATTCACAAAAACGCTACGGCGCGTGTTCCGTTCAAACGCCAAACGGGTGGTTCGGGGCAGTACGGAGACTGCGAACTCGAACTCTATCCCCAAGAGCCCGGTGCGGGTTTCGTTTTTGAGAACAAAATCGTGGGTGGAACCATTCCCAAAGAGTACATCCCCGCTATCGAAAAAGGGGTACGCGAAGTACTCGAAAGCGGCATCCTGGCGGGCTTCCCCGTCGTCGATGTGAAAGTTGCTGTGGTAGATGGCTCCTTCCACCAAGTAGACTCTTCGGAAATCGCGTTTAAGGTCGCCGCTATGCAGACCATGCGCGAAGGGCTTCGCAAAGCGCAGTCTTACCTCAAAGAGCCGATTATGGCGGTAGAGGTCGTGACCCCAGAGAACTTCATGGGCGACGTTATTGGCGACATCAACCGCCGACGCGGACACATGGAAGGCATGGAATCGAGTGCTGGAAACGTACAGACCATTAAGGCACTCGTACCCCTCGCCGAGATGTTCGGCTATGTGAACGACCTACGCGGCTTCACTCAGGGACGCGCCTCCTTCTCGATGGAACCCTCTCACTACGAAGAGGTTCCTCGTAACGTATCCGAAGAACTGCTTGCCAAAGTAAACAGCAAGCAACCCGTAAAGGCGTAACGCCCACCCATCTCGCTCCGACACAATCAGAGCGAAAGACGAACGGTATCGCCGTGTTTTCGTGAGCCTCTAACCCTCTTTGGCAACGAGGAAGAGAGGAGAGGCACACACAAACATAAGGCAAGAATGGCGCAGGTTAGGGTCACTACTCTATCCGCGCCATTCGTTGCCGAATTCTTGAATCGAAACCGACACTCACTCTATACTAGACTATTACCTTTCTGAGAGGACTATTTCCGATATGGGAAAGCAGAAGTTTGCGCGAAATAAGCCGCACGTAAACATCGGGACAATCGGTCACGTCGATCATGGCAAAACGAGCCTGACGGCG
>OMJJ01000343.1 GCA_900299305.1 bacterium | reverse complement strand
TGAGGCGATACGCTATACTCACTCCAATTTGCAGATGCCCCCCAAAGGCAAACTCCCCGAAGAGGCAATAACAAATCTCACTACATGGGTCAAAAACGGAGCCGTATGGGCAGAGAGTACGACTAGCAAACCGACTTCCCCCGCAGACGATGCACTCCGCAGTAAGAGACTCTTAAAGCATTGGGCATGGCAACCTATCCGTACGGTAGCCCCTCCCGTTGTAAAGCGCAAAGGGTGGGTACGCGACCCCCTAGATAGTTTTATCCTTGCGAAGTTAGAGCAGAAAAACCTCTCTCCTGCCAAGTATGCAGATAGGCGCACCCTAATACGCCGTGCTACCTTCGATTTGATAGGTCTCCCTCCTACCCCGCAAGAGGTAGAGGCGTTCCTTACCGATAAATCTCCCAAAGCGTGGGAAACCGTTATCGACAGGCTCCTTGCCAACCCTCACTACGGCGAACGTTGGGGGCGTTACTGGCTCGACATCGCACGGTACGGAGAAGACCAAGCGCACAGTTTTGAGCCGCGTCTCTACCCGCAAGGCTTTCGCTACCGCGACTGGATAGCCCGCTCTCTGAACGCAGATATGCCCTACAATCGGTTTATTAAAGAGCAGATTGCGGCGGACTTGCTAGGCGAAGCCGATATGCAGGAGCAACTCCCCGCGCTAGGCTTTTTTGCTACCGGTCCCGTCTACTACGACGATTCTAAGATGTACGACCAGTACGATGACCGCATAGACACCCTCACACGCGGAATACTGGGGCTAACCGTCGCCTGTGCGCGTTGCCACGACCATAAGTTTGACCCCATCACCCAAAAAGAGTACTACGGGTTGGCGGGTATCTTCGCGAACACCTCGTACATCGAAGTACCCGTAAGCGAAACCAATCAGAACAGTGGAGAGAGCGGCAAAGCCCTTGCGAATCGTAACGAAATTATCCAAAAGAAACAGCAAGAGGTGGATACTTTCGTTAATGAGCATACCAAATATGTTCAAGACCGCCTGACCAACGAGGTTGCGAAGTACATGGGTGAGGCATGGAAGTATGCCAATCGCAAAAAAGGGAACCCTGCCCTCACTACCGATATGTTTGCGAACTCCGAAAAGATAGAGCGCGTGGTACTAGAACGTTGGGTGAGCTACCTTGCAGAGCCTAAAAGCCGTGAAAAAGCGAAACTAGCAGAGTGGGTTAAACTCGTACAGGCACAACCCGCGAAAACCGACCTCTCTACCTCTGAAACAGTAACGGCAGAGGTTCGTAAAACCGCAGAGCAGTTCCAAAACGCCTTGCGTTCGCTAAGAAGTCAGCAAGAGGCACAGAAAAAGCCGAACTCCAAGACCGCCCCGTTAGACAAAAACGACTCTACCTTACTAGAGGAGGTATTCGGCGGGGAGGGGGTACTCACTATCCCCCGTGAACGACTTGGTGAGGTACTGACCGGAGACCCCAAAGCACGCTATGCTACTCTCAGTATGGAACTGGCACACCTCAAAGTGACTGCATTCGTTCATGCCCTCAAAGATACGGCAACCGCTGGCAATATGCGTGTGCTACTTCGCGGCAACCCCAAAACACCCGGTGAAGAGGCTCCCCGCAAGTTCCTCACTGTTCTCTCTAGTAACAACGCCCCCGCGTTTTCGCAGGGCAGTGGTCGCTTGGAACTCGCGAACGCCATCACCGCCGACACCAACCCTCTCACTCCCCGCGTCATGGTCAATCGGGTATGGCAACACCATTTTGGAACGGGACTGGTACGCACCACCAACAACTTCGGAACACTAGGTGAACCGCCTACCCACCCCGAACTGCTGGACTACCTGACCACCGATTTCATCGCGAAAGGCTGGTCTCTCAAAACCCTTCATAAAAAGATGATGCTCTCGGCGACCTATCAGATGCGTAGCACCGTAGACAAGCACAACTTCGAGATTGACCCCGATAACCGATTACTGTGGCGTATGCCCATCCGCCGCCTAGAGGTGGAGGCGTGGCGCGACTCGATGTTGGCGGTCAATGGGAAACTAGACGCTACCCTCGGTGGGCAGTCCGTCTCATTGGAATCTGCGGATAACTGCCGACGTACTTACTACGCCGCTATCAGCCGTCACCAACTCGATTCGATGTTGCGGCTCTTCGACTACCCCGACCCCAACGTAACCGCCGACAAGCGTACCGACACTACTGTTCCCCTCCAACAGCTCTTTGTGCTGAACAGCGAGTACATGATTCGGCAGGCGAAAGCGTTTGCGGCGCGGCTCAACGCGAATCCGCAGGACGACGATAACGCCCGTATCCGACAGGCATTTCAGCTTGCGTACAATCGGCAACCCTCCACAAAAGAGGTCTCGCTAGGGCTACTCTTTCTGCACTCACCCCCTGCGCCTGTTGCCGCGCCCTCCGCAAGTACGGCGCAAACTCCGCCGCACCCCACTACTCCAGTGCGCCTAACACGGTGGGAGCAGTATGCACAGATACTCTTGAGCGCAAACGAATTTATGTACATCGACTAGAATACTCGTAGGAAACAGACCCGTAATGAACAACAACGAACGCGATAACCTGCTCGTAAACATGGGCGCAAATACACTCCCCACACGCCGCGATATGCTGTGCCGCATAGGGGGAGGCTTTGGGGCGTTGGCACTCAACAGCCTTATGGCAACCGAAGCAACCGCCGATACCAAAACCCCCGCAAACTTCACAATGGAGGCGAAAGCACCTCACTTCCGCGCTCGTGCCAAGCGGGTTATCTACCTCTTTATGAACGGCGGTCCTTCGCAAGTAGATACCTTCGACCCGAAACCCGCCCTCGTAAAGTATGCCGGTACAACCCCCGATGCCATTAAGAACGGCAACCGAAATACCGCCGGCAAACTGATGCCCACCCCCTTCAAAACGGTGCGCTACGGTAAGAGCGGAATCGAAGCCACCGACCTGTTCCCAGAGGTAGGCAGTTGTATCGACGATATCTGCGTAATACGTTCGATGTACGCCGATATTCCGAACCACGAACCCGCCTTGCTAATGATGAACTCCGGTAATATGCAGCCCATTCGCCCCTCTATGGGGTCTTGGATAACCTACG
>OMJJ01000342.1 GCA_900299305.1 bacterium | reverse complement strand
GTCGGGGTTCTTAAACTTCATAATGGCGAGGTGCGTGTCGGGGGCGGTACGGTCATCGTCGGGCCAAGCCAACGCGCCGCCATACGCCGAGACCTCTACAGGCATAGGAAGGTCGGTATCTTTGCTCATTGCGAGTAGCCCAATATCCATCATGTGAACTCCCCAGTCGCCGGTTAGTCCACACCCAAAATTAAGAAACCATCGCCAGTTTCCATGTGTGTACTCTGGGATATAGGGGGTCATTTTCGAGGGACCTACCCACATATCGTAGTTAAAGTTGGAAGGAATGGGTTTTCCGGGGCTGTGTTTGCCCATTCGCGCACTATCACACGTCCATGCCCGTACATGAATTACGCGCCCCAACTTTCCAGAACGGATATAGTCGATTGCACTATAGAACTCTGGTGTGCTTCTCTGCCAAGTACCTACCTGTACAATCTTTTGGTAGTGCGTAGCGGCGGCAACCATCGCTTTGGCTTCGGTAATGTCGTGCGAGATGGGTTTTTCGCAGTAGACATCCTTCCCCGCCTGACAGGAGTGAATGAGGTTTAGGGCGTGCCAGTGGTCAGGGGTTCCCACGATAATCCCGTTAATATCTTTACGCTCTAGCATCTTGCGGTAGTCGTGGAACACCTCCGGTTTGCGCCCATACTTGTCTTCTACATTGGCAATATCCCGTGGCATACGCGCCGCGTCCACATCGCACAGAGCGGCGACTTCCACTTCGGGGAACTGCATGAGCGCGTTCATGTCGGCGGCTCCCATGCCCCCGCACCCGATAAGCCCCAGCACGATTTTATCGTTCTTCATGGTGGGACGTGGACGGGAACTTGGCTCTGCATGAACGGGCAAGATACCAGCGCTAAGAAGACCGGCGGTAGTGGTCGCGCCTAAAAACTCGCGGCGTGAGGAGGAACTCTTCATCGTAATAAACCTCTTCTTGAATGAAAATGGATAGAGCAAAGTTCGATTGAGAGGTAGATTTCTCCTGCTAAACGAGGGAAGTTATCCCGAAAAAAGAACGGAAACTGCGATAACCCTACTACTCTTGGATGGCGCATACTGGGGCATGAGGTATTATTAGAGAGTATCTGTTTTAGGGTCACGGCTACCACTCTCATTCTCTCTACAACAAGAGGGGCTAAGATGAGGTCGAGTTCCCCATTTCACAAGGTCAAACTTATCCATGAAAATTACACACCTAGAGACGTTTTTAGTACAGCCCCGCTCCCTCTTCCTTAAAATCCATACCGATAAAGGTCTGGTAGGCTTGGGAGAACCGGTACTGGAAGGCAGAGCGCAGACCTGCGCCCAAGCCGTGAAGGAGCTAGAAGAGTACCTGATTGGCAAAGACCCCATGCAGGTCGTTCACCACTGGCAAGCCATGTACCGCCATGCTTTCTATCGCGGCGGTCCCATCCTCACCAGCGCGATTTCTGGGGTAGAACACGCCCTTTGGGACTTGGCAGGGAAGGCGGTGGGGCTACCCGTCCATCGGCTACTTGGCGGACCTACTCGTAACAAGGTACGCGCCTATACCCATGTCGGCGGCAAAACCCCCGAAGAGGCGGCACAAAACGCAAAGGCGGCAGTAGCACGAGGCTTTACCGCCATGAAAACCGGTCCCTCTGGAGGACGTTCGCCGCGCATGATAGAGTCGATGGGGTATGTGCATCGTGTGGTGGAGACGTTTGCCGCTATGCGGGAGGCGGTGGGCAAAGAGGTAGACATCGCTATCGACTTTCACGGCGCAGTTAGCCCCCAAACAGCGGGACTGCTTATCAAAGCCCTCGAACCCTATCAGCCGCTCTTTATTGAGGAACCCATCCAGTGCCAAAACGTAGACGGCATGGCAGACCTCGCTCGTAAAACCCACATCCCCATTGCTACTGGCGAACGCCTCTTCACAAAATGGCAGTTCCGCGAAGTGTTGGAAAAAGGGGCGGCAACTATCCTACAGCCCGACCTCTCACACGCAGGGGGTATCTTCGAGTGCCGACTTATTGCGGGTATGGCGGAAGCGTACTATGCGGGGATTGCGCCGCACTGCCCGCTAGGGGCAATTTCGTTGGCGGCGTGTGTTCAACTGGACGCTTGTATCCCCAACTTCCTCATGCAGGAGCAGGTGAATGTAGGGGAGAATTATCTAAAAAACCCCTTGATAATTAAAGATGGGTTTATCGAACTGCCGCAAACTCCGGGGCTAGGAGTAGAACTAGACGAAGAGAAACTCGCTAGCCAGATAAAGACCGAAGACTGGCGTAGCCCCCAACTCTACGACCCCGAAGATGGCTCGGTAATGGACTGGTAGGTGCGGCAGTGCGCGGTGAGGGGGCAGACTCCGCACTGAGGAGTGATTGCCTTACAGATTCGCCTCCCGTGTGTGATTAAGCCGACATGAAAACGAAACACGAGTTCGGGAGGCACTTGCGCTTGCAGTGCGTCGTGCGCCTTCGCCTCCCCAATCCGTTTCTCGATAAGCCCTAGCCGCCATGCCACCCGAAAGATATGCGTATCGACGGGTATGACGGGTTTGCCCATTGCAAAGCAGAGAACAATAGCCGCCGTTTTGGGTCCTACCCCCGGTAGCGAGAGCAGGTATTTTCGCGCCTCCGCGTCGCTTAAATCCTCCAGAAAATCGAGTGTGTAGTCTCCGTGTTCCGCTTTTATCTGAGCGAGTACCTTTTGGATGCGGGGGGCTTTGGAATCGGCAAGCCCCCCCGTTCGTATCGTGTCCGCTAGTTCTTTGGTAGGTGCGTCCACCACCGCTTGCCACGTGCGGTAGCGGCGCATCAGGTTATCAAATGCCCGTAATGAGTTGGTATCAGAGGTGTGTTGGGAGAGGATACACTGTACCAACTCCTCTACAGGGCTAAAACGCGGGAACCAGTCCGCTTTGCCGTACAACTCCTCTAGTATAGCTAAGATTTCGGGTACTGCATTTGGACTGGTCAGTGTATTCTGTACTCCTATCGTTTTCACCTACTCTCCTGCCTTCGCGTTCAGGTTGGTTCCTACCGCGAGTTCTGCGGTGTTGATGAAGGTACTCTTGTCGCGGATAATCGCCTGGGGGGGAAGTTGTGGCGTGTAGGTCTGTAGCCCGTCTATCTTCTTTACGGCGGTTCC
>OMJJ01000341.1 GCA_900299305.1 bacterium | reverse complement strand
CGTCGCCGCCTCCGCCGCCCTCACCGTCTCTAATATCCCTTGGGAAGGTCCGGTAGGCGCAGTACGCATGGGACGTATCGGAGGAGAGTTCGTCGTAAACCCTAGCATTAGCCAACTCGCGGAGTCCGACCTCGACCTCGTGGTCGCGGGAACCACCAAAGCGATTATCATGATTGAAGCGGGAGCCAACTTCGTCTCCGAAGCCGACATCCTCGACGCAATGGACACCGCGCACAAGGTGATTATAGAGCAGTGCGAACTGCAAGAGGAGCTACGCGCCCTCGCAGGGAAGCCCAAATCAGTAGTAGAACTGTTCCAACCCGATAGCGAAATTTTGGCGACTATCCAAGCCGAAATGGGCGACGAAATCCGCGCCAGCATCCAAAACCCCGACAAAGCCGCCCGCGAAAGCGCACTCGACGACCTCAAAAAAGAGATTGTCGCTCGCCTCCTAGAGCGGTTCGATGGACGCAAAGCCGCTATCGCGGAAGCCGCCGAAAAAGCCATCAAAAAAGCGATACGCTACCTTATTATAGAGCAGGGTATTCGCCCCGATGGACGTACCGTAGAACAGGTTCGCCCCATTACCTGCGAAGTGGGACTCCTGCCCCGTGTACATGGTTGCGGTCTCTTTACTCGCGGACAGACCCAAGTGCTTACCGTAGCCACACTCGGAACCGTAGGAGACGCGCAGACGGTCGACTCGCTCGAAGAGGACACCGTAAAGCGGTACATGCACTTCTACAACTTCCCCCCCTACTCGGTGGGTGAGGTTCGCCCCCTACGTGGTGCTGGGCGGCGCGAAATCGGACACGGTGCGCTGGCAGAACGCGCTCTGGTTCCCGTACTGCCCCCCATGGACAAGTTCCCCTACACCCTCCTCCTCCAAAGCGAAGTGCTGGAGAGCAACGGCTCCACCTCCATGGCATCCGTCTGCGGCTCCTCGCTTGCGCTTATGGATGCGGGTGTTCCTATCTCGGCACCTGTTGCGGGAGTAGCGATGGGCTTAATGACCCTCGAAGATAAGTTCGCCGTCCTCACCGACATTCAGGGAATGGAAGACTTCTCTGGAGACATGGACTTCAAGGTCGCGGGTACTACCAACGGTATCACCGCAATTCAGATGGACACCAAAATTCAAGGTATTCCCCGCGAGGTGATGATAAAGGCACTAGAGCAGGCACGGCAAGGACGGTTGCACATCCTCGGCAAACTCGACGAGGCACTCACAACCTCTCGTGAAGAACTCTCGCCTTATGCCCCCGCCATTATCACCATCGAAATCAACCCCGAAAAGATTGGTGAGCTTATAGGACCTGGCGGTAAAACCATCAAGCGTATCAGCGCAGAGACTGGCGCACAAATCGACATTCAGCAAGACGGAAAAGTCTTCGTTGCCGCCGTCAATCAAGAGGCAGGAAAACTCGCCGCGGGTATCATCCAGTCGCTTGTGGGTGAAATCGAAATCGGAACCGTCTTCTCTGGCAAAGTAACCCGACTGCTTGGTATCGGCGCGTTTGTCGAGTTCGCCCCCGGAAGAGAGGGATTGGTACACGTTAGCCAACTGAAAGTACCTGCGCCCCGCCGCCCCGATGATGTCGTCTCGGTAGGCGACGAAATCAAGGTCAAAGTGATAGAGGTAGATGGTCAAGGTCGTATCAACCTTTCTGCGCTCAACCTCGATAACACCTTCGCGCCCGGTATTGTAGAGGCTCCCGCCCCCGAACAACGCGGTGGCGGAGGCGGTGGACGCTTCGGTGGCGGTGGAGATCGCGGCGGACGAGACCGCGACAGAGATAGAGACCGTGGCGGTGATAGAGACAGAGACCGACGCGGTGGACAAGATAGGAATCGCCCCGCCCCCACGGATGCCCCCCAAGCCTCCGATGACGACGAAGACGATACCCCTAAGTTCCGTTTCCGCCCCCGTCGCTAATAAGGCCTAACAGAACGATTCATGAGGCATCCTGACCTTTGAGCGAAGTATATTAAAAAGAGACCTCGTTTGGTATGATGAAGTAGTCTACTTCTCCACCAACGAGGTCTCTTACCATGAATTATGACGTACAATCGGAAAGGGGGCAAGTCGCTCCTGAAAAATCACAAGCCCTCCGCGAACAATTCACCCTCTTTCTTACCCCTCTCCTCACAGAATTGGGAGCCTACCTCCTCTCCCCAGACAAAGTACCCGCAGGAACCAAACGGCTCTCTAACCCTCTGCACTCCGACAAATGGAAAGCAAAACAAGACACTGCCCTCCTCCTCTGGGGTGAGAGCGTTATTGAGAAGCCAAAGAGGCACACAGTGTCCAACAACTCCTTAGCGTGGGGGAGGCGATGCGAAGTTGGTTGTTGCGCTCTTTTTGCCATAGAACAGGAAAGAGGAGCCAAGAAGTTCTGGCTCCTCTGTAACTCTTAAGAACGGCTTTCAGTCGCCTCTGGATGAGCCATCCCAATAAGAGTAGTACACTGTCTGCTCTAAATTCGGGATGACTCATGTTGTGGTTCTTCTCCTAACCTCGTTAGGAGAAGAGGCTACTTAACGGTGAGGGTAGCGACACTATCTGAGTTGGTGAGATAGAAGTCGTCTCCTGCGAACGATACGGTCAGTTTATGCTTGCCTTTGGTAATATCGGGTATTACATAGGGCAAGATAGCATGACCGGCATCGTTGGTAACTGCGGTGTCGATAACCACATCATCGATGCTGAAGGTGATGGTACGTCCTGCAAGCGGCTTGTTGTCAGTTCCGCGGCGTAGGAGGCAGTCAAGGTTCACGGTAGCCCCCACTTTGCCAGTTCTACTCGCTTGGCTGATTTTCGTGCCAGTAATTACGACGGTGAGTTTTGCCGTAGAGGTTTTTCCGATGTAATTGGCGGTCCCTGCATACACTGCACTTATGTTATGAACACCAACGGTAAGTGGTTCATCGATAAGATAGGGGAAGGATGCTTTGCCATTTGCGTCGGTGGTTGCAGAGCCTATTTTTACGTCATCCAGAAGGAAGTCGATGGTTTCGCCTTCGAGGAGCTTTTTATCGGAGTTCCGCTTTAGGGTTGCAACGATGGTACGGGAGTTGCCGTATCTTCCAGAAATGCTACCTACATTGACGAGAGAGGGTGATTGTTTTACCGTAAGTACACCTTTTTTGGTTACACCTAGGTGATTGTCGTCACCATCATACACAAAACTAAGGGGGTGCTTACCTACAGTGAGGGGAACTTCTAAGAAGTAGGGGTATTTTGCAGTCCCTGTATCGTCGGTGGTCACATCCGCGAGTAGTTTGCCATCTAGGTTAATGTGGATGGTTCTGTTGGCAAGAACTGTGTTGTCGGAGCTTCTGCCTAACTGAACAGCCATACCTACGGTTTGTCCAATTTGTCCTTGTGTGATACCAGTGTTCGCCAGAGTGGTGACGGCTTTGGTAACGGTGAGCACACCGGAGAATGCGGCGGCTTGATACAGTCGATTACCGGGGTAGTTGATGGCAATGTTGTATGCCCCCGGCGTGAGTTGCTTGCCGAAGGGGATGTTCCATGTCGCGGTGGTATCCGTGACTTTGGTTCCGTAGTCGGTGCCACCGAACATAATGCTCACTGGTTGTTGGATAAGGGGAAAGCCACTATCTTTGAGTGTGAGTTTGGTGGTAAGGTTGGTGGGAACCGTGTTTCCGTAGCCTACGGTGAGGGCGGCATCAATGTTTGAGGAGACATTAGTTGCCAACATGACGGCACTTACGGAAGCGGTGTGGAAGCCTCCTGCGGAGACAAACGTATTCGCGGCTCCAGTGGTATCGCCGGTTACTTTCACGGGGCTATGCGGCTGACCGCCACCTGCACCGACTTGACCGTATTGGTTGTCGCCCCAACCCCAAAGGGTTCCGTCGGCGGCGGCAATCTCGCTGTGTTGGAAACCTGCGGAGACCTGCACGGCATTGGATATGCCAGGAACTTGTACGGCTTTCTTGCGGCTTGCCGTGGTTCCGTCTCCGATTTCACCGAAGTCGTTGCCGCCTGTTGCCCACACGGTACCGTCACCACCGAGTACAAGGGTATGGTACCCTCCTGCGGAGACCTGCTGGATGTTGGCGAGACCCGACATTTGAGAGGGGGTAGTTTGGAAGGTATTGGTGTTACCGTTTCCAACTTGTCCGTAGCGGTTCCAACCCCAAGCCCATGCGCTTCCAGTGAGTTTGATGGCGGCAGAGTGGAGATAGCCCGCGGAGACTTGGATAACGTTGGTAAGCCCACTGATGGATTTGGTGGTGCTTCCATCTGCGGTCTGCCCTGCGTTGTGGGAACTTTGTTGTGCGCCCCAAGCACGAACCGTACCACCCTGTACGAGGGCGAGAGAGTGGTAGCTCCCTGCGGAGACTTGTAGCACATTGGCGAGTCTGGGTACTTGTATGGGGGTGTTGTGGGCGGTGGTAGTTCCGTCTCCGAGTTGTCCGTCTGCGTTGTTTCCAAATGCCCAAACATTACCATCTGCGGTAAGCACCAGAGAGAAGTCGAGACCTGCGGCAACTTGTACTGCTTTGGTGATACCAGCAATTTGAGCGGCAGTGGCTCTTGGGGTGTTGGTTCCGTCACCGAGTTGCCCGGAGCGGTTATCGCCCCAAGCCCATACCGCACCAGCGGTGTCGAGGGCTAGGGTGTGGTTGCCACCTGCCGAGACCTGGACAATGGTAGCGGGAGCCGTTTTTGCACCCGATCTTTGTCCAAGATTATTGGCGCCCCAAGAGTAGACCTGTCCGGTTTGCGCTTTTGCCGATGTAAGCGAGACAAGGGCAAGAGCGGTCATCATCAGACCTGTAACGAGATTACGAGATATTTGGGCGTAACCTCGATGTAGTTTCATACTACGCATCATACGCTCCTCCTGAATAGGTTTTCGTGTAGAATTCTGATTTGCAAACAGTGTGTTTCGGTTGGCAGAGGAGCCTGATATATTGAAGGAGACTCTTACCAACAATACCCAATCCACAATTCAAATAGATAGTACCCGATTCCTTCTTCAATCGAATCTTCTCTAGTGAGAATTGTTTGGAAAATAAATATCCTATCCTCTGTCATGGAACGATAGAGGATAGGATAGGACTACTTGTTGACCGTTAGAGTCGCCGTTTTGGAAACACCTGCTCGTGTTGCCATAATAGTGACGGTCTTTTTGGCAGAAACAGCGTGGTGAGTTACTGAGAAGGTTGCACTCTTTTGTCCGGCAGATACGGTTACGCTTCCTAGTACCTCCGCCGCCGAGGGGGTGTCGCTAGAAAGCGAGATGGTTGTGTCTACGGCAACCGTCTGCGTTAGAGTGACCGTCCCCGTGACTACTGCCGCGGAGCCTCCTTTCACACTGGTTGGAGAGACTTTGACGGAGGTGAGTACATTGGGCTTGATGGTTGTGGTGGCTGTCTGCATCGAGCCGTTGTAGTTGGCTGTTACGGTTGCTCCTGTGGGAACGGTGGGGTCGCCTGTAGTGATTGGGAAGGTGACTGTGGTAGAGCCTTGTGGAACCACTACGCTACTAGGAACGACTAAGTTCGGGTCGCTAGAGACTAAAGAGACAACCGAGTCGACGGGGGGCAGTAATGTTTAGGGTAACGGTTCCTGTACCCGTACCGATTCCGTAGAGCGTGGGCGGTATTTTTACCGATTTGAGCAGAGGTGCGACGGTGAGGGTTTTGGATAGGCTAACTCCATTACGGCTAGCGATGAGGCTTACTGCTGTATTTGCCGAAACTGCGTGGTGTGTCACCGAAAAAGTTGCAGTTTTCTGTCCCGCTAGTATCGTTACCGTAGCAGGAACTTCCGCCGCCGAAGTTGTGTCGCTGGTGAGAGTTACCGAAGTATCGACGGCTACAGGTTGTAGTAGCGTAACGGTACCGTTGACTACCGTATCAGAGCCTCCCTTAACTGTTGCGGGGGAGACCTTGAGGTCTGTAAGTGGGTTTGGCTTTACCGAGCAGACGACGGCAATG
>OMJJ01000340.1 GCA_900299305.1 bacterium | reverse complement strand
TGAGCAACCACAACGGAGAGTAGACCACCACCCACACTAGCACGATAACGGGAATACGTGCCGCTATCACAAAGTTCTCTTGTGCCGCGACTGCCGTCTCCTTGATATGGTCTACAAAGCCGCCTGTTTTCACGATGGGGGCATCTTTGGGCTTCTCGTGCAGTTCTAGGGTAATATCGGCGAGCCGCGCCATCTTGTGTAGCAAATCGAGCCGCCCCTCTGTCTCAGCAATCTGCACCTTCAAATCGCGAATCTCTTGGCTTGCGTCGCTCTTTTGCTGACGGTTGCGGGCGGCTTGGAGTTTCTGGCTTGCGTCGTAGAGTTGCTCATTAAGCGAGCGTTTTTCTTGACTGGAGTCGCTGGTCTTTTCAGTAACGTCCTCACCAGTAATACTCTTCGACTTGACTACGCCCTGCTTCGCAAGCCTGCCCAAAAACGAATCGAAGTCGTTGACGGGAACCTTAATGGTGAGGGTCGCCCTCTTAGTTCCATCGTCGTTTGTACTGAGTTCGTTTGCGGCGATGTACCCCCCCTTTGTCTCCCGTACCATCGTCTCTACCGCTTCGCTGGCACTCTCCGCGCTCTTCACCTCTACGGTAAGCGAGGCAGTGCGGTGTACGGCACGGGATGAAGCCGTTACGTGGGCAGGACTCATTAAGGTCGCGTTGGCAGAGGGCAACCCAGAGTTTTCTTTTGATGGTGCCATCTTTTGTGCCCTGGTCGCCCTACCGCCACCTAAGCCACCACCGCCAGCACCACCAGAGGAATTAGAGTCCGTCGCGACTTCGTTACCATCCTTACCATTAATCCTTTTGCTCTCCATATCACTCACTGCGTTGCCCTCCGGTGATATGGGCGCAGACATCTTTGTAGCAATAGAAGCAACAGAAGCGGGGCTACTCTCTACGCCTTGCTTTGCAGGGTTGAACATCGGCGCAACCACAAACCAGACCAACAGGGTCGCGGCGGCAGTAGACCAGAGCAGTAGCGGCTTGCGCCTTGTACCTTGCCATCGCGCTTTGAAGGAGGGTTTTGTGGTAGGGTGGTTGGGGGTGGAAGGCACACCCGCAAGCAGTTTATCGCGTAGGCTTGGTTCCAGAACGGCACTCTCACTCTGGCTCAGTTCGGCAGTTATCTTCTCCATCAGTTTTATCTCCTCGCGGCACGAAGAGCAACGGCGCAGGTGCTTCTGAACGCGCCTACGGAGGAACACGGGTAACTCTCCGTCTAGGTAGGCTTTTAGTTCGGGTAGGAACCGCTCGCAATCGGTCATAGCGATACCTCCTCCGTTGCTTCCTTTTTTCCCTGCCTACCCATTACGAGCGGAATCGGAGAGGAGTTCTCTCCCAAAACGTAGGTACGAAGGCTCTCACGTAGCCGCTTAAACCCGCCCGATAGCCGCGACTTCACCGTTCCCACTGGAACCTCTAGTATCTTCGCGCACTCCTGATAGGTTAGCCCGTGCAGTTCGTGCAGAATAACCACATCCCTCTGTAGTTCGGGAAGGGTGGAGAGGGCGGTCTGTACTTGAGTGGTGAGTTCGCTTTTCACGGCGGAGTCCTCTGGGGCGTTGCGCCAATCGGTGTCGGGTTCCGCGTCTCCCTCTTGCAAGGGAAGCGGGGTTATGCGATTGCGTTGGCAGTGGCGCAAGCAGTGGTTTACAGCGATTCGATAGACGTAGGTAGAGAGTGACGATTCGTTACGAAACGCCCCGATACTGCGGTAGATGTCGAAGAAAATCTCTTGTACAAGGTCTTCGCTATCGGATGGGTTTTGTACATAGCGGCGGGTAAGGCGTACCATTCGCGCCCCGTAAGAGTCGATAAACTCCTCGAAGGCACGCGGTTCGCCCAACTTCATACGCTGCACAAGGCGTTTGTCGCTCTGCGCTTGGCTCATACTCTCTCCGCTCGGTAAGGGTTACAGGGGGTTGCCTGTCTATAGGTATTGGCTTCCGATGTGTTGGGTACAAGAAGTAAGAAAAAGGTTCACGTAAAACGAAAAAAATATCTCTGTTCACGCAGAGCCTCTCAAAATATGCCTACGATACCAGACAACCCAACAAGAAAGACAGCCCGTAATACGAATTTAAGCATACCCACTCTTAGATGCTCCTTAGAGGGGGCAAGCACAAATTATCCCGCTTTACGGGTAGAATAAGCACATCACCTTCCCAACCCTATAGGAGATGTACTATTGAACAGCCACAAGCTCGGCGCGGGTTTCGCGCTCACCGGAGTTGCGCTCTGCCTTGCAGGACAGCCCTCCCTCTTCGCCCAGAACCGCTCTAATCCCTTTCTACCCCCCATCGCAAAACTACAACACGCCCCCAACCGTGACTACCATGTACGGCATATCAAACTGAACTTCGTCGTCAATGCCAAAGACGAATCGGCGGAGGGGGTCGCGACGCACTACCTCTCGCCCATTCGTAGCGGAACCAAAAGCATTGTCATGGATGCGGGGAGTAACCTCAAAATCAAGCAGTGCCTCCTAAACGGGCAGTCCGCCCCCTTTACCCACGAGAAAGATCAGCTGACAGTGTCCGCCCCTGCCCCCCTCACCCTCGGTAAAGAGGCGGTACTACAGATAACCTACCAACTTCCTAATCAGCGCGT
>OMJJ01000339.1 GCA_900299305.1 bacterium | reverse complement strand
TACCGCTCAACTCTGGGCGGAGGTTCGGCAGTATTTTCGTCCGTGCGGGATTGCCCTTCCCAACGGTTGTGTCGGAAACCCCCGTGGGCGGGGGGGGCAGGCTCCTACCTTTATCCCTGGGTAGCAACTACGGTTGCCAGCGTCGCCCAACGGCTGGCTGGGCTTGGTTTGGAGCCACCGTCCGAGCTAACACCACTCGATACTTTAGAGGCTCGAATGGAACAGGAAGCCGTTCGACAAAGTGTCCAACTTATAGCCTCACACCAGTACGGTGCCTGGACTCGCAAGCCGTAGCTAAACCTGGTAGGTTCGATACACTAAAATCAAAGACCTCTCCCCATATAATATGGGCGAGGTCTTTGATTTTTAGCAAGCACTGCTAATAGCCGAATTCAAGTCGTTCCAGATGTCTTCCACATCTTCGATGCCGACACTTAGCCGTAAGAGGGAAGGGGGTAGGTGTTCTTGCCCCTGTATCGCCGCTCTGCGTTCCATTGTGGACTCGACGGCTCCCAGACTGGTAGCGTGGCGAACTAAGCGCACGTTACGGCAAACACTATCCGCAAACTCTGCTCCGCCTAGTAGGTCGAATGAGATAATGGTTCCAAAGCCTTTTAGGACGCGCTTGGCAGTGGTGTGCGTGGGATGGGAGGGCAAGCCAGGATACCGAACGCTGGTTACTTTGGGGTGCTTTTCTAGACGCTCTGCAAGGAGTTGTGCGGTTTGCTCTGCCTGTTTTAAGCGGAGTGCTAACGTTCTTGCACCGCGAACGGCAAGGAAGGCTTCGAGGGTTCCGGGAGTTGCGCCGCTCAGTTCGCGGGATGTCCTAAGTGCTTGATACAGTGCATCGTCGCTAGTGGTAGCGACACCGGCTAATAGGTCGGAGTGTCCCCCAATGAATTTTGTGGCGGATTGCAGTGATACGGTAGCCCCAAGCATAAGTGGTTGCTGATTTAAGGGGGTTGCGAACGTGTTATCTACAGCCACTACTGCACCGGGTTTTCGAGGTGCAGAGCATATCACCTCAATATCCGCTACAGTGAGTAGGGGATTTGAGGGCGATTCTAGCCAAATTAGGTCGGCAGTGCTGCAAGCACGAATCCAGCCCTCTGTGTCTTCTACGGCAATGCGCTCTAATTGCCAGTACCCCTTTGCCACTCCTGCGGACGCAAGTCCTACCACACCTTGATAACAGTCGTTGGGTAGAACTATCGTTGCACCTGCCGAGAGTTGGTCGAAGACGGCGGCGATGGCTGCCATACCCGATGCAAAGGCAACAGCCCTTCCTCCTTCCAGACCCCCAACTATCTCTTCTAGTGCCTCCCAAGTCGGAGTACCGTCGTCACGAGAGTAGGCGCGTCCGTCCCCTCTAAGGAAGTTAGAAGCTGGGACAATGGGGACATTTAACGGGCTACCGATTTCGGTAGGGCGACCTGCTGAGACGAGCCACGATTCTGGTTTGATGTTATCCACAGTATTTTCCTAGGCGGTCTTCCGTTTTCGTTGTGAGCTTGGCAACCTGCGCTGGTAGATGGATCCACCGGGGACATACCATCCGGCTTTTTTGCGAACTGTTGGGCTTACATCCGAAGCCTGTGCCTCTTTAAGGGCATGTACGGCGGTTTGGTTGCTGTATACAAACTTACCTACGACCTCAACCGCCATTGCACGTACATGAGCGTCTGTGTCCGTCTTTAAAGCCTGTAAAGCCGTTGGGAAATAGTCCTCTGTATTTGGCAAACAGACTCCTTGTTTACACTTATCGCAAGCCAATGCATGTAGTGCCATTATGCGTACCTTGGGAGACTTGTCTTCTAATAAGGGTACTAAATACACGAGTGCTTCTGGCACGAAGATATGGTCGAGTAGGCGAGCACAGTAGTATCGTACATCTTCCGATTCGTGTTGTAGCCCTGATAATACAGTAGGAAGTACGGCAAAACCTTGCTCTAAGAGGGCATAGTATGCCTCTTTTGCGCGGTGAGGGACGGCAAGTTGTTCTATCTTGTCTTGCATCTGTAGCTTGTGAATGCTTTACGCTCTGTTACGGTTCGCAGACCACTCTAAAGCCGATAAAACGCCCATCTGAGAGCCACCAACGGCTCTTTGGGAACTGCGGATCGGTCTCTTGCCATTTTTTTGTTTGATAGCGGCGTATTGTGGGATTTAGCCTATCTGGGTTATCGAGGTAGGTTCCTCCGCAGACTACTGGTTTACCTGCAACATCGGTTGCCCACTCTCCTGTATTGCCGAACATATCGTAGAGCCCGAATTTGTTGGGTAGTTTTTTACCGACGGGGTGGGTGGTGTTTTCGCTGTTGGCGGCGTACCAAGCGACCTTGTTTGCCTGTACTTTGTCCATCTGCTTCCACGGGGTGTTGTTTCCGGCACGGCACGCAATTTCCCATTCTGCTTCGGTGGGGAGGCGGTACTTCTTTCCTGTCACGCTAGACATCCATCGGCAGTACATAGAGACGTTGAGGAAACTTACGTTGATAACAGGGTAGCCGTTATGTCCCCAGCCTAAGTCCGGGAGAATGTACGATTTGCTCGGCAGAGCGATAGCGTCTGGCGCAATCTCTTTCATACCGTAAGAAGGGGAGGGAGGCCCACTTGCTACAAAGACATCGAACGCCTCCCAAGGGGTCTCGGTGTTTGCTATCCAGAACGGCTTTACCGTTACGTTTTGCGTACCGACTTTGATGGTTCCACCGGGAATCGGCATCATCTGTACTTTTACCACCGACTTGGGGAGGATTTCGGTGTAGGGCTGTAGTTTTTCCGTTTTTGCAGGGGTAGGCGGGGTCGTTTTCTCCTGTGCGTAGGAGGGAACAGATGTACCTAGTATTCCTGAAACGGATACCGCTAATAGGACGCGGCTCAAACGCATGGCTTGCTTACCTTTCGATAGGAAGTCCCCTCTCTCTACTTCGTAGTTGGAAGTAGGGGAGGGGACGGAAGTTAGAAGGGGTAGCCGATTAGTACTCGGTCTTGGTGACGATACCCGGCTGAGGAACGGGATATCTGCCTTTTGCATCGGGTTGTAGGGGGGCAGGGCTATCTTTGGTTAGCTTGTCTAGTCCTGGTGCGAACTCGTGGGTGCTGTTGAGCATCATCTCGAAGGTGGTCTCTTGTCCCGTGTGTGCCGCCATACGTCCCATACTGGTAACGACACTCGCCTCTACACCACGCTTGACTTCGTTGTAGGGTTTGTTGTTGCGAATGGCAAGCACCAACTCATCCCACTCATTTTGGTAGGGGTTGCGGGTGTCTTTAGATTCCCATAGCAGGTTGGCTCGGTTTGCGAGTTGCCCTTTGAAGATGGAGGTAGGAGCACCGAAGTCTCCTCCTGGGTCTGCGATTGCCATTCCTTTAGTGCCATGTACATAACTGGAGTAGATACCTTGGGCACCATCCATACAGCGTCCGTCAAAGAAGAATTTCGTACCATCAGCGAAAGTATATTCTACCGCATAGGTGTCGAAGTTCTGGTCGATGAATGGAGTACCCTCTGCGTCTTGGCGGTAGTGTCGTCCACCGAGTGCTTGCGCTTTGATGGGCCAGGCATTCTTCATCCAACTGAGGTGGTCGATAATGTGGATATAGAAGTCACTGAAGTTACCTCCGCTTGCCCAGAGGAAACTGTGGAATCGTCGAATCTGGTACTCCATATCCGATATATTGGCGGGCTTTGGGGTGGAGCGGAAAGAGGCGACAGGTCCGTGCATCCGGTAGCCGCGCATCGCAATAATATCACCGATTTCTCCATTAGAGATGCGGTCATGGAGTTCTTGTAGGGGTTGGAAGTGGCGGCACATCAGCCCAACGCCGACCTTGAGGTTTTTTGCGGTTGCCTCTTCAGCTAGTTTGAGCATTTTACGGCTACCAGGTCCGTCTACGGTGACAGGTTTCTCCATAAAGACGTTGAGCCGCTTTTCGATAGCGTACTGGAAGTGTACCCAGCGGAAGGCGGGTGGAGTCGCGAAGATGGCGATGTCGCCGGGCTTCAGGCAGTCCATCGCTTTTTGGTAGGCATCGAACCCGATAAAGCGGCGGTCTTCCGGTACTTCCATCTGAGTACCTTTTTCTTGGTTTAGCCCTTGATAGCTACTGTTGAGACGGTCTAAAAAGACATCTGCCATAGCGACCAGTTTAATGGGGCCGCTTTTGGTCGATAGTGCCTGATGTGCGGCTCCGGTACCGCGTCCGCCGCATCCTACGAGGGCGACTTGTATCATGTCGCTACCGCTTGCGTGAACAGCGGGTACACTCATGCCAGTAAGAGTGGAGGCGACGGCTACGCCCCCCGCAGTTTTGATAAAATCGCGCCGTGAAGTTGGGTTGGTTTCGTTGGGATTCATGGTTTGCCTTTCCCGTTGGTTGGAATGATGAAGAGAGTGTTATACCTATTGTACCCCAGAGCCGCCCTTTTCAAAAAGCCTTCTTTTTACCGATACAGGGCTATACTACTTTAGGAGGTGAGTATGCAAAAGATAAAAATGCACACGGAAGAGATAGAGATAGATGAGAGCCTTGTGAAGCGTCTGGTTACGGTACAGTTTCCGGAGTGGGCGGAACTACCGGGACAGCAGGTTACATCATCGGGGACGGATAATGCGCTCTTTAGGCTAGGAAGTGATAAGGTAGTTCGCTTACCACGTATTTATTGGGCGGTAGACCAGATAAGTTTGGAGTGGGAGTGGCTCCCCAAATTGGCTCCACATCTACCATTACCGATTTCTAAGCCACTGGCGCTAGGGAGTCCAACAGGGGAGTATGCTTGGAACTGGGCTATCTATCAGTGGATAGAAGGGGAGATTGCGACTTATGAACATATCGCAGAGCCGTTACGATTTGCTAAGGAGTTGGGGGAGTTTATTCTCGCTTTACAGAGAGTAGATACGGTAGGGATTGCGTTATCTACGAATCGCGGAGTTCCGCTAATTCGACGTGATAGGGAGACCTGTAAGGCGATAGACTCTTGTAAAGATATTTTATCGGACACTATTAATAACACCTCTTTAACCATATGGAAAACCTCCCTACAATTACCTGCGTGGCGGAACCCGCCTGTCTGGACTCATGCCGATTTACAGGCGGGGAACTTACTGGTGCGTGAGGGGCAACTCAGCGCGGTTATCGACTTTGGGTGCATGGGCGTTGGCGATCCGGCTTGCGAGTTGATTGTGGCTTGGAACCTGTTTACAGCCGAGATGCGCGAGGTGCTTAAAGAGACCCTCAAGGTGGATGAAGCGACGTGGTTACGTGGGAGGGCCTGGGCGTTATCTGTTGCGTTTATCGCGTTGCCTTACTATGTGAATACCAGCCCAACGATTGCCAATGCGTCACGGCGTACTATTATGGAGGCAGTGAACGATTATCTAACGGACTAAATTAAGTTACTAGGGATGATAGAAACTAAAAGGATTGAAAAGAGGGTCTTATCTATTGTCCGATAATACAAGGTATGCTAAAATAATGGCAAATAGTCCGCTACCTCTGTACATGGAAAGAACTCTACAAAATCGGGGTGTATGGGTACGCCTATCTGTTCGGGGTGTTCTAGGTAGTATTGCCAAATTCCTTCTAACTTTAATAAGGTTTGGGCTAAAGAGGGGTGAACGGTTACGCCCTCTAAAAACTCGACGCTGTAGCGGGGGTCTCCTGCCTGTGCTACGTAAGGGGCGGCTATAGCCGAACCGAGATTATCAAACCCAATTCCTGCACTCAATAGCACAACACCTTGCATAAGCAAGGCGGGCTTAAATGTATACGGGTCGGGTATCAGTATGCCTTTTTGCCCGCCGGCGGTAACGTATAACCCTGTACCCCTGTACCCGCCATTTATATTTACCTGCCCTTCATGCCACGTTATGTCCATTTTACGACCTCCTACTTATGGCGTTGTGTCCTTTGCAGTATCGCGCTACTAGCCCTTCACATATACCGAAATACAGTTTCTGCTCTCACCTGTAAATGGTTCACGAGTCCATGTACCCCAACGCTCTTCTAGGCGTAGCCCCGCGATACGTCCCATCAAATCCATCTCGGATGCCCATACGTAGCGCGTAACAATGGGGTTGAAGCGGATACCGTTTTCAGAGAGAGTTACATGGTTCTCTACCAGCAACTGCTCAACGGGGTCGAACTTGGCAACATCGAAGCGCACTTGGTTGGTCTCTATCGCCTCTGTGTGGACGTACTGGTTGTTCGTAAGGTTGTAAAACTCCGTAGGTGTACCGCCCTCAATCACAAAAACTCCGCCTTCCTCTAGGTGTTGGTCGACGTTTATAAAACAGCGAACCTGCTCCTCTTGGGTCATAAGGTTATAGAAGGTGTTGAAGATAAGGTAGATAAGTCGGTACTTACCCGTTATGCCCACGTCGGCAAAGTTTCCCTGCACAATCTCCATCTTTTCGCTACCCGGTTTGCTACGCAGTTTAGCGAGCATAGAAGGCGAGAGGTCGATGCCATCTACCTGTACTCCACGCTCCACCAGTGGTATCGCGATACGCCCCGTACCTACCGCGAGTTCTAACACCTTACCGCCTCGCGACATCTGCTCCAAAAACGCGACGGTGGATTCCTCGTCACCTCGCACGGCGGTAGCGTCGTAGTAGTCCGCTACCGTATCATCAAAACTGTTTACAGGTTGATAGTCCTTCACTTTAGTCTCCTGTTGCCGACGACAGTTTGCGCCCAAAGACCCACCTGTCGACTCGTATCTGCATCAGCACCCACGCCATTCCCCAAGTCGCACCAAACATTGTAATACCTGTCCAGAGTGTTGGAATTGGAAAAGGTAGCCTAAGCAGTAGGGCGTGTACTTTAGGGCTACCTGTAAAGTAGAGCATCATCGGGTGTATCAGGAAGAGGGGAAACGACCAGTTTCCAATGCGCTGTAGCACCGTTCCCAACCGCTGTGTAGTAAGCCAGCCCCCCAACTTTAACAGCAGTAGCCCTACCCCTGTAGTATACGCCGAAAGCCCTGTATTGTATAGGGTACTATTGACCTCTTTGCCCTGTGTTTCGGCGATGTCTAGCGAGAGATAGAGGATAAGCCCGACCATCGCAACTCGCGAAATCTGAACCCAGGTTCGTTTCCAGACGCTCTCCCACTCCTCCCAATGAAACCCCAACCAACTCCCCAAAAGTATCGGAGAAACATACCACAAAACGCTTGAGGCGGGAGTAGAGAAGCCAAGCACAGGGTACAAAAACACCGCATTTATCCAGAACACTCCCAACTGCAAGCACAAACACCCCAAAGCCAATACACCAAACCCAAACCTATATCGTTTGAACAGAGGAAACAGCAAAACCGTTAGCAAAGAGAACTGGATAAGGATAGAGAGAAAGTAGAGGTGATACCACGCCTTCCCCCAAAGCAGGTTCGCTCTCCACTCCGAACTATTGACCAACAAAGCGGGAAGCGTAAACGACCCTATCGAAACGGGAGCCACCTCACGAGGCACATGAACGAACCTCAACCGAAAGACTAGGTATATCGCCGTCCAGATAAGATAGGGTATCACGGTTCTCTCTAGCCGTCGCGCATAGAAGCGTCTCCAGTTGGGTTTTTCGGTACGGCGTAGGCTCTTCGCGAGTAGTAAAGCGGTGAGCAGGAGAAAGGTAGGAACCGCAAAATGCAAAACCTTATGAGCAACCATCATCACCCACCAAGTAGTACTACCCTCTTTTTCAAACCGCCCCGCGCAAAACGAAAGGAGGTGATGTAGCATCACCTCCAAAATACTGATTCCCTTTACAATATCGAAGGTGCTATCCCGAACCGATGCAGGGACTACTCCCCTACCCTCTTGTTCCGCACTCTCCGAAGTCGTAGTACTCACACCTAACTCTCCGAAACCAGTGAGCGGAACTCAATCTGGTTGGAGCATTTAGAGAACGCCTCGTTGTAGTCCACCTCTTTATCGCGAACCAGTTTCGCCAGTGCTTGGTCGAGGGTTTGCATTCCTGCGCGTGTTCCCGTCTGGATAATCGAGCTTATCTGGTGGGTCTTTGCCTCACGGATAAGGTTTCTAACGGCGGGAATGGCTACCAGCGTCTCAAATGCCGCGATACGCCTTTTACCGTCTTTAGACTTTACCAGTGTTTGAGAGACGACCCCAAGTAGGTTCGAGGACATCTGCATACGTACCTGCTGTTGCTGGTGAGAAGGGAACACGTCGATAACGCGGTCTACCGTCTGAACCGCGTCGGTAGTGTGTAGCGTTCCGAATACAAGGTGTCCCGTCTCAGCGGCAGAGATTGCCAGTTTGATGGTCTCTAGGTCGCGCATCTCTCCAATAAGGATAACATCAGGGTCTTCACGGAGAGAGGCTCTCAGCGCGTTTGGAAACGAGAGCGTATCGGTCTCTAGCTCCCGCTGATTTATCAAAGCCACATCGTCGTCGTGGATAAACTCTAGGGGGTCTTCTATCGTGATAACATGGTGTGGGTGCGTATGATTGATATAGTCTATCATTGCCGCTTGTGTGGTCGATTTGCCCGACCCCGCCGGTCCTGTTACCAGCACCAACCCACGCGGTCTATCTGCGAACTTCTTACAGACAGGTGGAAGGTTAAGCTCTTCTATAGTACGGATACGATACGGAATAACCCGAAACACCGCCCCCATACTACCCCTCTGTACAAACACATTCCCACGAAAACGCGCCAGCCCTTTAATCTCGTAGGCAAAGTCGAGTTCCATCTCATCATCAAAGCGCATTCGTTGGGTCTCGCTCATAACCGAGAAGCAGAGCCAGCGCACCTCTTCAGGTGTCAAAGGATCCATGTCGAGTTGAAGCAGGTCGCCATGAATACGCACGAGCGGAGGGCTATCTGATTTTATATGTAGGTCAGATCCTTCGTTCTCTACACAGGCTTGTAGTAGGTCATCAACTTGTACAGATACCACTGTGTTTATCAGTCTCCCTTAAAACAGACTCATTTCTGAAACCAGTCCCAGCCTCTCCGCTCTTACACGGAAATCGACTGGGTTAGACGACTTTGCGAGTGCATCCTCATATTCAACTAATCCACGTTGCAACAGCGTTAGCAGGCTGTTGTCGAGCGTCTGCATCCCGTACTGTTGCCCCGTCTGAATGTCTGTAGCGAGTTGGTGTGTCTTACCTTCGCGAATGAGGGTACGTATCGAACTCGTACAACGCATAACCTCAAACGCCGCGACACGCCCGTTACCGCCCTTCTTCATGAGGAGGGTTTGCGAGATAACCGCTTGTAGGGTCGTCGAGAGTTGCATTCGTATCTGCTGTTGCGCTTCGGGTTCAAATACGTCGATAATACGGTCAACCGTTTGCGGTGCGTCGGTAGTGTGCAGGGTTGCAAATACAAGGTGTCCCGTTTCGGCGGCGGTTATCGCCAGTTTAATGGTCTCTAGGTCACGCATCTCCCCTACCAGAATAACATCCGGATTTTGGCGCATAACGTGCTTGAGAGCATCCGCAAACGAGTGCGTGTCTACTCCTACCTCTCGCTGGTTGATAGCCGACATCCTGTCGCGGTGAACGTACTCTATTGGGTCTTCGATAGTAACGATATTGGCGGGTTTTGTGTGGTTTATCATGTTTATCATCGCAGCAAGCGACGTAGACTTTCCAGACCCTGTAGGTCCAGTAACCAGTACCAAACCACGCGGCAACATCGCGATATCTTTCGTGGTTTGCGGTAGACCCAAATCGTCAATCGTCTTTATCTTGAATGGAATAACGCGAAGTACCGCCCCGATATGCCTCTGCTGGCGAAAGATATTAACACGAAAACGAGACAGCCCCGGAATGGAGTATGAGGTATCCAGTTCCATTGTCTGCTCGAAGCGTGCCTCTTTATCCGGGTTCATAATGGGATGTATGAGGTCGTACATATCCCTATCGTTAATCACGGGGTATTTTGTTCGTGTTAGCACTCCGTGAATACGCATAACAGGAGGCTCTCCCACCCGCAGATGCAGGTCGGAAGCCTCTTTCTGAACCAGTTCATTTAGTAGGTGGTCAATATGAATCATTACAACCCTATCCCCTATCGCCTCCTAGTGTCTCTGTTGCGGTACGCCGGGAACAGGCGGCGGTTGCGGAGCGGCAGGTCTCTGCTGTTGCGCGGGGGAGTTGTAGTCTCCTCGTGCTCCTGCCATTCGTATCATCTGCTTGAGTTCCGTAAAGTTGCCAGCGGCGGCAAGGGCATCTGCTTCCGAAATAATACCCGCCTTTGCATAGCGCAAAAGGCACTGGTTCATGGTCTGCATACCCCAGTAGTCTTCCATACCTGCCTGACGGATAGCCCCATACATATCGTCCGAACGTCCCTCTTCAATCATCTTAACGATAGTTGGGGTAACGTCCATCAGTTCGACGGCGGCGATACGGCTCTTGCCATCCGAACGGGGAACCAGCTTCTGCGAGAGAACACCACGTAGCGAAATAGAGAGGCGAAGCCAAAGCATCGGACGCTCGTGCGGTTGGAACATATTAGAAAGACGGTCTAGGGTCTCCGCAGCGCTTGCGGTGTGGACGGTTGCAAAGACGAGGTGTCCTGTTTCGGCGGCTTGGAGTGCCACGTTCATGGTCTCTAGGTCGCGCATCTCTCCGATTAGGATAATATCGGGGGCTTGGCGCAGAACGTGGCGCAGTGCCGAGTTAAAACTATCGGTGTCGATACCTACTTCGCGTTGACTAATAACGGCTTGCTTATCTTTATGCACGAACTCAATCGGGTCTTCTACCGTGATGATGTTCACTTTTCGGTTGGAGTTGATAAGGTCTATCATTGCGGCAAGGGTAGTTGTTTTTCCCGACCCCGTCGGGCCTGTGACAAGTACCAGTCCGTTGCGGTGCTGAGTGAAGTCTTTCACTTTTGGGGGGATACCGAGTTCTTCCAAAGTCTTCATTTTGGTTGGGATAAGACGGCAGACGGAAGCCGTTCCTCCGCGTTGCCGATAGACGTTCATGCGAATACGCAACTCTTCTCCAACACTAAACGCCAAGTCCATTTCGTGGTGGCTCTCAAACGCCTCGATCATGCGAGGGTTCATCTTCTCTAGGCACATCTGGTGTACCTGTTCTCCTGTAAGGAACGGGAGTTCTGCGGGGGCAATACGTCCGTGTACCCGCAAGGACGGCGCGGCATTACTCTTTAAGAAGATGTCGGAAGCCTGAAGGTTGGCGGCATATCGAATCATATCGTCAAGACTATAGTTCACTAGATTATCCTTTCACAAAGCAGAGGGGGCTACGCCACTGATTTCGGATTTCGCATAACGGCAACCACTATCACTATCAGCCCCATAAGACCAAGCAGTATGAACATCCAAACGGGAACACGCCCTTGTTTCGGCGAATTCGTCGGTGGTTTTGGTACACTCTTCTGCGTTCCATCGCTAGGAACGGGCGCGGTAAATACGATAGGCGCAAGAGGTGCGTTGGCATCTTTCACCTCTGCCTCGTAACGAATACCCCCTTGCGCGTCTGTATAGCGTCGTACCACAATCTGAGGCGTATCCGCAACCGCAAAACTATCTGCTGTAAAGTGGCTCCCTGTAGAAAAGACGACTTCTAGCCGCTTTCTGTTCTGAAAACCCACCAGATAGGGCAAAATTTGAGGCTCTCCGTTAAAAAGCGGAGCCACATTGGTCAGGGTAAAGTCGGTTGCTGTCGTCTTTGCCCCTCCGCGCCGATTGGGTTCGAGGGAGTGCTTCACATCTAGTACCTGACCCCGTGTGGCTTGTGCCAAGCGTTGAATATCCGCATTCACCTCTTTTTCAGCTACCACACTGTCGTAGGCAACAGCCACTCTGGCTTGGTTAGAAGAAGGATACTGAACGACAAGAACGGTGACAACGGGTAAAAAGGAGGGTTCCTTGCGGGTATTTTGGGCAAAGAGAGGCAAAATTCCTCCCTCCAAACAAAATAAGAGGCACAAACAGAGAAACAGATAGGAAATAAACCGGGCATGAAAACCCGGTTTAGCCATCAAACGTGTGTATGGAGCTGAGGAGGCTCGAACTCCTGACCCCTTCAATGCCATTGAAGTGCTCTCCCAACTGAGCTACAGCCCCGCAATTTCAATCTTACTCCTCTATTATACAATACTCAGCCCAATTTCGCAAGGCTTTCACAGCGAAATTGGGTCGGCTTACTGCTATTGGAAAAGTGGGATAGAGAGGGGTGAACCTAGAAGTGTCCGATAATGTTTCTCGTATTCGTAACAAGTGCTAAAGTATATTGAACTCTCCGTAACTGTATCTCCCACAGCCACTGCATACTTACCAGCGTTTCGGAGTTAGAACACCACTCTATAGGTACGTGCAAGCACTGCTCTACCGAAAGTAACCAGTCGCTCTGTGCCTGTTCCCAACTGTACCCCGGACAAGCAAACGCCTCATACCACCTCTTTAGTATCTCTTGCCAGTATACCGCTTGTGTATGCTCTGCCCACCACACCACAAGGAAGTAGGCAAGGTCATACGCCCCCAACCCATACGTCAACGACCAATCGAACGGTTGCCTATCCAAAAAGTAGACAGGGCTATCCGCGTTCTTTGGAGTCAAGATATTCATAGGGTTCAAATCACCATGCAGTAGACTCATCCCGATAGGGTCTGCCCAGCGCACTTGTAAAGCTTTCGCGTGTTCTTCAAAACGCTCGGAAAACACCTGCCCTGTTGTCTGCTCCATAGGGACAACACCAGGGCGTATCACATCAAAATAGCGTTTCCAAACCCCTTCACTTGGAACGGGGGCAGAGCCGTTATGGTATCGGTGTAACCGCCCCAACGCCTCCGCTACTGCCAGCCCATACTCCAATGTAGAAGGAACCTCACGCCGATTGTGATGTGTTTCGGACATATCCTCCAAAAGCAAATGATAGCCCACAGCCGTATCGTAGTCGGCATGATAACACTTCACCAGAGGGGCTTGCGGCATATCTACATAGTCCCGCAGGTAGTAGTCCACTTCCGAACGCCCGAACGTGTTTCCTACACAGATTTTCAATCTCAGTTTTGCTTTGGTTCCATCCGCATACTCAACACGCACCGGAACCTGAGTCGACCAGCTACTCATATGGGACAACGCCTCGAATGAGTGGACAGGCTTACCTAGCACCTCACTTAGCCATTCTTTTGAAATCTGTTCAACCTGTGTAATCGGCATAAGGTTCTCCCTGTTCTTTTTACTCTTTCGGGTTCAAAAACGGAATTAGGTGTTTGGAATAGTAAGGCTCCTGCATCCCCCAAAAGACATATTTCACTCTAAGGTACTCTTTGGCAAACCGCAAAAGTTCCGCGATGGTGAACCGCTTCCCCGTTTTAACATTTATCTCTTCACAGTTACCATCCTGAACCGCAACACCCGTAGGAACCTTCTCACTAATCATCTGTAACAAAGGGTAACTATGGTTCATCTGTGCTTTTCGATACGGCAACAAATCCGGCACACCCACCCCTACCCCAAAATGAGCGGCTTGCTGGTACACACTCTTCAAATAGGATTTGTCGTCATAAGGCAACCACTCACCGGGCATAAAATTGGCGTACTGCATCACAACAGAGCGAGTAAACGCACCTTTCAGTACCTTCATCTGCGCTATTATCGCACCCTGATAGCCTTTCGGAGTGAACCCACTGGGGAACAACCTCCCACTCTCTCCAAAGTCCACTGCTGTTTCTGCTAGGTTAATTCCCTCTATCTTCCCATCGAACTCTCTTCCCAAAGCCGCTAACAGGCGGTGAAACCGCTCTTGAACCGCACTATCCCAACGACGTGCAACCCACCCCGCAATAACGGCATGAGTTTCGTCTTCTTTGGGTAGGCTATACTGGGGGGCAACCCCGCCATGAAAGCGCGGGTCGGTACGAAGGTAGGCAGGAACCGCAAACGAAACGGGGTCAAAGGTAGAATCTTGCAGTTGGATAAACAGCCGTTTCTTGTGTGCCGTAAGATAAGCAAGGTCTTTGCGTATCTCCAAGAAGTCGTAGCGGTCTTTTTCGGGTTCCAACTCTCGCCAGAAATACTTGAGTTGCGCCCCCTCAAAGGCTTTCGTCTCAAGAAAACTCTGCTGGCGGATACCGTCCCTATCTCTACCAAAAAAGACGTACAAGTGAATCTCGTCGGCAAAAACAGAGCGGATGCTAAGAAACGCCATGTAGAAACAGAGCGCAACTCTTAGCATCCGCCGTATCATTCTCGCTATCCTCCCCAAACACCCCGTACTAACTAGAGTGTGGGGGAAGATGCTGTTCTATCTCGTGTATCTTCTCGTAGCAGTCCTCTAAAACGTCATGAACACCCCGCAACTGCTCACTGTTCTCCCCTTCTGCACACCGCTTTTTTTCTTGCCACTTAATAGAGGCGATAACAGCACAGATTCCCGCTACAGAGGCGGCAATCCCTGTCCAGAGGAGTACATTGGTTCGTTTCTCGGAAGGCAATCTTACACACTCCCTTACAGTTTGTAGGTCTTATCGTCTGCCTCTGCCTCAGACAGAGACTTAAAGATACGTCGCACAAAGGTAATCAGTTCCATCGGGTTGAAGGGCTTCGTAAGGTAGCAGTCTACGCCCTGTTGCCAACCACGGAATACATCGGCATCTTGCGCTTTCGCAGTCAGCATAATTACGGGGAGGTCGCGGGTATTCGGGTTCTTACGAATGGTCTGTAGTACCTCAAAACCGTCCATGTAGGGCATCATAACGTCGAGTACAACGAGGTCGGGCATCTCTGCCTCTATCTTCTCTAGTGCCTCTTTACCATCAAACGCCGTTACCACCTGATAGCCCTGACGCTCTAGGTTTACCTGTACCAGACGCACGATATGACGCTCATCGTCTACAGCCAATATCTTTTTAGGCATGGTTCTCCATCCTCTTTCTTCGCTAATGAAAAGTCGCACGGTCAGAATACCGCACGCCGGGGGTGTTATGTGATTGAGAGTATATCACATCCCACAACTTTTTTCAATCGGTACGGGCTACCGTTTTACACGTCTCTTACGCAATTTTCGCCGCCGCCCCTGTATTGGGGTCGTTATCGTCTTTGTCTAAGATACGTCGCACAAAGGTAATCAGTTCCATCGGGTTGAAGGGCTTTGTAAGGTAGGCATCCACTCCACCATGCCACCCCCGGAATACGTCGGCATCCTGCGCCTTCGCAGTCAGCATGATAACCGGAAGTTCGGCGGTCTCTGGATTATGGCGTACCTCATGGAGTAGCTGAAAACCGTCCATCAGCGGCATCATTACGTCCGTCACCATAAGGTCAGGCTTCTCTTCTGCTATCTTCTCTAGTGCCTCTTTACCATCAAATGCCGTCACAATCCGATACCCCTGCCGCTCTAGGTTGACCTGTATCAGCCTTACGATATGCTTTTCGTCGTCTACTACCAGTACTGTCTTCATGGATTCCTCCTCGTCTCATTAGCCTCACTTACACCAAACTCTCTTCTTCTTCCTCTTTTTTCCAAGCCTCCGTTACCCGCCCAAAGCAGTAACGAATGTGCGTGAGAAGTATCTCCTTATTAAACGTCCGCGACATACATCCAGTAACATTATGGGCTTTGGGGGTAGGAGGGAACGGCTCATGCTCCAGCATTATAATCGGCAGATTCTTGGTTGTAAAATCTGCTCCAATCATCCGAGCTAACTCGTATCCGTCCATATCTGGTAAGGTGCTACTTATCACTGCAAAGTCGTACACGTAGTTCTGTAGTCTATCCAGCGCGTCTTGCGCGTTATCTACGGTCATCACATCGAACTCCGTAGTCATCACATAGTCACGAACAAAGTTTCTATACTGCTTGTCGCTATCTACCAACAAAAACTTGCGCTTGGGAAGACGTACCGCCTCCTCTTCCTGCGAGCCGGTAAGTTTCTGTTCAAATGTAGAGAGTTTCTGATGAAGTGCCTCTTTCGCTTTTTCAAACATGGTGCTTCACCTCATTTCTGTAGAAAAGAGAGATTGCGCCTCCTCTATCAGCACCGATTTTAGCCTTGATACAGAAAGCGAACAGATATTCTTCTCTCGTACCAGTCCACTCCCTCCAGAAAACAGAACCTCACCCAACTCAAAATAGGTGCAGTGGAGTCCCTCCGTGTAAAGAGGAATGGAGACCTGCTGTAGAAAGGTGTCGCCCCGCCGTAGCAAGGCAGAGCCGAGTATTTTTTGCCCTGTCCGCACCGAAATTAAATCAGCAGAACTAGCAATTTGGAAACAGTCACCGTAGCGATTCGACACAGGAGGCGGAGTCCCCTCCCCTATTTTTGCCAGTACCCCCAACTTTTCAAAGGCACTCTGAAAAATCTCCGACGTTCGTAGGTAGATAGCCGTAATCGAGGGCGATGCCCCTTTCGGAAACCCTATAGCCTCTATTGGGGCGCACAAACTCACGGTAAGGTCGTCCCCATGTAAGATACCACGCCCCCCAGTAGGTCTCTGTACCACAGGAACCCCCAAGCGTTCGCACTCCGCAAGGCAGAGGGTACGAGCAACATCTTGAAACTTGCCCACCGTTATCGCGGCTTTCTCCCAACTATAGAGACGCAATGTAGGAGGTGAAGTACCGGTCTCTACTTCGTGGAGTATCTCTACATCCCGCGCCATATTAAAAAACGCCTCCCCCGCCCCGTCCTCAATCAGACGCAAAACGGAGGAGGGTTTTCCCTCCTCCATCCTGTTACTCCTCAAACAGCGGGGCATACCTCAAGTCGAGGTTCTTCACCGCCATTGTCTCGTCTAAACGGGAGACCAGTGTCGTGTGCGGTGCAGTTCGCACAATTTCGGGGTTCTCCTGTGTCTCCTTCGCTATCGCTATCATCGCCTCGATAAACGAGTCGATAGTCTGCTTGCTCTCCGTCTCGGTCGGCTCTATCATCAGTGCCTCTGGAACAATCAGCGGAAAGTAGTTCGTTGGAGGGTGGAACCCATAGTCCATCAGCCGCTTCGATATATCCATCGCCCGAACATCCCCCTCACGCTTCTGCCTGTTTGCCGAAAACACCACCTCGTGCATACAGATAGGTGCATTGTACGCCACATCGTAGTAGTCAGCGAGCCGCGCCCGAATATAGTTCGCATTGATAAGCGCGTTCTCACTCGCAGAGCGTAGCCCCTCTTTTCCTAAACTGAGGATATAGGTATAGGCACGAACCGCAATCAGAAACGCCCCATAAAACGAGTGAACTTTCCCAACAGACTTGGAGTTATCGAACTTCCAGCGGAAGGTATCGCCCTCTTTCTCTACGGTTGGTACAGGAAGGTACGGCTCCAAGTTCGCCTGAACGCTTACCGCGCCGCATCCTGGGCCACCGCCGCCGTGAGGAGTGCTAAAGGTCTTGTGCAGATTAAAGTGCATCACATCGAAGCCCATGTCACCGGGACGAGTCAAGCCGAGCATCGCGTTCATATTCGCCCCGTCACAGTAGACAAGCCCCCCCGCATCGTGAACCATCTGGCATATCTGCTGAATATCGCTCTCGAAAAGCCCCACCGTGTTGGGATTAGTAAGCATCAGAGCAGCGACGTTCCCACCCTCTAATGCCTTCTCCAAACCTGCAAGGTCGGTACACCCCTTTTCATTCGAGGGTATCCCCTTCACTTTGAAGCCGCAACGCGCGGCACTCGCAGGATTGGTTCCGTGCGCCGAGTCCGGTATCACCACGATATTGCGTTGGGTATCACCGCGCTCTGCGTGGTACGCCTGTACCATCATCATCGCAAGCAGTTCGCCATGCGCCCCTGCGGAAGGCTGTAGCGTGGTCGCTTTCATACCGCAGATTTCGGCAAGCATCTTCTGTAGTTCGTAGATAAGTTCCAACGCCCCTTGCACGGTCTCCTGCGGCTGTAGCGGGTGCAGAGCCGCAAATCCCGGTAGTCCCGCCGTCTTCTCATTGATTTTGGGGTTGTACTTCATGGTGCAGGAACCCAACGGATAGAAACCGGCATCAATCGAGTAGTTCCGTTGGGAGAGGTGCGTAAAGTGGCGCACGACATCCAACTCAGAGACCTCTGGTAGCGGAAGTTTCTCGCGCAAACTCTCCGCGCCAAGCAGTTCTGAAGGCGACTGGTACGGCACGTCACACTTTGGAAGCAGGTTAGCGGCAACTCTTCCCGGACGGCTCACATCGAAGATAAGCGGCTCTCTGGTATCTTTGCTCATGCCTTGCCTCCTTTCACTACGCCCTCTGTGGCAGAAACCAGCGCGTCTATACCGGCTTTCGTCTTAGTCTCCGTAACACAAAACAGAGACGAACCCGCAAACTCAGGGTAGTAAGCCCCCAAATCCAGCCCGCCCACAATTTTCGATTGCAGTAGCGACGTATTCAGCTCACTCGGCGAAACCGGCAACGAGAGGGCAAACTCCTTGAAGAACTTCGCATTGGGAAACAGCGGCTTCACCCCCTCAATCGCACACAGTTGTTGGAAGGCGTAGTGCGCTTTTTGTAGCGATAAATCGGCTACATGGCGCAGTCCTGTTTTACCCAGTTCGCATAGGTAGATAGTCGCGCACAACGCCAGCAGAGCCTGATTGGTGCAGATATTACTGGTCGCCTTCTCGCGCCGAATATCCTGCTCACGAGTGCGAAGCGTCATAGTGTAGCCGCGCCGACCTTGCGAGTCCTGCGTCGCGCCCACAATTCTGCCCGGAAAACTACGTACAAACCGCTTATTACACGCAAAAAAACCGAGTAAAGGACCGCCAAAGCCCATCGCATTACCCAGTGACTGACCTTCTCCTAACACAATATCCACCCCATAGTCTCCGGGCGGCTTCAAAAGCCCCAACGAGATAGGGTCTACCGCTGAGATAGCCAACGCCCCCGCCTTGTGTGCCGTCTCTGTAAGGGTCTCTACATCCTCTAGGTTGCCAAAGAAGTTAGGCTGTTGGAAGACAACACAGGCGGTCTGAGAGTTTACGATTTCGGAAAGCCGTTCTGTGTCGGTAACACCCTCCGCAGTCGGGACTTCTACCACCCGATAGCCGGTCACGTTGGCGTAGGTCTGTATCACCTGACGATAGAGTGGGTTCACCGCCCCCGACACCACAATATCCCCGCGGTTCAAGATACTGGTCGCCATAAGAGCCGCCTCTGCAAGCCCTGTTGCGCCGTCGTACATCGAGGCATTCGATATATCCATGTTCGTCAAGCCGCAGATAAGTGTCTGATACTCGTATATCGCCTGTAGCGTCCCTTGGCTAACTTCTGGCTGATAGGGCGTATAGGCAGTTGCGAACTCTCCACGTACCGCCAACATCCCCACCACAACAGGGCGGAAATGGTCGTAAATCCCTGCACCCAAAAAGCACAAATGCGACTCTAGGTCTACATTCTTCGCGGCGAGTTGCTGTAGCCTTCGGAGTACGCCCCCCTCGTCTAATGCTGTTGGGATATTCAGTTCGCCCTGATACCGTATCGCAGGAGGGAGAGGAGCCAACAACGCATCAAACGAGGTAAACCCCATAGCAGAAAGCATCTCGGCGCGGTCTTCGTTCGTATTACTAATGTATGCCACGCTTTAGTGTCCTTCCGCGTCTGCCACCGCCCCATACTCTTCCGCAGAGAGAAGTGCCTCTACCTCGCTGGGGTCACTGAGGCGCACCTTAATAAGCCAACCACCTTCGTATGGGTCGGTGTTCACCACTTCGGTACTATCCTGAATACCCGTATTCGCCTCCACCACCTCTCCAGAGACAGGGCTGTACAGTTCCGAAACCGCCTTCACCGACTCTACCTCTCCAAAGGTGTCCTCTTTTGCAAGCACACGTCCCGCTTCCGGTAAATCCAGATAGACAATATCCCCCAGAGAGTCCTGTGCGTGGTCGGTAATACCAATTACCACCACATCGCCCTCAACGCGCACCCACTCGTGCGACTTCGTGTACTTCAAATCGGCAGGTATGTTCTGTGCCATGTTGTTGTGTCCTCTCTAATCGACCTTATGGGTCTTGTAATAGGTTCTTTTTGGGAATCACGGTTGCTTTTGCCCGTTTGTTACGTATCTCAACCTCAAGAGGAGTTCCCGTCTTCGCAAACTCCTTCGCCACATATCCCATCGCCACACTGTGGTTGCGAATGGGAGAAAACACACCGCTCGTCACCTGACCTACAAGGGTGTCCCCAGAGAAGACGTTAAAGCCTTGTCGCGGTACAAGCCTCTCGCTAGGAAGCGTTAGCCCAACCAGTCGGCGCGATGCTCCTACTTGCTTCACTGCGCGAATAGGTTCATGCCCCGTAAAGGCAGGTTTATTCAAATCGACTACCCACATCAGTCCCGCTTCTACGGGCGTGGTGGTGTCGTCTATCTCATGCCCGTACAGTGGGTAGCCCGCCTCAATACGAAGCGCATCCCTCGCGCCTAGTCCGCACGGTACTCCCCCCGCATCAACCAGAGCATTCCAAATCTTCTCCGCGTCGTTAGCAGGGACGATAATCTCAAAACCGTCTTCCCCTGTGTATCCCGTGCGGCAAAATATCGTACTCGCTCCCAAGAACGTACCTTGAACATACTGAAACCGTGTTAAGTCTAGTAGGCTAGGAATACCCGCAAGGTCGCTCACCAGTTGGGGAGCATTTTTACCCTGAACCGCAATCATGGCGGTACGTGCGCTCCAGTCCTCTAACGTAACCGTAGTAGGAAGGTGTTGCTGTATCCAAGCGATGTCCTTATCCGTATTGCTTGCGTTGATAACCACATAGTACTCTTCTGCCCCTACCCGATAGACAATAATATCGTCGATAACCCCGCCTTCGGGATTGGTAAGCAGGCTGTACTGCGCTTGAGAGGCTTGCAGAGCCTCCACATTGTTGGTAGTGAGTTGTTGTAGAAGGGCAGTGGTTCCCTCACCAAAGAGACGGATACGCCCCATGTGGCTAATATCGAACAGCCCAACTCCCGAACGCACGGCGCGCGCCTCCTCCAAAATTCCCGTATAGAGTACCGGCATATCCCAACCAGCAAAGTCTACCATACGGGCAGAGAGGACGATGTGGGCAGAGTGGAGAGGTGTTTTTCGTAAGGTGTCGCTCATAAGTCTTACTCTTTCGTTGAAAACAAGGAACGGTGCGTATCGGCAAGAGGAACGGTTAATTTTCCATCTACGCGCACAACGTCGTTAGCAATGTCCAGAGAGGTGGGAGTAAATATCCCTTGTAAGTGAAGGTCAGAGGCTACATCCACAACAGGGTTTAGCTGCTCTAGTACTTTCGTCATCAAAGAGGGGGGCAGTAGGCTGTCCTGCATAAACGCAGTAGGCTCCACAAGGTCGATATATCTCCCCTCTCGAACCCGCAACCGCCCCGACGCATAAAACGGCGTGTATCTACCAAAGAGTCGGTACTTTCCAGAAAGCACCACCCTCCCATTCAACAAGGAGACTGTCCCCTCTTGCAAGTACTCTTTGAACTTCCTTTGGATGAAAAACAGCGCGTTATCCGCAGTCAGGTAGACGGAAGCAGTTCCCGGCTCCGCAGAGCGCAGAAAGAGCCTTCTCTTATTGAACGCATATCCCAAATCGTACTTCGCGTCAAATACCTCCCCCACCATACGTGAAACGGGTAGCCCCGCCATCTGAAAATCGCGAAGATGAAGGCGTAGGTGGTGTATACGTCCCTTCCAACCACTTTTCGGGTGGAGTTCAAACGGAAGGCTGTCAACCTTTACACTATGTCCGATAATATCTACGGAATGAACATCATTCGTAAACATACCAAAAATACCCTGAGACTGCACGGACGCACGAACCTCACCCCCAAAAAACGACTCCCGTACCTGACGCTTGGCGTTATGTTGCGCCCAAGGCTTCATACCAGAATGAATCACAAAAAGACCCAAGCCGCTCCAGCCGAGTATCTTCCAAAAATCGTCCATTGGCAAATTCTCTCTATGGGAACTGTACAGTGCGTTGTGAGGTTTCAGACCACCCCCTCTAAATCTCCCCCTTAAAAACAAGGGGAGACTTGCAATGCACTCTTTATTGCTCAGTTTTAAGAGGTAGCAAGCCTTTTATTAGTAGTGCAGTGGTCTTTCCTCTTACGAAGGGGAAAGGTTGGAAAGGGGTTAAAACCTGACTACGAGCGAACAGTAACCTTCAATGCGGATGGGGTGCGTCCCCTACTCCCCCAAATACGCCTGCCGTACCGAGTCGTTACTCAGCAGGTTCTGCGCGGTATCCGCAAGCACCACCCGACCCGTCTCCAGCACGTAACCCCGATGTGCCACACGCAAAGCCTGATTCGCGTTCTGCTCTACAAGGAGGATTGTTACCCCCGTCTTGTTGATGTCTTGGATAATCTGGAATATCGTCTGCACCAAAAACGGCGCAAGCCCCAACGAAGGCTCATCCAGTAGCAACAGGCGAGGACGCGACATCAATGCCCTTCCAATCGCAAGCATCTGCTGTTCTCCACCCGAAAGCGTACCCGCAGACTGATTCTCACGCTCCTTCAAACGGGGAAACAGGGCAAACGCCTTATCCATATCCTCTTGAATCTGCGCTTTTTTCTTGTGGTGAACGTAAGCACCCAACTCCAGATTCTCACGCACCGACATATTTGCAAACACACGCCGACCTTCCGGAGACTGGCTTACCCCTAGCGTTACGATTTCGTGCGCGGGAAGCGTATGCAACGCCTTGCCCTCAAACATCGCCGCGCCGGAACGAGGGCGCACCAGTACCGAAATCGTTCGGATAGTGGTACTCTTCCCTGCCCCATTTGCGCCAATCATCGTTACGATTTCGCCTTCGTTCACCGTTAGTGAAATGCCATCGAGGGCGCGTATCGCACCATAGTAGACGTGTAGGTCTTGAATAACTAGCAAAACTCTTTACTCCACCTCTTCGCCCAAGTAGGCGGCAATAACTTTCGGGTTCTTCCGAATCTCTTCGGGCTTACCCTCTGCAATCAGTTTCCCATACTCTAGCACATAGATACGCTCACAAATCCCCATCACCAGTTTCATGTCGTGTTCGATAAGCAGGATGGTGAGAGAGAAACGTTCCCGTATCTGCCGTATCAAGTCCATCAGTTGAACCTTCTCTTGGGGGTTCATACCCGCGGCAGGTTCGTCTAGCAAGAGGAGTTTAGGCTTAGTTGCGAGGGCGCGGGCTATCTCCAAACGGCGTTGCAAGCCGTAGGGTAGGTCTCCAGAGCGCGTATCCGCAACATCTGCCAAGTCCATCTGCTCTAGCAGGTTTCGCGAAAAATTGTCGATTTCGTCATCATTTCGTAACAGGTGGGGAGTACGAAAAACGGCACTTAACAAGGAAGTTTCGTTCCTCATGTTCGCGGCGACCTTCACGTTCTCCAAAGCCGTCAGTTCCCGAAACAGGCGGATATTCTGAAACGTTCTCGACATCCCAGAGCGCACAATCTCGTAGGGCTTGCGCCCGTTCAGAGTCTCCGACAAAAACGACACGCTTCCCTCAGTAGGGGTATAGACCCCCGTCATCAGGTTGAACAGCGTGGTCTTTCCTGCACCGTTCGGACCAATCAAGCCGACCAGTTCGCCTTGCGCTACATGGATATTGACATCGCTTACTGCCGCAAGCCCACCAAAGCGCATCGTTACGTTACTAATAGAGAGGAGTCCGTTCTGGCTCAAGGTGTGCTCTCTCCCTTCTTACCCAGTCGGCGTAAAAAGCGTGGCAGGGCGATTTCACGATGTCCGAAAATCCCTTGTGGGCGCGTGAGCATAAAGACTACCAAGAGCGTGGAGAAAATCACCATGCGGTACTCTTTGATGAAGTCGTTACGTAACAGTTCCGGCAGGGCGGTTAGCACCATACCCGCGAGTAGCGACCCGGAAATGCTTCCCGTACCCCCCAGCACTACCATCGTGGTAATGATGATAGAGGTGTTCATATCGAAGGAGTCGGGGGTAATGCCCGTTTGGCAGTGCGCGTAGAGAACTCCCGCCGCCCCCGCAAACGCGGAGCCTATCACAAAAGCGGTCACTTTTACCTTTGTGGTGTTGACCCCCATAGCATCCGCGGCTATCTCGTCCTCTCGAACAGCGAGAAACTTCAGACCTTGCGCCGACTTGAGTAGGTTACGCGAGAAGAGAACGACGACGACCAGCAGACCGTACACCCAAAACAGTGGGATACCGTGATTATTGACCAGTTCCGTGATGGGAGTAAACCCCCTCGGTCCGCCCACTGCATCCGTGTTCAAGATAACGATACGGATAACCTCACCAAAGCCAAGCGTTACGATAGCAAGGTAGTCACCCCGCAAGCGTAGTGAGGGCAACCCAACCAACAGCCCCGTAAGCCCCGCACACACCGTACCTAAAACCAGCGCAATCAGCAGGTTCAGGTGGTCGCCGATTTGTGTACCTGTGTGTAGTATGGGAAGGGACTTCTCTAGGGCAGGACGCATGAGCATTGTCCATGCACCACCCACATACGCCCCCACCGCATAAAACCCAGCATGACCAATCGAGAACTGCCCTGTTATACCGTTAATGAGGTTCAGGCTAACAGCAAGCGTGGCGTATAGCCCACACAAAACCAGTAGCGAGACAATATCCACCCGAATGTTGTCTGTCACCACACGGTTGACGGCGAGCAGTACTGCACACGTCACCGCAAAAAGCCCTATTCGCCCTAAAATCCAGCGCATAGTCGTCTAAACCTTTTCCGCCGTATTTTTGCCCAGCAACCCCGCAGGGCGAACCAAAAGAATGACAATGAGGAGAATAAACGCAACCGCGTCGCGCCATTGAGGGTACTTGGAGGCGACTAGCGACTCGACTACTCCCATGATAAGCCCACCAAGTGCCGCGCCGGGTATGTTTCCTGCACCGCCCAAAACCGCCGCAACAAACGCCTTCAAGCCCGGTTGCAAGCCAAACAACGGAACCACTTTGATATTGGTAAAGGCGGCAACCATAAAGCCTCCTGCCCCTGCCAACGATGCCCCCAACGCAAAGGTAAAGGCGATTACTCTATCGGTATTGATACCCATGAGTTTGGCGGCATCTATGTCGTGAGAGATGGCACGCATCGCCTTGCCGGGTCGGGTATACAGGACAATGTAGCGCAAGGTTGCCATCAAAACCGCTGCAACAATCAAAATAACGACACGGCTACTATCAAACTCAATACCGAGGAGGCTAATCTGACGTTTGGGAAGAATGTCGGGGATAAACTTGGGGTCTGCACCAAATACATTGATACCGCCGTTCTCTAATACCAAAGAGACCCCAATCGCGGTTATGAGGGCGTTAAGGCGAGAGGAAGAGGGCTTTATCTTTTTGGAGAGATACGCCATTGCGGGGCGCAACGCAAACCCGACGATAACCCCCACCGCCAAAAATGCGCCTTGCCTCTTGGTAGTCGTCATTGCACCGACAAAAGCGGTTAGCGGAAGTGCGGCAACAAAGCCCCAAAAATGTGCGTCTGCGTTACGAAATCCGTTTCGCAAAGGGCGATAGGCAAACCGCTCTATCACGATACCTAGCAGCGCACATATCAGCATAGCCAAAAACAGTGTGACTATCGCTAGCAACACATTTAGGGTAGCGGCTTCAGGGTGCTGCGAGAGGTCTTTGAAGGGAAGCCACTGAGTACAGGCAAAAAAACCGACGAACGCGCCTATCATATACACGTCGCCGTGCGCGAAGTTGATAAGCCGTAGTACACCGTAGACCATCGTGTATCCGAGGGCAATCAGCGCATAGATTGCCCCCGTCTCCACTCCATAGATAAGGTTCTGAACGAATTCCTGCATTAAAGACCGACCTGCTCCGGCTTGTAGGTCTTAAAGGGCTTGAACTCTTTTCCCGCTATCTTCAGTACTAACGCCTCTTTGCGTGCGTTGCGCTCTTTGTCTAGCGTGATTTTCCCAGAGATACCCTGATAATCTTTTGTGTCAGCAATCGCGTCACGGAGGGCAACGCTGTCTAGCGTCTTTGCTTTTCGCAATCCCTCAATAATCACTCTTGCGGCATCGTAGCCCAAAGCATCGAGCGCACCAGGCTTCTTGCCGGGGTACGCCTTACTGAAGGCATCCAAAAACTTCTGTACGTGCGGTTCCACAGTGCCATCATGTACAAAGTAGTGGTTGGTAAAGAAACAACCTTCCAAAGCCGTACCTGCACCGGGAACCAGTTGGTCAGACTCCCAACCGTCACCGCCGATAAGCGGAATCGACACGCCTACTTCACGTGCTTGCCGCGCAATGGTTCCCACTTCGGTATAGTAGCCGGGAATGAGAACGGCATCAGGGTTAGAGCCTTTAATGGTCGCGAGTTGCGCCTTAAAGTCCACATCTCCCGACTGATAGGTCGGTTCACTGGCGATTTTGCCGCCAAGCGATTTGAACTTCTTACCAAACAACTCCCCAAAAGCTTTGGAGTAGTCACTTTTCACATCGGTAAAGATCGCTACGTTCTTAAAGCCTTGGTCGAAGGCGAACTGTGCCGCCACCACCGCCTGAAAATCGTCGGTAAAACAGACGCGGAAGATGTAGTCGCCTTTTCGGGTCACTTCGGGGTTGGTAGACGAGGGGCTAACCATGGGCACTTTCGCCCCCTGACAGATAGGAGCCGCCATCATACTACGGCTACTCGCTACCTCACCAATTACGGCAACAACCTTGTCACTACTCACCAGTTTCTGCACTACCGTCTTAGCCTGTTCGGCTTTACTGGCATCGTCTTCCGAAACCAGCTCTATCTTCTTGCCCTGAATCCCCCCTGCGGCGTTTGCCTCTTCGATAGCGAGTTTAATCCCTCTATCGGTACTGATACCAAAGGTGGAGTTATCGCCGGTCATCGAACCGTACTCCCCTATCTTAATGGTATCTCCAGTAACAGAGTTGCCCTTACTTTCGGTGGTGGTTTCGGTTTTGGTTCCCGGTTTGTCGCCGCTACCGCCTCCGCTCGGACTCTCTGCCTTGTCTTTACAGCCGTAGCCGCCCAGCAGAGCCCCGAAAAGAACTGCACCTAAAAGAAAAGATTGTCGTCGTAGTTTCATCATATAGCCTCGTTAGCCTCCCGAAAACAGAAGTCGTATACTGCTCGAATATGGGCGGGCGTGGTTCCACAGCATCCGCCTACAAAACGTACCCCCAGTGCAAGGAAGGTTTTTGCCACCCCTGCAAATCGTGACGGTTGTACCGGATACTGCCACCGCTCCACCGCCGAACTCTTTGGTATTCCTGCCGACGGCTGAACCAGTAGCGGCAAATCGGTAGCAAGCCGCATCCGCGCCATCACCCCAATAAACTTTTCGGGGTTATCACCGCAGTTTGCCCCCAAAGCGTCTATCTCTACCGTCGCTATGTCCCGCAAAACGTCGTCTACATCTGAACCGTCGGGTATCACGCTATCCGACTTAAAATGAAACGACACCGCAAGAAACGCCGGTTCTGCCGCCCGAACAATCTCTGCCGCCTCTACCGCGTGGGCAAGAGAGGTACAGGTCTCAATGACTACCGCTCTATGCCTCACAAGGCTAGGTATCGCCTCACGCTCGTTACGAATAAACGAGGTGGTCAGCGAGAGCCAAACACAGGCTGGCAAGTGGCTAAAGTGTGCGGTCTGTTCAGCAAGAAACGCCCCTTCACGCACGTACTCCGCAATGGGGTCGCCATCGCAGTACCCAAAGGTGTTTGCCGTTAAAATTCGCGCCCCTGACTGCAAATATCTCTCATGTATCTCACTCACTTTTTCGGGATAGAGCCGGTTTGCCGGTAGTATCCCATTTGGAGGAACTCCTTGTGCCAGTAACTCCGACCCCATGCCCCCATCCACCAAAAAGCATCCTGTGCCTTCCAGCGCGGTTTTCAAAACATAAGGGGAGACCAGCGGCATGGCAACAACTCCTAGAGTTGACCCTCAAAGAGTGCTTGTAGCACATCTACACGGTTCAACACTCCAATAACCTCCATCGAGCCATTTACAACGGGAATACGTTTCAGATCGTGTTCCAGCATCTGTATCGTTGCAACACGAACCTCCGCCTCTTCCGTCACGAAAAGCGGGGGGCTAGTCATTATCTCACCTACCAGCCTCTGCCCTGCCCTTCCCCACGTGGTAAATGCCTCTGGGGTAATAGTACCCTCTAAAGTGTATAGTGAGTCTACCACATCTCGCTCGGTAACTACGCCTACCAGTGTACCCTCTTCCGATACAACAGGCAAGGCAGACACTTGATACAAGTCCATCAAGTCCACCGCTTCCCGCAAAGTTGCGTCGGGAGAGACTCTCTGCACGTGTGTTTTCATCATCTCTAGGGCGCGAACCAGTTCACCGCACTGCATCGACACGATAGACTCCTACGGTATGGCTAACCAACGGCGCGAAGAGCGTGATACGGTTCTCATTGGCAACCGCCTTTGGATAGTGTTCTAGCCACCACACCTCTTTCGCGCTTCCATCCAGTATCGCGATATAGATAGGAGACCCCTTCCATCTATCTAGGGTCTCTTTGTCGTTACATAAATCGGGTATCACATTCACGCACCGTAACCGATTTGTAACGCATAAACCCGGCGCACAGTCGCCTATCAACACACTGTTGGGCGGAAGATTTTGCCCTAGCCAGTTACTCGCCCCAATATGGGTATAGCGTAGATTACGCCACCAGTCCACATACCATCCCCCATTCACAGCGCACCACAAAAGGAGGAGTACCATCGAAGCACTTCCCAATGGGCGCAGAGCGTAGTGGTCATAAGTGGGCGCGGTAGGTAAAAGGAACACCCCCATTAGCACACAGAGCGCAACAACAGTTGGCAAGGAACTTGGTGCGCGGTGTAGCCACTCCCACACCAGCAGTGCCCCTTGATAGGTAAAAAAGCCTGCCAACAGGCTACGCACCAATCTTCGAGAGAGGAGTACCTCCCACAAGTCCTTAAAGTATACCAGACTGACGGCGGAGAGTGTTGCCATTGCAGGATATACAAGAACATAGTAACGGCTAGGAGCGTAGTTTACCACACAAAACAGCAACCAACCCG